>JBEKWP010000055.1:0-22373 GCA_049512915.1 Candidatus Sulfotelmatobacter sp.
TCGATGCAGATCGCCTTGGCATGCCCGATGTGGAGATGGCCGTTCGGCTCCGGAGGGAAGCGTGTCTGGACCCGACCGTTGTGCTTGTTGGTCTTGAGGTCTTCGAGAATGATGTCGCGGATGAAGTTCGAGGGAGCGGGCGACGGCGATGCAGCTACAGCTTTTTCTCCAGCTTCGCTTGGGGAAGGTGAATTCATTGCTCTTTGATCTTATCGCAAGCAGAGCGATGGTAAGGTTGGCTGACAGGAACTCTGGAATTCATGACTTGAGGATCTTCATTTCTAGGTATGAGATCGCGGACTCGGGGATCGCCTGTGAACTGCGTTCGATGTTGGCTTTCCTTAATCGGGAAAATGGGTCTTTGCTATCTGGTTAATGGCAGTACCCCCTTCCCCCTGATCTCTTGAAATCATGGTGTTGGACGGGTAAATTGCAAAATAATCTACTGGGCTCAATAAGTTGCGGGCAAAATCTTGAGCCCAAACTACTTAGCGAGATTCTGAGCTGGTAAAAACCGCGATTCCGCACTGCACCTGCGGTGAGGATCGGCTATCGAGGCTGTGGACCGCAAGGTCGGATGTCACATGGCGGCACGGGGAAAGGGAGACAGCGACGGAATCCGTTCGAGCCGCCAGTGGTGTATTCGGACTCGGCCGGCAGTCTGCGCGCGGGAGATCCCTCGTCCCGCTGGAGAGAACGCGGGCCTTCGGGATGACGCTAGAGAGTGGTAGCTCTGAAGATTTTCAAGTCGCCCGCTACTTCAAGCTGTTACTGCATTTTCCCGACCGCCTGCTCGATTCGCGCAAGAGTAGTGTCTCTGCCCAGCACTTCCAGCGTCTCGAACAATGGCGGGGCGTTCTTACGGCCGCAGACCGCGACGCGGATGGGCTGAAACATCTGTCCTGCTTTGACTCCCAGTTCCTGGGCAGCGGCGCGCAGAGCCTGATCCAGCGGGTCGTGTTTGAATTCGACCTTTGCCAGCACTTCACGGGCTCGCGTGAGGACTTTCAATGCCATCGCCGCGTCTCCCTTTTGCGGGATTAGCTCCGCCGGGTCGTAGGGCGGCAGTTGATCCACGAAGAAAAAGTCGGCGGCAGTGAGGACGTCGCGCAACAGTTTGATGCGCTCGCGGATGAGCGGCGTGACCCGCAACATCTTTTCCGGTGTGACGTTGAATCCGGCGGCGAGCGCGATGGGCAACAAGCGGGCGCTCAAATCCTCCACTGACAAGCCGCGAATATGTTCGGCGTTGAGCCAGAGCGCTTTCGGATCGAAGGTTTCCTCCGGAGTCGCAGCCGGTTCTTTGAAATTCACCACGGCATTCGAGCGGTTGATCCCTTCCAGGGAAAACACATCGATGATCTCGTTCAGAGACATATTCTCGCGGTTATCCTTGGGCGACCAGCCGAGCAGGCAGAGAAAATTGATGAAGGCTTCGGAGAGGAATCCAGCGCCGCGGTAGGTCGTGACGCTGACCACGGGGCCGTGGCGGCGCTTCGAAAGCTTGGTGCCGTCGGGTGCGACCAGCAGGGGCAGATGCGCGAACTGCGGCGGTGTACAGTCGGCCGCTTCGAAAATCAGTACGTGTTTGAAAGTATTGGTGAGATGGTCCTGTCCGCGGATGATGTGGGAGATGCGCAAGTCGGCATCGTCGGCGCAGGAGGCGAGGTGGTAGGTCGGCATGCCATCGGAGCGAAGCAGGGCGAAGTCTTCGATATCGGCGGCGGACTTTACCTGCTCGCCGTAGACCGCATCATTGAATCGCACCACCCGCCCACCCTCGCGCGGAACGCGAAAGCGCAAGGCAAACGGCTCGCCGGCCGCGGCGCGGCGGTCACTTTCCGCCTTGGAGAGTTCGCGCGCGCCGGGATTGAACAGCCAGGTTCCTTGTACGCCTGATTTTTCGGCGTCCCCGGTGTGGGCGGGGGTGAAGTCGCGGTAGGCAAGGCCTTTCTCGAAGATCGCCCACGCGGTCTTGCGGTGCAAGTCGATGCGCTCGGATTGCTTGTATTCTTCGTCCCAGCTTAAGTTCAGCCACTTCAATCCGTCGAAAATAGAATCCACCGACGCCTGGGTGTTGCGTTCGACGTCAGTGTCGTCGAGGCGGAGGATCATCGTTCCGCCGTTGTGGCGGGCAAACAGCCAGTTGAAGATGAAAGTGCGCGCGCTGCCTACGTGAAGAAAGCCGGTAGGTGACGGCGCAAAGCGCACCCGGGGCTTCGAGACTGGCGTGGATTCGGGCATAGATGGCGAAAGTCTGATGGTATGGGGGCAAGAAAAGTATCGTCAAGCGAGCCGGGGCCACACCCCCCCGGTCAAGTGACTGATTCCGGGTATTTTTGTGTACGGGCAGTGTCCTTAAATCCTGTTGTATTCGCACCCCAAGCTGTGAAAACATTAGGTGTCAGTCTTCTCCTAAGCCGCTGATCGATCTCCGCGGGAAGGGTTCTCCAGGCCTCATGAACAGCGTCGTCATCAGCATGGTGGTGATTCCGGGACTAGTCTCGGTGCTGCTGTTCCTGATCTTCACCTATCTGTATGAGCAAAGCCGGCAGGCGTATTTTCGCGCCTGGCAGCTGGCATGGGCCGCCTATTCGCTGCATTACGTTCTCCACGCGGTCTCGTTTTATCGCGCGCCTTCGCCGCTGGCATTCTTCGCCAGTTCCTTGTTCCTGGTGGCGATGGCTTTGTGCATCTTTGTGTCAACCCGCCTGATGCGCGGGCCTTCGCATTTTCGCTGGTATGACGCAGCGCTGGCCGTCGCCGGAATTGCGCTGGCGTGGTTCAACTTTCAGGGACACATGGTGGCTGGGGCGTTTCAGGAAGCCGCGCAGCCGGCCGTCGCCCTCGACTTGGGAATTGCAGCCGTGCTCCTGTACTGTTCGGCCGTGTTCTACGTCAACGGCCACCGCCGGGGATCGCTGGCTTTTAAGGTGCTGGGGTTCTCGCTGGCATTGTGGGCTGTCTTGATGGGTGCGGGGCAATTCCGCAGTCTATGGGGAGCGCGTTTTGACAGCGCCGCCAACTATCTGGGGCCGGTACCGCAGATGCTGCTGGGCATTGCGATGGTCATGGTGCTGTTTGAGAACGAGCGCAACGCGGTGCAGGAGAACACGCTGGCGCTTTCGACCTTGGGAGTGGATCCCCGACGCTTGCTCTCGGCCGACGATTTGCTGCCGAGCATGCAGTCGGCACTGGACCGCCTAGCCGGCGCTTTAGCGGCGAGGCGGGCAATCATCTACATCTCGGAGCGCTGGCGCGGCCTGCTGCCCTCGGTGGAGCGCGGGTTTTCTGCGCAATTCCTGGAGGTTTTGACCACGACTGGCGCGGGAGAATACATCTGCGAGCTGGCTTACCGGCAAGGTGGGCTATTTACCGTGCATGACCTGGCCCATATGACCGAGCCGCTGCCCATAGGCCCGAGCGGGACCTATGCCGATTTCAAGAAGGTGTTCACGGAAGCCGACATTCGGAACCTGACCGCCGTGAGTCTGCAGACCCGCGAACACGCCTTCGGGGTGATTTTATTTCCTCATGCGGAGCGTAAAGCGTTCGGCGCGTCGGGCCCGCGTCTGATGGTAGGACTGGCTTTGCAACTCGGGTTGACGCTCGAAAACTACCTGATCGCGCACGACGCCCACCGGCGCACACAAGAATACGAGTTGCTGACGCAGATTGGGCAGGCTATCAGTTCGCGGCTTGATCAGGATGAAGTGTTGCGCACCATCCACACCGAGCTGGGACAGATTTTCCACACTGGCAACTTCTACATCGCCTTTCAGGAAGGAGACGTAATCCGCTTCGAGCTGGAAGTGGAGAACGGGCAGACTCTTCCCAAGCGCTCGCGCAAGCTGGAGAACGCATTCACCGAGTATGTGATCCGGACGGGGCAACCGCTGCTGATACGCTCCGACCTGGAGAGAATGCGGGCGCGGCTGGGCGTTACCTACCGACCTGAGTATCCCGCCAAATGTCTGTGCGCGGCCCCGATTCTGCTGGGGAATAAGCCGGCCGGCGTGATGGTTGCGATGAATAAGGAACGGGAATTTGTATTCGAACAGCGCGATCTGGATGTGTTGATGACCGCTGCCGGCCAGGTTTCCGTTGCGGTGGAGAATGCGCGCCTGTTCGCCGAGGAACAACGGCGCTCGCGGCAGCTTGGATTTCTCAACAACATTTCGCGCACTGCGATTTCGAGCGACGATCCGGTGCACCTGCTTGGACAGATTGTCGGGGAAATCCAGAAGAACTTCAGCTTTGATCACATTGGCATCGGCCTGCTCGATTACGGGACTAAAGAGATCGAAATTAAAGCGGAAGCGGGAGCTACCGCGCATGCCATGGGCAAGCGCATCCCCATAGGGATCGGGATTCTAGGGCGGGTGGCGCGGACCGGCGAGCGGGCTCTGGTGCAAAACGGCTTGGAGGGCCAGATCGGGGCGATTCTACCGGAGTCGCGGTCCGTGCTGTGCATTCCCATCACTTACGGCGAGAACCTGCTGGGTGCGCTCAACATCGAAAGCCGCAATGAAAGCGCGTTTTCGCCGCAGGACGTTCTCATTCTTAACACCCTGGCCGACCTGCTGGCTACGGCGCTGCACAATGCTTTCGTGTTCCAGAAGCTGCAACAGCAGTCGATCACGGACGGGCTTACGGGAATCAAGACACGACGCTTTTTCTGGGAAGCGCTGTCGGCGGAGTGGAAGCGGGCTTCGCGCTCCGGGCGTCCGTTCTCCGTGGTGCTGATTGACTTGGACAAATTCAAGGAAGTAAACGACACCATGGGCCACTTCGAAGGCGACCTGGTGCTGGCTCGCGTGGGGCGGTTGCTGGAGCAAAAATCCCGGCAATCGAACGTGGTGGCCCGCTACGGCGGAGATGAATTCATTGTCTTGATGCCGGAAACCGGGCCGGACCAGGCCCAGGTGCTGGCCGAGCGCCTGCGGCAGTGGATTGTGCAAGACCCCATGTTGAGCGAGCACCATATCACCGGCAGCTTCGGCGTGGCCAGCTTCCCGACTCACGGGTTCTCCATCGAAGACATTATTCGCGTGGCCGACGCAGGCATGTATGTTTCGAAGCGCTCCGGCGGCAATCGGGTCTCCGCGGCTGAGGAGTTTGCTGCGGGTGAGGAGTTTGCTTCCCAGCGCCAGCAGATTTCTGCCTACATCGAGGGCTTTCTGCAGCGCGAACACAACGGGCCGGAGCATCTTGAAGAACTGGCTTCAATGCTGCTGAAATTCTGTGGCGGAGAAGAGGATTGCAATGTTCCCTTGCTGAAGGAATCGATTGAGGTTCTCAGCCGGGCCGCCGAATCCCGCGAATTGCACACCGCCGGCCATGGTGACCTGGTGGCGCGTTACACCGAGATTCTGGCGCGTGCGCTTCATTTGCCTCCCGAGGAAACCGCCGATCTGGTGTATGCCGCGCGCGTTCACGATGTGGGCAAGATCTTCGTCCCGGAACGCATTCTGAACAAACCCGGGCCGCTTACTGATGATGAATTCTTTCTGGTGAAGATGCATGCGCGCGTTGGAGCCGAAATCGCGGGCATTGTGCCGCACAGCGCCATGATGCGCCAGGCCATCGAACATCATCACCAGCGCTTTGATGGGACGGGCTATCCCGATGGGTTGAAAGGCGAGCAGATTCCTGTGTGGGCGCGGATTATCGCCCTTGCGGACGCCTATGCCAACATGGTGACCGAGCATTCGATTGCCGCAGCCCGCACGCCCGACCAGGCTCTCGATGAACTGGCCAAGATGAGCGGCACCGGCTTCGACGGGATGCTGGTCCGCTTGCTACTGCGCGAGTTGAAGTCGGAGCGGGCGTCGTCGGCCAGGGACGGTTTCTAAGGCCGTTCCGAGATGCCATGGTCGGCGGTGAAGCTTTATCCCGGCCGGGAGTAAACCTCATTGCGGTCGTTGTTCCGGCGCGGTGGGAGGAGCGCACCCACGAGCACGGCCGGAATAATCGTCAGGAGAAACGTCAGGTGATACCACGCCGGGAATTTACTCCAATTGGCGATGTGCCAAGGCGCGAACATTGCCAGCACCACTGTGCCGACGATCAACGGCGGCCAGCGGCTCGACGGGGATATCCAACGTGTTACGGCACCGGCCACCAGCGAAGTCACGATAGCCATTAAAAGGCGTGCCCACTTGATGCCCAGCGTGAACTGGAGCGTGTGCTCAGCAGCGGTATAGTTCGGCAGGCTCAGGCGAAGCAAGCGGTTGATCACCGTGACCACAACAGCCCACGTGAAAAGTCCTGCCAGGCAGGCGAGAACAGAACGCTTCATGACACATCCCTCCTTTAATCTAATTATAATAGTAAAATTATACCAATGAAAGCTGAACTATACATTTTGGGGGTTCTTCACCGTGGCAACTTTCACCCCTATGAGATTAAGCGACGTCTGACCCAGGCCATGATCGAGTGTTTCACCGACGTAGATGTCGGCACGCTCTACTATGCCGTGCGCCAGCTTGCCAAATGTGGCCTGTTAACCGCGGTAGCCCGCCAGCGCGTGGCGCGGGGCGGCATCCGTACGGTGTACCGGATCACTGCGCGCGGACGGGACCGCTTTCGTGAACTCCTGCACTTGCAATTTGCCGCCGAAGGCGACCTCCGGGAGACTCTTTACGGCCCCATGCTCTTCTTGCATCTCGCCGACCTGAAGCTGGTCGGCGAGGCTCTGCGCATCCAAATCGAGAGACGGAATGCGCGCCTGGCCGAGATCCGGAAATTGCGTCGGCAATGGGCACCGATGCTGCCCACCGGCAGCCGTCAGCTGATGCAGCACATGGCGGAGCAGTGCCGCCTCGATCTGCGCTGGCTCCGCGCGGTACTTGCGGATGTGGAGGCCGGACGCATTCGCGATACACCGGACCCAGCTCGCCTCGCAGCCAAAACCTGATAGGACCTAATCTTTGGAGTGAGGTGCGATCTCAGCGTTCTGCCTCATCCGACGACTTGCAAGTTCGAATCAGAAACTGGAAACTGGAGGCTATGTCCGTTCCTCTTTCTCTCTCCGGCAAAGTTGCTCTCATTACAGGTGGTTCGCGCGGCATTGGTGCAGCCACGGTGCGCCTGTTTACAGGGGCGGGCGCCAAGGTGGTGTTCAGCTATCAGAAGGCGCGGACGCAGGCCGAGGCTCTGGTCAAGGAATGCGGCGCCTCAAACTGCCACGCCATCGCCAGCAACCTGGACAGCGCGGATTCCGCTCGTGCCCTGGTCGTGGAGGCGGCCAAACATTTCGGACGGCTCGATATTCTCGTCGCTAACCACGGCGTCTGGCCTGCGCAGGACGTGGCCATCGACAAAATGACCGATGAGCAGTGGCGCTCGACTCTTGCCATTAACCTTGACGCAGTGTTCGGCCTGGTCAAGCACACGGTGGCGCAGATGAAGGTCCAGTCCCACGCCGGCTCCGCCGCCGGGCACATTGTGCTCATCAGTTCCACCAGCGGCCAGCGCGGCGAAGCGTTTCATACCGATTACTCCGCCAGCAAGGGAGCGCTGATCAGCATGACGAAAAGCCTTTCCGCGGAACTGGCATCGGCGGGAATCTATGTGAACTCGGTTGCTCCCGGCTGGGTGGATACCGATATGTCGAAACCGGCGCTCAATGATCCGGGAAGCGGAGAAGAAATTCGGCGGACGATTCCGCTGGGGCGCGCCGGCACGCCGGAGGAGATCGCCGCCCCAGTGCTGTTTTTGTGCACGGAATACGCCAGCTTTATCACCGGCGAGGTCTTTAATGTGAATGGCGGAGCTGTGCTGGTGGGATAGCCGGGCGGGGAACTTCCGCTCCGGCGTGACGCCATCGCGAGTTTCGGCATCCAACTTGTAGAACTCTTAGAGGCTACCAGCGGCTACAATTTCGTATTCGAGCATCGCCGATCTGCGGAAGGTGATCTGCTGAATGCGATCGTCTGAATGAAACATCCATTTCTCATCGTTGTGCTGGCGTTTGTTTCGGTAATGTCTGCCTGGGGCGAACCTGCGTCTGGCACCCAGACCGCTGCGCAGACTTCTCCCGACTCTGCCGCCAGAGCCCAATCGATTCCCGCAAATCGGGGCGACGATGAGGAAAACGCGCGTCAGGCGCGCGCCCTGCTCGATCAGGCGATCCAGGCATTGGGCGGGCAGGCGTACTTGAACGTCCACGATGCGGAGCAGCAGGGACGCACCTACAGCTTTCATCACGGAAGCGCCACCACGGGCGGCGTGCTGTTCTGGAGGTTCGTCGAATATCCTGACCGGGAACGGATCGAAGTCACGCCGCAGCGGGACATTGCCGTTGTCTACGTCGGCCAGAAGGGTTACGAAATCACCTACAAGGGCCCGCACGAAGTGGAAAAGAAGGATCTCGATGACTATCTGCGGCGGCGAAGGCTTTCGTTGGAGACCATTCTCCGCTCCTGGGTCAACGACCCTGGTGTCGCGCTGTTCTATGACGGCAAAGCTCTGGCCGGCAACGTCGCGGCCCAGCAGGTCACGCTGATCAATGCGAAGGACGAAGCGGTGAGTCTCTTCTTTGATCTCGAAAGCCATCTGCCCATCAAGAAAACCTATAAATGGCGCGATCCGGTGGATAGGGACCGCAACGTGGAGGAAGAAATCTACGATAATTACAAGCCGGTGCAGGGCATCATGACGCCCTACAGCTTCACCCGCTACTACAACGGGGATATGCAGGCCCAGCGCTTCCTGAATTCGATTCACTACAATGAGGGATTGGACGAAGCCATGTTCGATCCCAGTTCGGGATACAATCCCAATAAGCCTGCCAAGAAACACTAAGGTAATGTCAGTATTGGTGCTCTCCGCGATCTATCATTTCCGGCATAACTGATTGACTTATCAGGCCTTAAGGGCAGCCAGCCGTTGATCACGCTGGTACGCCATCGGCATTACGCCACGCACTGTGGCGTTTTTACCACAGTCAGAGACGGCGTGGGGGCTGTAATCTATTCATTCACCGGGACATACGCAAACACCCTTTGACTCCAGAGCAAACAGTCCGCTCGGCCGTGGAATGTAGTGGAGTTGGACTCCACAGTGGCGCACCGGTTTCGATGCGAATTCTTCCCGCGCCTCCCGGAACGGGAATCGTGTTTCGCCGCATCGATCTCGATGGCTTTGAGATCGAGGCCATAAGCCGCAACGTCGCTCGCGTCAGCTACGCGACCAGTCTCATGAAAAAGGGCGTGCTTATCTCCACCACCGAGCACCTGCTCTCGGCCTTTATCGGCCTGGGCGTCGACAATGCGATTGTGGAGCTGGACAATCTCGAACTCCCGATTCTCGATGGCAGCGCCCTCCCGTTTGTCGAACTGATTCAGAAGGCCGGGATCCGCAAGCAGCGGCGGCCCCGTAAGTATCTGAAGATTCTCCGCGAAGTTGAGATGCGCGAGGGCAACAAGTTTATTTCGGTTCATCCCGCCGACAGCTATTCGGTTTCTTATTCGATCAATTTTCCTCATCCGCTGATCGGGAAGGAAACTTTTCAGGTGGAGCTTTCAAACGGCAGCTACCTGCGCAAGATTGCGGGGGCGCGCACCTTCGGCTCGCGCGAAGACGAAAAAACCATGCGCAACATGGGACTGATCCGCGGCGCATCGAGGGAAAACTGCATCGTGCTGACTCGTGACGGACTTGAGAACGGTCCGTTGCGCTTTCCCGACGAGTTCGTCCGGCATAAGGTTCTGGATCTGGTTGGCGATCTCGCGCTTTTGGGAAAGCCGATCCTGGGCAAGATCGTCGCCGATCGCGCTGGTCACGCCATGCACACAGCTCTGGTATCACGCATCCTGCGCGACAAAACGCTGTGGGAGGAAGTAACGCTGCCGGAAGAGGAGCGAGACGCCGCCGGTCCTTACAGTGCACACGCCACGGCTGGATCTTCACTCTGATCGTGCTGAGTTGGCGCTCCAACCCTAGACAGACTTACCCGAGATAAACTGAGACCCAAAACCACATCAGTCGGCAGGTTCGCAGGGAAAATCGCCGGTCTCGGATGCGGGCTCAGGCTGTTCCTCGAGCAAGCGGTCCAGTTCGGCGCGGGTCTGGCTGATCAAGGCTGCGGCGAACTGCCGCGCGGAGCGCTGGCGTTCGGCCGACAGGTCCTTCACCCGCATGTTCAGCAGTGGGATGTCTTGCTCAAACCAGCGCAGAGTCTTTTGTACGCGGGTGATGCGGTAAGCAGTAGGAAGCATGGCAATGGCTCTCCAGTATCCCACCAGATTGCCACGCACCGGCGCGGTGACAAAGTTACAAAGTGAATACCTGGGAGGCGGCTGGGAGCAGGCTCATTGGACGGTGTTGGAGCCCGGGTACGGCAGCATCTCTTTCGTGCCGGGTAGCTCCTTTTCCATTTGCTCGTCGAGCCATTTTTCCAGGAGCTGCTGGGAACTCAGGGGGACGTTGAGGAAGCGCAATCCAACATGTCCCTTAATGTCGGCCCAGGCTACTTCCGCTTCGACGTCCAGAGACAGTTTGGTATCGGGCAAGGTGAATTGCAAACGAGGAGCGGCGCCCTTGGGGATCGCCTTATGCAACATGAGGGCAATGCCGCCCTCGCTGATATTGGTGCTGATCCCGTTAATCTCTTTGTCGCTCAACACCACCCGGACCTGCATCTTTGCGGGCTGGCGGTAATAGCGGCGGCGCTCGCGTACCATAAAATTCAATGCCGCATGAAAGCAGCGCGAGGCATTCAGCATGCTGATGGGCTTTTGCAAGACGAAATTCACGCCCATGCCAAAGGCTTCCTGCGTGGTGGTTTTCTTTCCGTTCAGCAGGGCGAAGGTTACGGAATTCCGGTTGCTGGGAGTAGCGCGCAGGCCCTGCAACACTTCCAGGCCGCCTTGCATGTCGTCGCAGTCCACAATCACGGCATCGAACTTCTCCGCGATGAGGATCTCGCTGGCTTTTTTCGCTTCCTGGCACACTTCGACGTCGATCGAGAGCTTCTCCAGGGTAGGCCGGAGGATCCGGAGCACTTCGCTATCCCGGCTCAGAAGTAGAGACTCCAACGTCATAACGCCGATTTTAGCGTTCGGCGTAGCCCCTCGAAAGGTGACCAAGGTATCGGGTTTTAAGGTAGGTATTCGACACTCCGTTGCGACAAAATTTCCCAATGGAAACCAGGACAATGATGCCTGACACTAGTTCCCAGACCATGCCCAACCTCGTTTATCTTTCTCTGGGATCAAATGTCGGAGACCGCGAAAAGCAGCTGCAGGAGGCCCGCGCTCGGTTGGGAGCAATCGGCCGGGTGGTTGCGATGTCGTCTGTTTATGAGACCGAGCCAGTGGAGTTTACCGAGCAGCCGTGGTTTTTCAATTGCGCCCTCGCGCTTGAAACCAGCAAGACTCCGCAGCAACTGATAGCCGCGATTCTCCGCATCGAGGAGGAGATGGGGCGGCGGCGCCTGCAGAAAAAAGGCCCGCGGTCCATTGATATCGACATTCTGCTGTTCGACGGCACGGTCATTGATTCCACCGAGCTCGATTCCGCGGACCTCACGATCCCGCATCCCGCGCTGCATCAGCGGCGCTTCGTTCTCGAACCACTGGCGGAGATTGCGCCGAAGGTACTCCATCCCGTGCTGAAGAAGACGGTTCGCGAACTGCTGGAGGCGCTGCCGGCGGGGCCTGTGGTAAGGAAGGTAAGACACGCCACGGATTTCACGGATGCCCACGGATAAACCGTCAGAAGGACTACTTCCTGCCAAAAGATCTTCTTATCCGTGTTGATCTTGATCCGTATGATCCGTGCAATCCGTGGCTTGCCTTTCGCCCTACGGCACGATGATCCGGCTGGCCGCTTCCTGCGCCGTGACTACGGCCGACTCTTTCTCAGGAAATTGGGCGTGTAGAAAGTCGATGAAGGCGCGTGATCTGGGCCGGCCTGAGGTGCGTCCGTGGCCCAGCCGAACCAGAAACACCAGAGCTTTAAGCACGTCGGAGTCGCGCAGGGTGGAGTATCCCAGTTGTTTCTGTTCCGCCTCGCGATACTGCTTCAACATTTCTTCCACTTGAGCTGCAGCGGCGTGCTGCGCGGCGCTGGTCAGCGGCTGATCGTAGTGCAGCCCGGAGTTCACCAAGCGCTCATAACGCGTGCACATCGCGGAAAGTGCGGCGATCAGATCGCGATCGTTCAGGGTGCGGTCCGCTTGCGCTGCTTTCGCCAGAGCGTAGCTGAGCCCCATGAGCAGATGCTCGCGCTCGTAAGTGAATTGCTCGGAAATCTCAACCTGCAGGAACAGCGAAGCACGGTCGAATTGGTCCGCGGGACGCGGCTTTTCGTGCTCTCTTGCCTGTTGCAGGTAAGGGCAGTCGCTCGGACAATCGAGTGTCACCTCGCGCTGCTCGCCGCAACACTGCGCGCAGATGCGGCCGTGGACGGCGGGACAGAAGCGCTTTTCTTTACGAATCTCGCAGATGGCGCAACTCAAACCGAGTTCTCCTCCTAACATTATGACACCGGATGACGGCGAGATTTAGGGCGAGCGGTTTTCGCCGCTTGCCCGGAGCCGCTCGGGTATCCATGTTTGGGCCGTTTCGGGACCCTCATCTACTGATACGCATGTAAAAATGGCCTTTTCCGAGTGCTGCCTTCGTGGAACCCGCGTAAAATAAGGCTGTTTTCCACAGGGCAGTAGTAGTAAGATCATGCCCGCTGGAATTAAAATTCGTATCTGCTCCTAGGAGGAAACACATGGCTTCAGGTTTAACCAAGACTCAACTCGTCCGCTATCTGGCCGAGAAAACTGAACTTCCCAACAAAACGGTAGCTGGATTTCTTGAGCAGCTTGCCGACGTCGCTGTGAAAGAGACCAAGAAGAACGGCGTATTCGTTGTGCCCGGCCTGGGCCGGTTGGTGAAAGCACATCGCAAGGCCCGCATTGGACGCAATCCGCAGACCGGCGAGCCCATCCAGATCAAGGCCAAGACCGTGGTCAAGTTCCGCGTGGCCAAGGCTGCCAAAGACGCAATCGCTCCCAAGAAGTAGTTCTTCATTGAGATTGATCTCGAAGGCCGGCTTAGGCCGGCCTTTGAGTTTCTGCGCACTTTATACTCGCTTCATCTATGCTGAACTGGATCGTAATCGGAATCGGCGATATTTCCATCCGTCGCGTTATTCCTGCCATTCAGGCTGAGCCCAGAAGCCGCTTGTATGGCCTGGTTACGCGCGATACGGCAAAAGCTGCACCTTACAACACGCGGGCTTGGGCGACTCTCGACGAAGCACTTTCCGATCCGGAAGTTCACGCGGTTTACGTCGCGACTCCTGTCTTTCTTCACGCGCCACAAAGTATCCAAGCACTTCGCGCTGGCAAGCATGTGTTGTGCGAAAAACCCATGGCCATGAATGAGGCCGAGGCGCGCTCGATGGTGCGGATCGCAGAAGAGAGTGGACGCACCTTCGGCGTGGCTTACTATCGCCGAACGTATCCCAAACTGCATCGGGCGAAACAACTGCTTGAGGCCTGCACTATCGGACAGGCCGTCGTCGCCGAACTTACGAGCCATGGATGGTTTGATGAGAACGAGAGCTATCGCAACTGGCTGATCGATCCTGCCCTGGCCGGCGGGGGTCCGCTCTTCGACGTTGCCTCCCACCGCATTGACGTGCTGAACTTTTTATTCGGTCAACCCGGCCACGTCACAGCACAGCTCTCGAACGCGGTTCATCACTACGCCGTAGAAGACAACGCAACTGTGCTCATCGAGTACCCCGGCGGTGTGCGCGGCATCGTGGATGTTCGCTGGCACTCGAAGATCAGCCGGGACGAATGCCGCATTCGCGGAACGGAAGGTGAAATGAATTTAAGTCCGCTGAACGGCCCTGATTTGATTTATCCCGGCGGCCGCGAGAATCTGCCGCCGCACGCCAATTTGCACTATCCGATGATCGAAAACTTTGTGGATGCTGTCGAGGGCAAGGCTCCGCTGCTGGCCAGCGGAGCTTCTTCTTTGTGGACGGACTGGGTCACGGAGCGAGCGCGGAATGCTAATAAGTAGCCGTCATCGTCTCAGCGGCTAAAGCCGCCCCTTGATTGGCCCCGAGCGGCACGGCTGAAGCCGTGCCCTTTCCGAACTGTTTAGCGAGCGATCTTAGTCACTTCCCGTAATCGTTCCGCACCACCTCGCCACCCTTCATCACAAACTTCACCCGCTCTAACGTGGTCACATCTTTCAGCGGATCGCCATCGACGGCGACGATGTCGGCCCAGGTGCCGGGGTCAAGGCTACCCACTTTCCCGGTCCATCCCAGTAGGTCCGCGGCATTCACCGTGGCTGCCTGAATCGCCTGCAACGGAGTCAACCCCAGCTTGACCATCACGGCGAACTCATGCGCATTCAAACCATGAGGATAAACGGCGGCATCGGTGCCGAACGCCACCTTCACGCCGCTGGCGAAGGCGTGTGCGATGTTCTTGCGCGCCGCCGGCATGACCGCCTTCGCCTTGACCAGCAGGAAATCGGGGACGTGGTTTTTCTCGGCATTTTCCATGAACCAATCGGCGAGGTAAAGCGTGGGCACAAGATAAGTGCCGTTCTTCTTCATCTCGGCGATGTCCGCGTCGTCAATGTAGGAGCCGTGCTCGATCGAATCAACTCCCGCCTCGGATGCCCAGAGAATAGCCTGCGCTCCATGGGCATGGGCGGCGACCTTTCGCCCCAGACGATGGGCCTCATCCACGATGGCCTTCATTTCTTCCAGCGTGTACTGCGACGCCTGCGGATTGTCTCCCTTCGAGAGCACTCCACCGGAGGCCATGAACTTGATCACATCGGCGCCATACTTGATGTTCTGCCGAACCATGTGACGGACGCCGTCCACGCCGTCGGCCACGCCGTCAGAGGTCGCGTGATATTCGAACGGCAGCAGGTTATTGTCCGCATGTCCGCCGGTTATGCTCAGCGGGGGACCACTCACTAGCATTCTCGGCCCGGGCACGTCGCCGGCATTGATGGCGTCGCGTAAGGCGACATCGCTGAAGCCGGATGCTCCCACATTGCGGACGGTGGTGAATCCCGCTTCGAGTGTAGCCCGTGCGTTCTTGGCGCCAGTCAAGGTTTGGCGCGGAACGGAAACGCCGAGTTCCTCATAGCCGAACTTAGGATCCATGGTCAGATGCGTATGCGCATCGATTAATCCGGGAAGGATGGTTGCATTTGGCAGCTCGATGCGAACCGCATCGGCGGGCGCCTTCGTGTCCGTGGATCCTCCGACGCTCACGATCTTTCCATCCTCGATAACGACCGTCTGATCGGAAAGCAGCTTGCCGGTCTTCACGTCGAGCATGTGCCCGGCGTGGATAACGACGGACTTGGAACTCTGCTGGGCAACGATCTGTGCAGCCAACAGAAGCAATGTGACAACCGCGATCAGCGAAAACAGGATCGGCGAACGGCGAAGTTTCTTCACAAGCATCTCCTCTTACTCAAGCGATTGAGTTGTGCAGCGATCCAAGCACATGTATGGCACGGAAATAGCAGAAAGAAAACCGCAGCGGCACACGCCGGTGGAGTTTTTTACCACAGACGGCGAGGGTTTCGCCATTCGTTTGGAAATGACAGACGGCGAAGCTTCGCCCTAGCCTCCCGGCCCGTCATTGGAGACATACTGTTCGAGCGACTCCAGTTCACGGCTGAGGTCGTCGACACGCCACTCCAGCAGGTTGCGGATGGAAAGAATTCCCAGCAGCTTGCCGTTGTCGTCGGCGACCGGCAGGTGACGGAAGTGGCGCTCGAGCATCGTCGTAAGGGCCTCGCCCGCTCCGGTGCGTCGCGTGGCCATCTCCACCGGCGTGGTCATCAGTTCGCGCACCGATGTGGTCTGCGGGTCGGTGCGGCTGAGCGCCATCTTGCGCAGCACGTCGCGCTCCGTAAAGATTCCGGCGACCCGGTATTCGGCGTCGACCACGGCCACGGCTCCTACATGGTGGTCGAGCATTTTGTTGATGGCGTCCGCTACGCTGGCATCGAGCGGCACCGCCGCGATCTCCCGGTCACAAAGCTCCAGCACGCTCATAAACACCTCCTCCGGCTCTGCACAGCAATCCGCTGAGCCGAATCCCGATCCCAGACACAAACGGGATTGATGAATTATGCTCGCGGCGAAGCCGTTGTCAAGTGAATTGAAACGATCAGAGCAATCTTTAATTCACAAGGCTAAAAAGACGGAGACTACCTTCCTCACTGTTTCTCGCTCTTGAACACCTTGCCGTCTTTCATCACGAACTGCACGTTTTCCAGTACTTTGATGTCGGACAGAGGATCGCCGTTCACCGCAATGATGTCGGCAAATGCTCCCGGCGCCACCACGCCGATCTTGCCTTCCATTTCGAGCATGGCAGCGGCGCGCGAGGTTGCGCTTTGGATGGCGTCCATCGGCTGCATACCTAGCTCCACCATGCGCGGGAACTCTTGCGCGATGGGCTCGGTCCAGGGAATTCCCCCCATGTCGGTACCAAATACAATTTTCACCCCGCCTTTGAGCGCCTTCTTGAACGACTGCTCGTGCACCGAAGCACGCAGCCGGTCGCGCCGTCCGGCCGGTGTGTCCGCCGGAGCCCAGTCGCCGTAATAGACGCTGATCGTCGGCACATACCAGGTGCCTTGCTTCAGCATCTGGGCAATTGCGGCGTCGTCGAGATCAAGGCCATGTTCGATCGAGTCGCATCCGCCGTCCAGCGCCCGGCGCAGGCCGATGCCGCCATAGACGTGGCAGGCGACTTTCTTGCCCCAGCCGTGAGTTTCATCCACAACCGCCCGCAACTCTTCGACCGTAAGCGTGGGCTGGGAAACCAGTTCGCCGTTCTTGCCCACCCACGAACGATGCGTCATGTAGACCTTGATCCAGTCAGCGCCATGATCGAGCTGCTCCCGCGCCGCCTTGCGGGCCTCGACCGGGCCGTCGACGATCTGCGCGCCCTTGGGCATGTCGAGTTCCGGAGCATAGCCCTCGAGGGGATATCCGCCCGTGGTCGAGATGGCGCGGGTTGCGACGAAGAGGCGCGGACCGGGGATATAGCCTTGCTCGATCGCCTCTTTAATTCCGACATCTCCATAACCGGCGCCTTCGGTCTCTACATCGCGCAAGGTCGTGAAGCCCTGCTCCAGCGCACGCCGCGCAGAAACCGTAGCCCGCGCCGCGCGCAGGGCAAGTGGTGCGGTCAGGATGTTGGCGTCATATCCTCCCTGCGCGGGATCTTCTCCCTGCAAGAAGATGTGGGTGTGGGAATCGATGAGGCCGGGCAGGAGCGTGGCTCTCGACAAATCAATCACAGCCGCGCCGGCGGGAATCTTCGCGGTTGCCGCATCGTTGACACTCTCGATGCGATTGCCATGAATGACAATCACCTGGTCACGGCGCGGCGCGGAGGACTTGCCATCGATTAGAGACCCGGCACGAATGACCGTCCAGGAGTCGGACGCAGCATCGTCTTTCTGTTGCGCGGCCGCTGGAATCACGGCCGCAAGAAGCAGAATCCAACACGCATACTTCCAGACATAGTTCTTCACGTTGGCATCTCCCCATTGCCGCACAGGCTTTGGAATGGAGGAATTCTACTCTCACTCTCCCGCGATATAAGCATCGGCTTCGATTTCGACCAGCATTTCGGGCGAGATTAAAGCGCTCACCTGCACCATGGAAGTTGCGGGACGAATGTCGCGGAAGAACTCTCCGTGCGCCTTGCCGATTTTCTCCCACTCGGCGATGTTGATCACAAACATGCGAGTGCGGACGACGTCTTTCATGCCGGCGCCAGCCTTGTGCAAGGCGCTTTCAATATTCTTCAACGTCTGCACGGCCTGGGCGTAGGCGTCTCCCGCTCCCACAATCTTGCCGTCCGGTCCGGTCGCGGTGGTTCCCGACACATGGATGTGCGGTCCAACCTTCACTGCACGCGAGTAACCGACAATGGGTTCCCAAGGTGCGCCACTGGAGATGTTCATTCTTTTCATTTGCGCGATTCTCCTGAACCTAATTCTATTCGTTGCAAACGCATTGCGATTAGCAGCCGATGTGCGTGAGTGCCAACAGAAACCCATGGCAACCGTCCAAGGCTTATAAACACCTAAGATTACGAAAAACGATAGGAGGGATAAACAAAAGTCACTTGCGTTTGTTCCGAGACTGGGATAACTAGTTACTAACGATCATTGGAAAGCCGTAAACGAGACGGCTTTCAGGGAGCCCAAAGAGGCATGATTCCGGAATCTCATCCGCTGCGGCAGCTTTTCCAGGAATTGGTGGGACGGCACTATGCCCAGGAGATCGGTATTCGGGACCCACAAGTCGTTGCCTATGTCTCGCATCTGCTGACGGAGTTCTGCGAGACCGACCAGTTGTTCAAGATTCACGACATCGCAGACCGTCCAGTGACCGACTTGGGCGAGATGCTGCTCGAGACCGATCCAGTCTACGGCCCGGCGCCCTCGTTTGACCGGGAACGCCAGGTACGCAAGCACATTGGAGACTATGCGTTGTTCTTCGCCGGGATGTTTCCCGAGAGCATCAATCACTTCCGGTTGCGCCGCCATCGCCTGGAGAATTTTGTGGAGTGGATGAAGGCGGGAAAAGAAAGCTACTACATTGTGTCGAAGTTCGAGCACTTCGAATACGCCAAGGTGGCGCCGCTTTTCGCCCATCTCTCCCGCGAGTTCGAGGGCTGCGTTTATGGCCTCAACATGGTGAAGAACGACCTGCAAGAGATGCAGCACCCGATCGTGCGCATCAGCAGCGAACTGATCATGTAGTCTCGTCTCACCCGGATTCCAACCGCGGCATCACGCTCAAACACTCAAGTCCGGACGTCCGCCGATGCGGTAAAAGCTGAGAGCGCCGTTTCCTTGGACCAACTTTCGGGTTCGCCGCAGCGATCCGAATTCATCGCCTGGATCAAACTTCTTTTCATGTTCCGCCACCACCAGCGACATAGCCCAAACCACCGACGAATCGGCGAGCGCCGCTAGAGTCTCTTCATAGGCGTGCTGCAAGCGATACGGCGGATCGAGGAACACCAGGTCGGCGGCGATATGCTGACGCTGCAGACGCCAGAGAACTCCGGAGAGATCGTCCCGGAGGATTTTGTATCCCGACGCGATTCCCAGACTCTGCAGGTTTTGCTCGATCAACTTTGCCGCCGCGGCCGAGGTATCCACAAAATAAACTTGCTTGGCGCCGCGGCTGATCGCTTCAATCCCCACCGCGCCCGTGCCGGCAAACAGATCCACCCAAACACTGCCTTCGAGCGCCTGCGGATTACCAGCGGTGAGCACATTGAACAGCGTTTCGCGCAACCGGTCGGAGGTCGGACGAATGTCAGTACCGCGCAACGACCGCAGCGGACGCCCCCGGTATTTCCCCGCGATCACGCGCATGGCTCTGTACCTTCGATTATTTGCCGCTTCCGGAGCCAATATATCCGACCATGTAAAATACTTGTAGTAGCCAGACCTCATGCGAAGTTTCTCCATTCACGTCGGACGCCTGTTCGGAGTCGAGGTCCGGCTTCACCTCACGTTTCTGATCCTGCCGGTGTTCGTTTTCTGGACGGAATACAACAGCCACGGCTCGGCCAACGGACCGCGGGACCTGGCGCTCGTTGGAATCGTGCTGGCCTGCGTCGCGGCCCACGAAGTAGCGCACATGCTTATGGCCAGGCGTGCCGGACTGATTCCCAAGGCTGTGATCCTCCTGCCTCTCAGCGGTGTCACTGTTTTCGATGAATCACGCACGGAACCTCAGCAGTCCGGTGCAGCGGTCTGGCAACGCGATGTTCGCATCGCACTCACGGGTCCGCTGGTAAATCTTGTGATCGCTCTGCTCGCGGCTGGCGTCATCTCGGTGACTGTCCCCGGAGCAAAGCTGTGGGAGTGGCCCTTTTTGCAGCCGAGCAACCTGCCGCGCAGCCTGGTATGGGCCAATCTTTATCTGGCAGGTCTGAATCTTCTGCCGGCTTATCCTCTCGATGGAGGCCGAATTCTGCGCGCCTATTTTGCGCGCAGCATTGATCCCGCCTCTGCTACGCGGCGCGCCGTCTCCATCAGCCACGCCATCGCCATGATTCTGATGGTGGCGGGTTTGTTCAGCAATGCCTGGCTCACCATGGTGGGCGTGATTATTTTCTCGGCGGCGCAGCTTGAGGAACGCGCGGTCATCTTCCAATCAGTGCTCGACAATGTGCGTCTGGAAGAAGTGATGCTTACCGATTTCGCCACTCTGTCACCAGCAGACACGCTTGAAGACGCGCTGGAAAAGGCAGTGCACTCCCTGCAGGATGACTTTCCGGTGGTGCGCGGCAGCGACATGGTCGGTGTGATTTCCCGGCAGCGCATCCTGGAAGCGCTGCGCATGGAAGGCAACGGCTACGTCCAGGCCGTGATGAACAAGATCTTCGAAGTCTCAGTGCGGCAGGAGTCGCTGGCTACCGCCTTCCGCAAGCTCACGTCGCGCAATCTCAGCATCATTCCGGTGGTCGAAGATCAGCGACTGGTGGGCATCGTCACCTTGCAGAACTTGATGCACTCGATGGCTCTGCTGGCGGAGAGCCGCAAGCTGCGGCGGGACGAGTCGAACTCCTGAGTATCCCTAATCTCGACTCAAAACAGCCTTACCGCCTTCGCCTGCCGCACTGCCGGAATTTCCTCCAGCTTCTTCAACACTTCGTCCGGTACGCGTCCGTCGACGTGGACTACGGCGATGGCCTCGCGCGGCTCCGACGATGCTTCGGCGGTGCGGCGCCCCAATGAGAAGTCCGCGATGTTGATCTCGCCTTCGCCGAGGATCGTGCCCACCTTGCCGATCACGCCCGGAACGTCGCGGTTGCGCAGGTAGATCAAGTTGCGCTCGAGCGGCGCCTCCACATCGATGCCATCGATGTGAATCAGGCGCGGCGCAGTTCCGTGCAGAACAGCGCCCTTCACCATGTGCTCTTCCGTGGAACTCTTGAGAAAGACGGAAAGGACGCTGCCGGCACCGCCGGTTGAGGCCTTCGCCTTATGCGCTTCGTGAATGCGAAGTCCGCGAAGGCTGGCCAGGGACGCGGCATTCACCAGGTTTGCTTTCTCCTCTAATGCTTGGTTGAGGATGCCCTTGATCGCACCGTTGCGAATGAGTTCTGTTTTCCACTCCGCAATGTGGCCACTGTAGCGCAGCGATATTTCTTCAATCGAACCGTCGGAAATTTGCGCCAGGAATGCTCCCATGCGTTCGGCTAGAACGATGTAAGGCTGCATCTCGGCGTACTCTTCTGCGGAAACCGAAGGCACATTCACTGCGTTCTGTATGACGCCGTGCTTCAGGTATTCCCGCACCTGCTGCGCAATCTGCACTCCCACGGCTTCCTGCGCTTCGTACGTCTGCCCACCGGTGTGAGGCGTAAGAATCACATTCTCCATCGTCTGGAGTGGCGAGCTCTTTAAAGGCTCTTCGTTGAAAACGTCGAGCGCTGCGGCAGCCACGTGGCCCTGCTTAAGTGCGTGCACCAGATCAGCCTCCTGCACCAGTTCCCCGCGCGCGCAATTCACCAGCCGGACACCTTTTTTCATTTTCTTGAGCGAAGCCTCATTGATCATGCCTGCCGTCTGCGGCGTGAGGCCTACGTGGAGCGTGATGTAATCCGCGGCCGCATAAAGTTCATCCAGGCTCACCAGACGGATGCCTTGCTCCTTGGCCACGCTGACGGAGACAAACGGATCGTGCCCGACAATCTCCATCCCAAAGGCTCGTGCCCGCCGAGCGACTTCCATGCCGATGCGGCCGAGCCCCGCGATCCCCAGCGTTTTGCCCCGCAGCTCCGTGCCCTGCAATGACTTCTTCTCCCATCGTCCGGCGTGCATGAGCGCGTCGGCGCGGCAGAGATGGCGCGCCATGGCCAGCATCATCCCGAGCGTCTGTTCCGCTACGGCCACGGCATTCGCCCCCGGCGTGTTCATCACCGCGATGCCCTGCCGTGTGGCAGCATCCAGATCGATGTTGTCCACGCCCACGCCTGCCCGGCCAACAACGCGCAGTTTCTTGGCATGAGAGAGCAGTGCCGCATCCGCCTGCACCGCCGAGCGCACAATCAGCGCGTCGGCCGACTCAAGATGCTCAGAAAGCTTCCCCTCCAGTTGGTCTGCGGTAAGGACGGTCCAGCCCGGCTCTTTCAGTTGCTCGACCGCAGCGGTCGAGATTTTCTCTGCAATCACGATTTTCAAGAGAGAATTTATCCTTTTGAATTAAGACTTTTCCACCGACAAAACATTGACACGAAAATGACAGCCTTCTGACATTACTGCCGCCCGTGTCTCCTAAACTTTTTCTCAGTCGGGACCCATCGATCGTTGTTTATCAATCGTTGT
>JBEKWP010000056.1:0-22229 GCA_049512915.1 Candidatus Sulfotelmatobacter sp.
CCCATCGCTTTCTGCAAGCCGCCAGAGCTGCCATTCGTTGACTGGAGAATGCCCGGCTCCGTAAGATGAATCGACCCTGGGACCTCGGGTTACGAGTGATCGGCCAAACCATCTCGCACTACCGCATTGTCGAAAAGCTTGGTGGCGGCGGCATGGGCGTCGTCTATAAGGCCGAGGACACCGAGCTAGGCCGCTTCGTCGCGCTCAAATTCCTGCCGGATGAGATGTCGCAGGATCCGCAGGCCCTGGAACGGTTTCGTCGCGAGGCGCGCGCGGCGTCTGCTCTCAACCATCCCAACATCTGTACCATCTACGAAATCGGCAAAAGCGGTGAGCAGTCGTTCATCGCCATGGAGTTTCTCGACGGCGAGACGCTGAAGCATCGCATTGACGCCAAGCCGATGGAGAGCGAGACGGTGCTGGCGCTGGGCATCGAGATGGCCGATGCCCTGAATGCGGCGCACTCCAAGGGAGTGATTCACCGCGACATCAAGCCGGCCAACATTTTCGTCACGGCTCAGGAGCACGCCAAGATTCTCGACTTCGGACTGGCCAAGGTTTCTTCCTCCGGCGGACGAATTCCGGAAAGTGCCGTCGTGCTGGAAGCCACGGCCGACGCCGGCCCCGCGCAGCTGACCAGTCCCGGCACGGCACTGGGAACGGTGGCATACATGTCACCCGAACAGGTGCGGGGAAAAGAATTAGACGCTCGCACGGATCTGTTCTCGTTTGGCGTAGTGCTCTATGAAATGGCGACGGGCACCCTGCCGTTTCGCGGCGAAACTTCGGGAGTGGTCTTCGAGTCTATCTTGAACCGGGCGCCGGCGAAGCTGGCACGCCTCAACCCCGAAGTACACCCGGAGCTGGAACGGATCATTGACAAGGCGCTGGAAAAAGATCGGGACACCCGCTACCAGCACGCCTCCGACCTGCTGGCCGACCTCAAGCGCCTGAAGAGACAAAGTGAATCGAGCAGAATCGCGGTGCAGGCACCCCCCGAGGCAAAGACCGAGGCAAAGATAAAGACAAAAGCCAGCAAGGCCTGGATCTGGACTGCGGCGGGCGTTGCAGTTGTCGCGCTGGTGGCTGCTTTCGCGTGGTACCTGCGGTCCGGCAGGGTAGCGCAAATTGATTCGATTGCCGTTCTGCCTTTTACCAATGTCGGCGGGGACGCCAGCGTTGACTACCTGGGCGACGGCATTACGGAGTCTCTGATCGCCAGCCTGACCCACGTTCCCGACCTGAAGGTGAAGTCACGCAACTCGGTCTTTCGCTACAAAGGAAAGGATGTAGACGCGCAGAAGGCCGGCAGCGAACTGGGAGTGGCAGCCCTCGTCAGTGGACGCGTGACTCCGCACGGCGACAACGTGGAAGTCAGCGCTGAACTGACTGACGTGCGCGACAACACGGAGCTTTGGGGACAGCATTACAGCGGCAAGAGCACCGAGATCATCGTGCTGGAGCAGCAGATGGCCGGCGATCTCGCGGCGAAATTGCGCTCGGGTATGAGCGGTTCCGAGAAACAGCTCGTCACCAAGCAGGGCACACAGAATCCCGAAGCCTATGAGCTGTATTTGAAAGGGCGTTACGCCTGGAGCAAGCGAACAGCCCCAGACCTGGAGACGGCAATCTCATATTTCAATCAAGCTATCGTCAAGGATCCCGGCTATGCGCTGGCGTATTCAGGTCTAGCCGATGTGTATACGGTTTTCCCGGTCTATGGCGCGAAATCGACCGATGTCATTCCCAAGTCGGACGCGGCGGCGCGCAAGGCGCTGGAGCTGGATCCGACTCTGGCGCATCCCCATGCCGTTCTGGGTGGCAACTACGATGAGTATGACTGGGATTTTGCCGGAGGGGCGGCTGAGTACAAGAAGGCTTTTGAACTGGATCCGAACGACGCCTCGGCCCATCAATGGTATGCCCAGGATCTTGGCTGGATTGGCGGCCGAGAGCAGGAAGCGCTGGATGAAATGAATCGCGCTCACCAGCTG
The DNA here is from genome assembly GCA_049512915.1 of Candidatus Sulfotelmatobacter sp. Taxonomy (GTDB): domain Bacteria; phylum Acidobacteriota; class Terriglobia; order Terriglobales; family Acidobacteriaceae; genus Sulfotelmatobacter. Next base: position 1,995 of record JBEKWP010000056.1, read on the forward strand.
GATCCCTTGTCGCCGATCATCGGTTCTAACGTGGGACTGATTCAGAATGTGCAACGGAAGTTCGACGACGCGATTGCCACCTGCCAAAAGGTTGCCGTGGAGAACCCCACATTCGCCCAAGTACACTTTTGCCTGATCCAGTCCTATTGGGGAAAAGGCATGTACTCGCAGGTGGTGGAAGAATACAAACTCATGGGTCAACTGGATGGAGACCCAAAGGACGTCGAATTCGCCTCCGCTTTGGACCAAGGCTTTCATTCCGGAGGCTGGAAGGGCGCTCTGATCAAAGGCATTGAAGTCCGGCAAGCGCAGCGGAAGGCGAGCTATTTCTCCGCCTATGAGATCGCCGTTCTCTACGCCGGATTGGGAGAAAAGGACGAAACCTTTCGCTGGCTCAACGCCGCTTATGACGAGCGCGACTACCAGATTGAGATGCTGAGGACCGACTTCCGGCTCGATCCGGTGCGTTCCGACCCACGGTTTGCGGAACTCGTGCGTAAAGTTGGGCTGCCTGGCCTGTGAGGAACCTCCATTATGCTCTCGCCCCGTATCTTTCGACTTGCTCTCTCGATCTCTGCACTGGTCTGCACGTCGGTCTCCGGCCAAACAAAACCACACTTTACGACGCCGCTGCCGACCGGCGTGCGCCTCGATCCCGCCGGGGAAGCGGTTGACCTCGGCAGCTTGCCGATTAATCTCGTACTCGCGCCAGAGAAGGACAAGGCCGTGATCGTCCTCAGCGGCTGGCGTGAGCAGGGCGTTCAGGTCGTCGATCTGAAGACGCGGAAAGTCACCCAGACACTGCTCCAGGATGGCGCATTCTACGGTGCCGCTTTCTCGCCCGACGGCCATCACCTCTGCGTCTCCGGCGGCAACACCGACATGCTCTTCGTCTACGCGTGGAAGGACGGAGCCGCCACCCTCGAGAATAAGTTCGACCTGGCAAAGGCAAAAACGGCAGACGGCACAGGCACAAGCTATCCGGCGGGACTGGCATTCTCGCCCAACGGAAAATTCGTTTATGTCGCCGAGAATGTCGGCGATCGGCTCGCGGTGGTGAATGCCGCGACCGGCGAGATCGCGCAGCGGTTTCCCACCGATCATTATCCCTACGGCGTCGCGCTCACGGCGAACGGTCAAGTGTTCGTCTCTGCGTGGGGCGCCAGCACGGTGTCGCAATTCCAAATTTTGGCGGACGAAAGCCTCGCGTATCTCGGCCGGATCGAGGTCGGCCGGCACCCTTCGGCGCTAGCGGTGAGAGGAACAAAGCTGTACATCACGCTCGCCGGCAGCGACCGTGTCGCTGTCGTCGACACGCGGCTGCGCAAGGTTGCGAGCTATCTGCATGATGCCGCGCCCGGTGCGCCACCCGAGGGCAGCACACCCAATGCCGTCGCACTTACCTCCGATGGCCAGCGTCTGCTCGTAGCAGAGGCCGATAACAACGCCGTCGCCGTCTTCGATCTGGCCACCGGCAAGTTGCTCGGTCGCGTCCCCACCGACTGGTATCCCACCGCGGTCGCCGAAGATAACGGAGAGTTGCTCGTCCTTTCCGGCAAAGGCCACGGCACCCATGCCAACCCCGATGGCCCCATTCCGCTCACCAACTGGCCGAATGGGAATCCGACTGCGTATGCGCTCGGACAGCTGAACGGCAGCCTTCGAATGCTCCCGTCCGCGATGACGCAGACGCAACTCGCTGCATTCACCCAACGCGTCGTCGCCGCCAATAATTGGCAGCAACACCCCGCCGTGCGGCGCTACCCGCCGTTTCGCCACGTCGTCTACATCATCAAAGAGAATCGCACCTACGACCAAGTCCTGGGAGACATAAAGGAAGGCGATGGCGACGCCAGCCTCGTCTATTTCCCCGACATTACCATCACCCCGAACCACCACGCGCTGGCGCGGCGCTTCGGCCTGTTCGATCGCTTCTTCGTGAATGCCGAGGTAAGTTCTCAAGGCCACATTTGGTCGACCGCCGCCTACGTCACCAACTACGGTGAGAAGGTCGTGCCCTCCGCTTACGCCGGCAAGCGGGCTGACCCGGACGGCGAAGAGGCAGATGAGCCGGAGCGCGGCTTCTTGTGGACGCTTGCGATCCGCGACGGCATCACCTTCCGCGACTATGGCGAAATGGTCAAAGGCAATCCCGGCTGGCCGGTGACGCAACGCGACTTGGCAGCCGATGTGAATCCCGACTACATACCTTTCGATCTGACCACGCAGGATCAGAAGCGCGCCGACGTGTGGATCGCCGAACTCCAACGTTACGTACGCGACGGCAACATGCCGCAACTCGAAGTCATGCACCTGCCCATGGACCACTTGGCCGCCGGCCGGCCGGGGAAGTGCACGCCGCGCGCGTGCATGGCCGACAATGACCTCGCTCTTGGGCGGATCGTGCAGGCACTTTCGCACAGCCCCTATTGGAAGGACACAGTGATCTTCGTCCTCGAGGACGACGCGCAGGCCGGCCCCGATCACACGGATTCGCACCGCGCGCCGTTCTATGCCATTTCGGCCTACAACCGGCCGGGCACCGTGCATCGCTTCATCAACACGACGGACGTGGTCGCGGCCATCGAAGACATCCTCGGCATGGGCCGGCTCTCGAAGTTCGACTACTTCAGCCGCTCACTGGCAGACATCTTCGCATCTACGGTCGACCTGACGCCTTATGACCCAATCGTCCCCACCCAAGACTTGAATGAAAAGAATCCGCAGAATACCGCCGCCGCACGCATGTCGGAAGGGCTCGATCTCAGCGCACCCGATCGCGTGGACGATCAGGTCTACAACCGCATTCTGTGGCTGATGCTGAAGGGTGATGTTCCGCCACTGGCTGCACAGAGCCACGCGGCTCTGCACGCGCTGCAATCGAGCAAATGACGACGCGTGATTCGCTTTCCTTCGCGGAACCATGCGCCTACGTATGATAGAAATAGATTTCTACCCGCGAGCAAACTTTGCCCAAGACTCCGCCAGATCAGGCATCGCACGCTAATCCCAACTCATCTTCCCGGGATCGCGCCCTCGCGCGCCGGGTCGCCCTGGTCGGCTTCGGAACCGTGGGCCGTGCCGTGGCCAGGATTCTCGGCGAGCGCAACGCGGGTGACGGCTTGCTCCGCCTCACCCACATCTGCAACCGCAACATCAAGCGTAAGAAACAGCCATGGATTGCCGAGCCCTGGATTCCGAGCGACGTGATCTGGACCGACGACTTCCGCACCGTTCTCAACTCCGACGTCGACATCGTCATTGAGCTGATCGGCGGCTTGACGCCCGCCGAAGAGTTAGTGCGAGGCGCGCTGAGCGCGGGCAAGTCGGTGGTTACGGCCAACAAGCAGCTCATCGCCCGCCACGGACCGGACTTACTGCAGATGGCCAGCGCAAACGGCTGCCAGCTTGAGTTTGGAGCGTCCGTCGCCGGCGGCGTTCCGGTTCTTCCCGCGCTGCGCACCGGTCTCAGCGGAGATCGCCTGCACGGCATTGCAGGCATTCTGAACGGCACCTGCAACTACATTCTCAGCCGCATTGAGACCGATCGCATTCCCTTCAGCGAGGCTCTCGAAGAAGCTCAAGCGCGCGGCTACGCCGAAGCCGATGCCAGCGAAGATCTCGACGGCGGCGACGCCCGCGCCAAGCTTTCCATTCTCGCGCTCGCGGGGCTGCACGTCCGCGTTTCTCCCGGAGACATTCGCGCCCGCACCATCCGTCCCATCGACGCCGTCGATTTCGATTATGCCGCCGAACTGGGCTGCACCATCCGCCAGATCTCGCGCTCCGATCTCAAAGGCACGACGCTGTTTGCCGACGTCGGGCCCAGCCTGGTTCCCACGTCGTCTCCCTTCGGGCGCGTGCAGAGAAATCTGAATCTGGTTTTGACTTCGGGAGAATACGGCGGCGACATGGCTTTCCTCGGCGCCGGCGCAGGAGGAGACCCCACAGCCGTTGCCGTCGTTTCCGACTTGATGTTCGTGGCGGAAAGTCTCGCGGTTGGAAGTTCTTCGGCTGGAGGGCGTCCGCATCGCCCGCTGCAATTAGCCTCGCCAAAAGTCAGCTGCGACTTTGAGACGCCCTGGTATCTGCGTTTCCTGGTGAAGGACCAGCCCGGCATTATCGCAGGCCTGGCTGCGATCCTCTCATCTCATCAACTGAATATTGATGCCGTGCTGCAAAATCCCGGCTTCGACAAAAACGCACTGCCCTTCGTCATCACGCTCGAGCCCTGCCACGACGCCCAGTTGCAGCCCGCTCTGCAGGAAATGTCGGCGTTGCCCTTCGCGCTCCGCCCTTGCCTCTGTCTGCCAATTCTGCGCTAGCTGTTGCAAGTTCCCTTCAGCAAGCTCACGAGGAGGTTGTCATCCCGAAGCGAAGCGAGGGATCCTGGTGGTGTTCTCCCTCACCAGCAATCACGATGGCGCGAGCGAATCCCTCGCTCCGCTCAGGAAGACAAAGGTGCGAAGAGCTAGCTGGCTTTACTCCAGAAGGGATTTTTGAGTCCGGCAGGCGCGAGCGCGCTGTCGGTCGTCGTCTCCGCTCCCGAGTCGTCTGAAATTTTCTCATCCAACAAACGGGACGATGGCGTAAGGGGATCTTCCTGGCAACAGGAAGGTAAAGTAGGGGACGGTAATTCTAACTTCACAGGCAACCTCCGAAACCTCTATCATCTCGCTCTATTGAAACACTCGGCGGTACCTGCGAAAGCCGCAAAATCCCGATAGTTTGCATCGAAAAATCAGCAGCTGGAAAATTCGCGGCCATGGCATTATGTCGAACCCTTGATAGAACTGCTAGGATGTCCAGTCACGCGAGTCTGTAAGAATTCCAACGCTAATCCTCCTGAGGAAGATCTTTCATGAACTACCGCAAGCTGGGACGAACCGGTTTCGATGTCAGTGACATCGCCTATGGACTCTGGGGCATGAGCGGATGGAGCGGCTCTGACGACCGCCAGTCGCTCGACTCCCTGCAACTTGCCGTCGATGCAGGCTGCAACTTCTTCGACACCGCCTGGGCCTACGGCGAGGGAAAAAGTGACGGCCTGCTGGGCGAAATCATGGCCCGCAACTCCGGCAAGCGCCTGTACGCCGCGTCGAAAATCCCTCCGGCCAACGACAAATGGCCAGCGCTGCCAACCTATAAATATCTCGATGTTTTTTCTCCCGATCACGTCTTCAAATATGCTGACCTGATCCGCAAGAAACTTCGCGTCGATTCGATTGATGTTTTGCAATTCCATGTCTGGGATGACAGTTGGGCCGACGACCCGGAATTTCTCTCCACCGTCGAAAAATTGAAAGACGGGGGCTGGATCCGCTACTTCGGCCTCAGCCTCAACCGCTGGGAACCGGAGAATGGGCTCAAAGCCTTGCACACCGGGTTGGTCGACGTAGTGCAGGTGATCTACAACATCTTCGATCAGGCGCCCGAAGACAAGTTGTTTCCCATCTGCCAGGAACTCAGCGTGGGTGTGATCGCGCGTGTGCCTCTCGACGAAGGCAGCCTGGGCGGCAAGATGACTCTCGAAACCCGCTTCCCGAAAGATGATTGGCGGGCGCTTTACTTCGGCCCGGAAAATCTGGCGAACACGATTCAGCGCGTCGAGAAACTAAAGAAAATCGTACCGCCAGGCATGACGCTGCCCGAAATGTCGCTGCGCTTCGTCCTCTCTCATCCCGCCGTCAGCACCACGATCGTCGGCATGCGCAGCCCGGAGCACGTACGGCAGAACGTTGCTGCCAGTGACGCCGGCCCGCTCGATCGAGGCCTGCTCTCCGAACTGAAAAAACACCGCTGGGACCGTACCCCGCAACCCTGGTCGGATTGATCCGAAGGCAGGACCCGCGCGGGAAGCCGATTCGCTACCCTACGGCCTCTGGTAGTAGCTCGCTCCGCCGTCTAGTCTTTTTCATGCCAAAACCATGAAAGCGAATTCACTCCGCGCTGCGTTCACTCTAACTCTGTCCGTTGTACTTCTCACCGCAAACCTCTACGCCCAGAACTCGCGCGGATCGCTGCGCGGGACGGTGCAGGATGCCACCGGCGCCCGCATCTCCTCCGCCAAGATCGTTGCCCAGCTGGCCGGCTCGTCGATTCAACGCGAGGTCGCCAGCGAAGACCGTGGCGAATTCCGTCTCGATGACCTTCTGCCGGGCAATTACCGCGTCACCATCACTGCCGCGGGATTTGCCCCGGCGCAGGCAGAGGTCTCCATCGCCGTCGCCAACGTCCGCGAGATTACGGTCACCATGAAGCCGCCGTCCGTGCAGCAAACCGTCACCGTGCAGGGCAGCTCTTCGTCGATCACCACCGAGATAACTGACACCTCGAGCGCGGTGCGCGGAGGCGTAGTGGGCAGCCAGGACCTGGAGACGCTGCCGCTGCCGGCGCGAAGTTTCGCCAACATCGCCTATCTCGTTCCTGGAACCGAGCCCGTCGAGCCTTCCGACCCAACCAAGGCGCGCATCACCGCAGTTTCGACCGGAGGAAGTTCCGGATTGAATAACGAGCTATCGGTGGATGGCGCGGAAAATTCCGACGACTGGATCGGCGGCTTCCTGCAAAACTTCTCACCTGATGGGGTTCAGGAATTCGCTGTACGCACCTCGAACGAAGACGCTGACACAGGTTGGACCACGGCCGGCTCGGTGGTAATTACGACCAAGCGCGGGACCAACGATTGGCATGGCAGCGGCGCGTTCTTCGATCGCCAAGCGGCGCTGAATGCGCGCTTCCCCATCGAGAATCCCGCGCCCAACCCGAAGCAGCCGTTCTCCCGCCAGAACTATGTAGGAACGTTCGGCGGTCCGGTCGCAAAAGACAAAGTCTGGTTCTTCACCTCATTCGAAAACGTTCACGAAAATGCTAGCATCGCCTATAGCCCGGCCAGCACAACTCAGTTCGACGCGCTCTCGCAATTGGCTTCCGAGGGATTGATCACCGGCATTCCTTCCATCCCCGTTCCCGCCACCGTTCCCATCCCCTTTCGCGACTACCTCAGTTCGCTGCGCTTCGACTGGGCGCAAACCCAGAAGTCGAATTGGTTCCTGCGCTTCTCCTCAGACAGCTACCTCACGCACAACGCGCTGGTGCAGCAGGCTACGCTGCCTTCGACCGGCCTGCTCACGCACAACAATTATTGGAATGTAGCGCTCAGCAATACCTACGCCTTTAATTCAACCTGGCTGGGCAATCTGGTTCTCGACGCCAGCCTGTTGCATCTGACGCAGACGCGGAATTCCGATCTCGGCTTCGCCGTACAGTTTCCCTTCAGCGTCACGGCACTGACCGTCTCCGGGTTCGAGACCTTCGGCGATAATCAGTTTGCCACCCCCATCACTCTTTTTCCCGACCTGCGCAATCAGGACAAGTACCAGTTCCGCTACGACCTGAGCCACATGATGGGATCCCACGCGCTCAAGTTCGGAATCGACTTCATTCACGAACCGGTGCTAAGCGGCGCGTTCGCCTCCACGGCAGAGCAGTTCACGACCTATCCCTCGAACCCCGATTGCTACATCAATCCGCCGGGCCCCGACTGCGGAGGCATCACGACCGCATTGCCGTTCTACTACACGCCTCCCAGCGCGATGTGTAATCCGGAACCCACGACGGCCAGCGGTATTAACTGCACGTTTACTCCCGCCGGCGACGGCAGCTTTTCCCAGAACGTTCAGCGTCTCGCCTTCTACGCCGAGGATTCCTGGCGCGTCTCGCACCAGCTCACCGTCAATTACGGCTTGCGTTACCAGACCACCTGGGGACTATTCATAGGCTCGGGTCGAAGTGAAGCGGATAACTCCGCGTACCTGACGCTCCAGGCGTTGGATATTGCGACTGTGCCCAGCGTACCGAGTGACTACCGCAAGCAAATCGCGCCGCGCCTTGGCATCGCTTACTCGCCCGGCAGCAGCGGGAAGACTGTAATTCGCGCCGGGTTCGGCCTCTACTACGACGATCTCGCGCAAAACGGATGGGCAACTGCATTTCAGGGCGTCAACAATTCGAACTTCACCACCGGAACTTGCGCGCTTACGGGAGGGTCGGGCGCGTATGCGCTCACCGGCGGCGGCTGTCTTCAAGGCGGGGCAGCGGCCACCGGCAATCTAATCGGCTCTCCGTATAAAACGCCGTACGCCATTCACACCACGGGCGGCATTCAACACGCTTTCAACCAGCACTGGCTGGCAAGCGCCGATTACGTTCACGAGCAGGGCAATCACGGCTACCGCGCCTTCCCCTACGCCAGCGGCGCCAACCTGTTCACTCCGCTCATTCCCGCGTCAGATCCAAACTACGCCAACGATCAAGCAGCCGTGGTGCCCAACGTCAACGTGTTCGAATCCGACAACCGTTCCAGCTACAACGGGCTGATGCTGCATCTGCAAGGCAACATGTACCGCTTTAATCTTGTGGCCAACTACACGCTCTCTAAGGCCCAGACCTGGGGATGCGTGCTCGGCGAACTTTTCGACTATGTCGATGGCGTCTGCGCGGTGCCGAACGGATTTCCGAATGCCGGACAGTTAGATGCCTTCGGGCCCGGCGACTACGGTCCGTCCGGCGAAGACGTCCGCCATCGCTTCGTGCTGGCAGGCACGGTGCACATCCCAGGCGGTTTCGAGCTGAGCACCATCAACCAGTTCGAGAGCGCGCGCCCCATCACCATCACCACCGCCGACAACAGCGGACGAATTTCAATCTCTTTGAACAATGGCCCGGACGTGTATACCAGCCTTGATGAATTCCGCGGCACGCCTTACATCCAGTCTGATCTCCGCGTCACGCGTCCCTTCAAAATCAACGAGCGCTGGCAGGTCGATCCCTTCATCGAGTTCTTCAACCTCTTCAACCGCAATAATCCGGGCGCAAACTTCGCCGTGAACATCGCCCAGGTCCCGGGGGCCCAATTTGACGCAAATGGCGCCGTGAACGGGATTTGTAATCCAAACTGCGTGCCCCTCACCAGCCTGAAGCAGCTTGAAATACCCGAAGGCGCGCTGGGAGACTTCTTCGGCCCCGGCACAACCGTAGGCATTCCCTTCGCCGCGCAGCTGGGAGTACGAGTAACATTCTAGAAATCGCCCACGCCCTCGGCCAACCAGATTGACACTGCGGAATAGCTGCCGTATCGTTTTCGAAACGACAATCTGGAATCAGCAAACCTTTTCCATCAAGACGAGGCACTCTGATGAGCGACGATACGAAGAAGGATGCATTTTCGCGACGTGGATTCCTGGAAATGGGAACAGCGGCGCTGGCGGCTGCCGGCGTGCTGTCTGCCGATGCCGCAGCCCAGAATCAGAAACCCTATCCGACCAAGGATGATCGCAGCGCCAGTGCCCCCGGCCCGGGCAACCCGGCCATCGATGCCCAGAACCCGGATTCCTTCCTGCCGCCACCCACCGACGCAGGCGGCGTGCAGACCTTCAAATACCCTTTTGGGCTCTCTCACAAGCGCATGCAAGAAGGTGGCTGGTCGCGCGAAGTCACCATCCGCGAGCTTGCGGTTTCCAAATCGATTGCCGGCGTGGATATGAGATTAACTGCCGGAGGTATACGAGAGCTGCACTGGCACACGGCGGCCGAGTGGTCCATCATGCTCTACGGCAACGCGCGCATCACCGGGCTTGATGCGGATGGCAAGAGCTTCGTCAGCGATGTCACGGAAGGCGATCTCTGGTATTTCCCCACGGGCATTCCGCATTCCATTCAAGGCCTGGGTCCCGACGGCTGTGAGTTCCTGCTGGTGTTCGACGATGGCAACTTCTCGGAATACGAAACCGTCCTGCTCACCGACTGGATGGCGCACACGCCCCACGACGTGCTCTCGAAAAACTTTGGAGTGAGCGAGCAGGCTCTCGAGAACATGCCGAAGCGCGAGAAGTTTATCTTCCAGGCGCCGGTACCGGGCCCGCTGCCCGCGGACCTGAAAGCGACCGCCGGTTCGCTCGGCCTGTCGCCCATCGATTTTGCTTATCGCACATCGCAGCAACCGGCAACGAAACGCACCAAGGGCGGCGAGGTGAAGATCGTCGATTCCAGCAAGTTCAAAATCTCCACCACGATTGCCGCAGCTATCGTCACCGTCCATCCCGGAGGAATACGCGAACTCCACTGGCATCAAAATGCCGACGAGTGGCAGTACTACATCAGCGGCGCGGGAAGAATGACCGTGTTCGCCACCGGAGGCCGCGCCCGCACCATGGACTTTCAGGCCGGAGACGTGGGCTATATCCAGAAGACGCTGCCCCACTACATTGAGAATACAGGCAGCACCGACCTCAAATTTCTGGAGATGTTCAAGAGCAATGTCTATCAGGACCTCGCGCTCTCGGAGTGGCTCACGCACACGCCTCCGGAACTCGTGATGGCCCACTTGGGCATCGATCGGGCAACTCTCGACGCCATGCCCAAGGACGAAGTCGTGGTGATGCCGAAGTAGAATCGGAGTAGAGCCGAAGTACAACGGAGACCAGCGCGAAAGGACCTTACTACCTTACCAGCCACTCCGTCGCCGCGTGCACGCGCACCAGCAGCTGGCTGTAAGTGACGGCCAGAGTGACGACGACGGCCACTGCGGTGCACAGCGGATACGCCAAGGAATATCCCGGAGCCTGACTCTGCTGTTCCGTCCAGGCAATCAAGCGCTCAACGCGCGCATTCACCGACTCCGCCGGGCTATGGACCAAGGCCGTGGTCAACTCCGCGGGCGGCTCCAGCGGAATCAGGCGCGACAACTTGATCAGTGCCGCGGCCAGATCCAGAGCTTCCCCGGCGCTCGAGACTGCAGCATCATCGGCCGCCATTTCAGTAGCTTCCCGCCAGGCGCGCTCCAGTTCCGCCATGCCCGGAAACGCCACCAGCCGCAGAATCAACTTTCTTAGATTGTCCCGGCGTCGCACGTGCATGACCTCATGCCGCAGCGCGGTCTCGAACTCCCGCTCGCTCAGCACAAACTCCGCGGCTTGCGACAGCCACACACTCGGCCGCAGAATACCGGCTGCGGTAAGCGGCGGAGCAGCCGCGGAAACCCGCACCGGAACCGGCGCCCCGCAGTCGATGGAAGAAGAATCGATAGCCCGGGAACGGACCACGCGCGCCCCGCTGGACCACCGTACCACGGTTCGCGAAGCCTGCAGCAACGCCGTAGCCGCCTTCCACATCCCCGCCAGCAGCACGGCCACCCCACACAGGCCCAGCAACACAGGCACAACTCCCATGGGTTCGTTGACGGCGCGCGGTTCGAGCAACAGGAACGAAGGCACCGCCAACACGAGGGTCAGCCCGGTCGCAACCACGAACGGAAGCAGGCGCAAGGCGAAGAGCAGGTTGGCGCAGCGTCTCGCGGAATAGCGTTGGCCGGCAAGCCATACACGCCTCCAAACGCTACAAACCGCTACGGACAGCGCGCCATACAGCATCACGAAGATCGAGAAAGAAACTGCGACTCCGCGCATCGCAAACATCAGTCTTTCTCCTTGATCGTTTCCCCTCGACTCATTTCCTTTTGTCCCATCTCCCGTTGTCCCAGTTCGCGGCGCTTGCGTTCGACCAGTTTCTGCAAATCGTTGAGCAGCTGCGCATCCCTTTCACCCAGGATTTCCACCAGAAACGAGAGCGGCAGAGACGAAGCCGGAGCCGCATCCAGCAGCTGGCGAAAGGCGTTGCCCGCCGTCTCCCGATGCAATTCCTCACGGCTGAGCCGCGGAACGTAGCGGAACGCCCGGCTTTCCTCCGACCGCGTCAGAAAGCCTTTCTTGAACAGGCGGTCCAGCGTGGTCATCACCGTAGTGTAGGCCAGGTCGTCGCAGACGCCTTCGACTAGTTCGCGCACGGTCGCGCTCCCCCTGGCCCACAGCGCGTCGAGCATGCGCTGCTCCAGCGGCCCCAGTTGCCGGGAAGAGTTTCGAAATGGTTGGAAAATCCGCTTCATCCGCATCACTGAATGCAGCATTTTACCGTGAGTAGGCCGCTCGTACCAGAGAACTTTCTTCTGGGTAGGAGTGCAGTTGGTCCTGCATGAAATTTTGTCATCCTGAGCGTAGCCGTTTTTCAGGCGTAGCGAAGAGCTTGCCCTGAGCGAAGCCGAAGGGATCTCCCGCTTCACCGGCCTAATGCGTAAGCCAAGTGCGCCGCCTTCTTCTCGCTGGCCGGGGTCGAATTTGCTCAGGTTCTTGTCAGCGGGGCGAAACCCGACGCTGGGACATCGAGCAGGCCGCCACTCACGCCGCTCCCTCATCGCGCTTGTCGGTCACATCTTCGATGGCCAGCAGAATAAACGCGCGGCCGGGCTGCATCTCAACCCGGCGGGCGTTGAGCAGCATGTTCCGCCGCCCGAGGTGGGGAAAATCATGGCTCATCTCGAAATCGTCGACGCGGGAGTTTTGCGGGACAATTTCCTCCAGCAATTCGCGCAACTTCGGAATATTCCACTGCCCGTTGCCCAGTTCATAAATCAGGCGCCTCTCCGTTTCCTCGCGAGACACGTCGAAGGCCCGGTAGAAAGCCGGGTTCGCGGCGGTAACCTGCAGCTTCGCATTCAACACCAGGATCGGTTCCCGGGCGCTTTCGACAATCGTGTCTGCATATTCGCGCGTCTGGTCGAGCGTACGTTTCAAAGTGTCGACATCCTGCAGGCTGATCACTGCCCCTTCAATGCGGTTGTCCCAGGTCTTGTAGGGCCGCACGTACAGCATCTGCCATCCGCCTTCCTTGGTGCGCACCTGCCGCTCCTGCGCGGCCGCGCGGCGGATGGCCTCATTGGCCAGCGATTCCAAATTATCCACGTCAAGGTTCGGCCGGATCTCCCCCAGGCGCCGCCCAATATCTCCGGGCAACAGGTTCAGCAGTTTTTGCGCCGGCGGGGTGAAGCGGCGGATGCGTAAATCATTGCTCACCATCACCACCGGAATATCCACGTGCCCCAGCAGGTTGAGCAGATCGTTATTGGCCGAGCCCAGCTCCGAATTGCGGTTCTGCATCTCCTCATTGAGGGTAGTGAGTTCTTCGTTGGTGGATTGCAATTCTTCCTTGGCCGTCTCCAGTTCTTCATTGGTGCTCTGCAATTCTTCGTTGGCCGATAACACCTCTTCATGCGCCGACTTGAACTCTTCCGTCGTGGTCTCATGCTCTTCGATGAGCGACCGCAACTGCTCCCGCAACTGGCTCATCTCGCGTTTCAGAAGCTCGGTGTCTCGCGCCGAGGAGCGGGCCACCTTCACCCCCTTGCCGGCTTTTCCTTTCTTCTCTGCAACCGCCGCCTTGCCAACCTCATTCTGAAACACCACCACGTAAAGTCGTTCCTGCGCGGAAGGTCCGCGCAACGGGACAACTTCAAGGCTCACCTCGCGCGTTCCATCTTCCGACTGAATCTGCACGCCTTGCTTTCGCACCGTGGCGTTGGTTTTCTTGGCCGTTGTCAGCGCCGCGCGCAAATCCACCAGCAGACCCTCGCGCGCCATCTTCGCCAGGCTGAAACTCGGTTGGCCGGCCGGCGGCTCCAGATACGCTCCGGTCTTGCCATGGAATTGCACAATCTCCAGTTGATCGTTTACCACAACGCTGGCGGGAACATACCGGTTCACCAGCAGATGCTCCACTTCCCGCTCCACGGTAAAAGGAGTCGGCAGCTCCCGCGGCAGCTTCGCGTCTCCAGCCCGGATCGGCGAGTAATCGGGGTTCGCGAAATAAGTCGTAAGCCGCGCTGCAGTCTTTCTCTTCTGGTAGATCTTGTCCTTCTTGTCAACCAGCCCGAAGTGGTCGGCGAATCCGCCCAGGTTCTCCGACGCTCCCAGCATCAGGTAACCGCTGGGTTTCAGCGCGTAATGCAGTGTAGGAATAACCCGCCGCTGCAATACCGGCCCCAGATAGATCAACAGGTTCCGGCAACTCACCAGATCGAGGTTAGAAAAAGGAGGATCCTTCACCAGGTTCTGCTTGGCAAAGATGCACATATCCCGGATCGATTTGTTGACCTGAAACCCTCCATCCAGCCGGATGAAAAATCTCTTCAAGCGGTCAGCCGAGATCTCCGACACGGCCGCTTCCGTGTACAGCCCGGTGCGGGCGCGATCGAGCGCGGTGTCGCTGATATCAGTCGCGAAAATCTGGATGGCAGTAGCGGCCTGCGAGATGTTCCGGCTGTGCACCCACATGTATTCCAGCAGCGTGATCGCAATCGAGTAAACTTCCTCACCAGTCGAGCACCCCGCCACCCAAACCCGGATCGGATTATCCGGCTTGCGGCCCTCAAACAGTTTGGGATAAACATGCTTGCGCAGGGCCACGAAAGCTTCCGGCTCCCGGAAAAATCCGGTAACGTGGATCAGCAAGTCGCGGTAAAGCTCGTCCAGTTCTTCCGGCCTCTTCCCGATGAAACGCAGGTAGTCTTTCAGCTTCGCGACTTTGTGCACCACCATGCGCCGCCGGATGCGCCGCTGCAGCGTTGTGTGCTTGTAGTTGGTGAAATCCACTCCGGTCGATTCCCGCAGAAGTCCGAAGAGCGCATTCAGTTCGCTGCCCACCATCCCCTGAAAACCTTCCGTCTCCTGCTCGACTACCCGTGCCACGTAAGGATGCTGGCTGATTCCGCCCAGCTCCCGAGCAATATCTTTGGGTGAGAGGATGAAGTCGATGCAGCCCGCGTTCACCGCGTTGCGCGGCATGCTGTCATACTTCGCTGACTCCTCATCCTGCGCAAAAGTGATTCCCCCTCCCGCCTTGATGGCGCGGCAGCCCTCGGTGCCGTCCGAAGCCGTGCCCGACAAGATGACCCCGACGGCCTGTTGCCCGGCATTTTCCGCAAGTGACCGAAAGAAATTATCGATCGGCATGTGCTGCCCGCGGGTCAGCACTCGCGAACCCAGTTGCAGTTTCCCGTCCTTCAGGGTCAAATTCGTGTTCGCCGGAATCACATAGGCGTGGTCGGGTTCCACGACTACGCCCTGCACCACTTCGGTCACCGGGATCTTGGTCGTCCTCGCCAGGATTTCCCGCAGCCCACTCTCATGCTTGGGGTCGAGGTGCTGCACCAGCACGAACGCCATGCCGGTCTTTTCCGGCAGGTGACGCAACAACTCGGAGAATGCTTCCAGTCCGCCGGCCGAAGCCCCGATCCCCACGATGGGGAACATTCCAGGCAACGTTTTGGCATCATTCTCTACGCTGGTTTTACGACGTGATTTGACCTGCTTGCGTGAAGAACTCTTCATAGAGCCCCTTCCAAGACGAGGACTTCCCAAGGAGCATGGACCCGTAATTTGGGACCCGCGAATCTGCTTCCCCTCTGTCCGTCGCGACAGGCCCCGCGAAGCGCGAGCGCGCCCGCAAGAAGATTCGTGCGGAATTCTAGACCACTAGAGTTGGCGGGTCAATCAATACAACGGAGAAAAAATCCAGCACCGCAAGAGGAGCTTCCCAATATGGTCCCGCAGGGAATGCCCAGGTGGGGAGAGATGACGGTGTGGGGAGGGATATGTGGGGAGGGATATGTGGGGATGGCCGCCTTCGGCCATCCAGCCGAGCGCAGCGAGGCTCCTGGCACGAACCCCGCAGGGAAGAATTCTGGGGTGGGAAACGGGAATCGAACCCGCAACCGTCGGAGCCACAGTCCGGTGCTCTGCCAGTTGAGCTATTCCCACCACCACTTCGGATTATAACAACTGCGCTCCACGGAAGTCAGGAACTCATCATCCTTCTCAGCCTCATCAATCCCAAATCCGGCCACCGAGGACGCGCGGGGCTCCGCCTGCCCCCAAGCCTTGTCATCCTGAGCCCCGCGAGCGCACCGCCGCCGAAAGCACCACGCGAAGAGCCTGCCCTGAGCGAAGCCGAAGGGACCCATGCAATTGTCTACATCGTGACGGACCGACGGGTCCCGCTGGCCCATAAAAGCCTTGTCATCCTGAGCCCCGCGAGTCCCACCGCCGCCGAAAGCCACCACGCTAAGGACCCGTGCAATTGTCTACATCGTAACGGACCGACGGGTCGGTGGGGTCGGCGCTATGACCAACACAATCGTCTGAGCCGTCTCCCAAGAGTTTCCACAGGCCCGCTGTGACATCTGACCTTGTCCGCCGATTCCAAATCGGCGATCATGGTCGAGGCCGTGACGGTCGGCACAAGCCAACTCGCCGCGCCCCAAAGCCCTTTGTTGTCTAGATTTTAGTATCTAAGTTCTTTGACATCCGGATTTTACGGGGAATTTCCTGCTAACGTGATGATTCCACTGAGGGGTGGGGGGAGGGGGGGTACCCCGATTCTCGGCGCGGCGGCGATCGATCGAACGCCCGCCGCAACCACGCCCCAAACTTTATTTTCGTGACGAAATCCACTAAGGCCGAGTCATCTTCTCCGGCTTCACCAGTAGATCGAATTCCTCACCCGTAAGATAGCCCAGCTTCAGCGCCGCCTCGCGCAGGCTGCTGTCGTCAACGAGCGCCGTATGGGCAATCTTGGCAGCCTTGTCGTATCCCACTTTCGGCGCCAGAGCTGTGACCAGCATCAGCGAGTTCTTCACATACCAATCGACTTTCGCGCGATTGATCTCGATGCCCTTGATCATGTACTCGACATATCCATGGCAGGCGTCGGCGACCAGCGTGACCGAATGCAGAAAGTTGTAGATCATCACCGGCTTGTAAACGTTGAGTTCGAAATTACCCTGCGAGCCGGCGAATCCCACCGCCGCCGTAGCGCCATGAACCTGCACGCAGACCATGGTCATCGCCTCGCACTGCGTGGGATTCACCTTGCCCGGCATGATCGAAGACCCAGGCTCGTTCTCCGGGATGGAGATCTCGCCCAGCCCGCAACGCGGCCCCGAAGCCAGCCAGCGGATATCATTCGAAATCTTCATCAGCGAAGCCGCCAGCGTTTCCATCGCACCCTGCGCAAAAACGATCTCATCATGCGCCGAAAGCGCCGCAAACTTGTTGCCATGCGAGCGAAAGGGAAGTCCCGTAAGCTCGGCAATTTTCTTCGCAGCCCGCTCCGCAAATTCGGGATGAGTGTTCAGCCCAGTCCCGACGGCAGTCCCGCCGATGGCAAGATCGTAAACTCCCTCAAGCACCTGTTCGAGGCGCTTGATGTCGCGCTCGAGCAGACTGGCCCAACCGCCGAACTCCTGCCCGAAGGTCAAAGGTACTGCATCCTGCAAGTGAGTGCGTCCAATCTTGACGACGTCGTTGAATTCCCGCGCCTTGCCCGCGATCGCATCATGCACGTTCTTGACCGCCGGAATCAGTACGTTCTTCACCTGGGATGCGGCCGCGATGTGCATCGCCGCCGGAAACGTGTCGTTCGACGATTGCGACATATTCACATCATCATTGGGATGGATCGGCTTCTTCGATCCCATCACACCACCAGCAATCTCAATGGCGCGGTTCGAGATCACTTCATTCACATTCATGTTGGTCTGCGTC
Source organism: Candidatus Sulfotelmatobacter sp. (assembly GCA_049512915.1). Classification (GTDB taxonomy): domain Bacteria; phylum Acidobacteriota; class Terriglobia; order Terriglobales; family Acidobacteriaceae; genus Sulfotelmatobacter. The sequence goes on from JBEKWP010000056.1 coordinate 19,427, forward strand.
CCACTTCCCGTCTGCCACACGCGCAGCGGAAACTGGTCTGCGAGCTTGCCGGAAATCACCTCGTCAGCAGCCTGCACAATCAGCTTCGCCTTATCTGCCGGAAGCTTGCCCAGATCCTGGTTCACCAGCGCACAAGCTTTCTTAAGCACGCCGAAAGCCCGGATCAGTTCCGGCGGCATGGTGTCGCGCCCTATGTTGAAATGCAGCAAAGAGCGCTGCGTCTGCGCACCCCAGTAGACGTTGGCCGGGACCTCAATCTGCCCCATGCTGTCGGATTCCATGCGCGTACGAATCGGCCGGTCGCCGGAAGTTGTCATAGACGTCCTGATCAGAGCGCAATGAACGAAGTAACCGGGAATTATAGCGCGGACCGCGCGCCGAGCCTTGCGCTGGCGCACATTAACTTGACTGTAAGAAAGTCAGATCTGGCCGCATGCTAGAATCATCGGTTTCTGCCCGTCCTTCGTCCGGCGCAGCGTGTCACAGAGTCCATGCCTGATTTTCTCGCCGCCGCGGAAGTTGAAACTCAGTCCGAGGCGAAGCTTCGTGCGCATCCCGAGACGCGCACCGACGTGCTGGTCATAGGATCCGGACCGACCGGTCTGGCTTGCGCCATCGAAGCGCAGAAGATCGGCCTCAAAGTCATCGTCCTCGATAAGGGCTGTCTGGTCAATTCGCTGTTTCACTATCCCGCAGGCATGACTTTCTTTACCACGCCCGAACTGCTCGAGATTGGCGACATCCCTTTTACCACCGCATTGCAAAAACCCACTCGCGAAGAAGCGCTCGAGTATTACCGCAAAGTCACCGAGCATTACCATCTCGATATTCGCCAGTACGAGTGGGTTAAGACGGTTCTGGGCGAAGACGGAAACTTCAGCATCACGGCCACCGACCGCGCCGGCCGGCCGCACGACTACCGCGCCCGCAAAGTGATCGCCTCCACCGGATATTACGATCTAGCCAATCAACTCGGCCTTCCCGGCGAGGATCTCCCCAAGGTGTCGCACTACTACGCCGAGGCTCATCCTTACTACGACACCGATGTGCTGGTGATCGGAGGCAAGAATTCCGCCGCGATTGCCGCTCTGGATCTGTGGCGCCATGGCGCGCGCGTTACGCTGGTATATCGCGGCGCGCAACTGCATCACCACGTCAAGTACTGGATCAGACCCGATCTCGAAAACCGAATCAAGAACAAGGATATCGAAGCTTACTTCAACAGTTCCGTGCAGGAAATCGGAATCGACTACGTGGTCATCGTCACGCCGCGCGGGCCCGTCCGTTTGAAAAACGACTTCGTGCTGGCCCTGATTGGCTATCACCCCGATTACGACTTTCTGCGCAGCATGGGTATCGAGCTTTCGGATGAGCAATACCGTCCGGTGTGTGATCCAGTCTCATTAGAGAGCAACGTTCCCGGAATCTACGTGGCCGGCGTGATCGTCGCCGGCTCGCGGACCAACGAAATCTTCATCGAGAACGGCCGCTTCCACGGCAAGCAGATCGCCGACGATCTCAAGCGAAAGCTGCTGCCTGCCTCGTAGCTGCTCCCTAGACAGAGTTCCACGTGCTCGAGTCAAAGCCCACAGCGTGAAAGCTGAAGACCGACCTTTGTTACCCTAACCATTCGCATGGAACTCCAACCTGAGCACGCGGCTCCGTCGATTTCTCTGGCGTCGTATTTCCGGCTGCTGCGCGGGAACCGTAATTTTCGCCGGCTCTGGATGGCGCAGATCGTCAGCGAGATCGGCGACTGGTTCTACACACTCTCCATTTACACCCTGCTGCTGCAGTTGACTGGACGGGCCAGTTCCGTGGCGCTGGCGTTGGTTCTGCAGGTTCTGCCGCAAACCTTTGTTGGTCCCGCCGCTGGCGTGGTGAATGACCGCTTGCGCCGCAAGCACGTGATGATTGCCGCTGACCTGGTTCGCGTCGGCGTGGTGCTGGCCATGCTGCTGGTGCGTTCGCGCTCCGCGGTATGGCTCGTCTATCCGCTTCTGCTGGCGGAGACCGTCATGGCCGCGTTCTTCGAACCAGCTCGCAGCTCCGTGATCCCGAACATCGCCGCGCGAGGAGAAGTCCTCATCGCCAACACTCTGTCTTCCGCCACATGGTCGGTGAATCTGCTGATTGGTGCTTCGGTCGGAGGGGTGGTTGCGGCTTTCTTCGGCCGAGACGCCGTGTTCATTCTCAATGCGCTGTCGTTCCTGGCATCGGCTTTGCTAATCGGCGGAATGCACTTTGCCGAGCCGCACGCCGAGTCTGCGGCTCCGCTGCGCCCGCGCGATCTGGTTGACTTTTCTCCCGTGCTGGAAGGCATTCGCTACGTGCGCAATCATCGCACGCTGCTTCCAACCGTCTTTGCCAAAGCCGGAGAACTCATGATTGGGCCGAGCTGGGTAATCTTCACCGTGCTGGGCGCGCATGAGTTCGCCGTGCATTGGCGCAACGTCGATGCCGCGCGCGGGGCGATGCTCGGGATGAGCATCCTGCTTGGGGGACGCGGCCTGGGCGCGCTGGTCGGCCCGCTCGTGTCGGCGCGCTGGGCGGGCCGCAGCGACCGCCGGTTGCAACTTGGCATTCTTTTTGGCTATCTCACGGTCGCTGTCGGATACGGCGCGCTCGGGGTCAGCCGAACGGTTTGGATGGCCAGCGCCTGCGCCATGCTGGCTCACGCCGGAGGATCAACCGTCTGGGTTTTCTCCACGACGCTTTTGCAGCTGCATACTGACGATCGTTTTCGTGGCCGCGTCTTCTCGGCCGATCTGGGATTCTCGATGTTGACCATCGCCGCCGGCGC
>JBEKWP010000057.1:0-22368 GCA_049512915.1 Candidatus Sulfotelmatobacter sp.
TCCCCCCTTCGGAGAAAGACAATCTGACCCAGCCCTCACTGTTTGAAAGAGCCTGTGACGAGCTTCTATATCGCCTTCTACGAAGCTGGGACTCGTTCGTTGTCTTTGTCTACTGCTTTGGGCCTATAAGGTTGTTAGCGGCGTATCGTTCTTGGAAAGGTGTGATGCGATTCGCATACGCGAGCAACGGCGCGGCGAATGTGCAGGAGGCTGCGCCTCACACCGCACAGACCCCGGCAAGGACAAGCAGCTCCGACTAGAGAAGCATTCCCAAAATACATGACTGAGACTGCTCAGCTATCCGATCGTAAACGCACGCAGGTGGAGAAATCTGTGCGCGACCAGTTCGAAATTACGCGTCGCACACCGGATGAACCCGTACCTCTATCGTACGAACAAGAGCAGGTGTGGTTGCACGCGCAACTGGCGACGAATCTTCCCTTGTACAACGAGCCAGGAACCATCCGGTTTCTGGGCGATCTAGACGTTCCCGCACTGGAGAAAAGCTTTAATGAAATCCTGCGGCGCCACGAAGCGTGGAGGACGTGCTTCGAGATTGTCGACGGCATACCGGTACAGAAAGTACAGCCGAGCCTCAGGGTTTCGTTGCCAGTGCTTGACCTGCGGGCGCTTCCCGCTGAGCGGCGCGAGGTTGAAGCTTTACGCATTGCGACCGAAGACGCAAGAAGACCGATCGATCTGACAAAGGCGCCACTTTTTACGACCAGGCTGATGCGGCTGAGGAACGAGGAGTATCGGTTATATCTCACCCTAAGCCATATCATTTTTGACGGGTTTGCCATTTATCGGGTGCTTCTGCCAGAACTGTCGATGCTATATGAGTCGTTTGCCGCTGGAAGGCAATCGCCATTACCGGAACTCTCCGTCCAGTACGCGGACTATGCCTGCTGGCAACGTCGGAACATAACGGAAGAGACTCTTGCCAACGATCTCGACTATTGGAAACGGGAACTTGCAGGACCGCTGCCGGAGTCGTACTTACCGGTGGACCGCCACCGGGTCGGACCGCAGACATTTTGTGGGTCCACGTATCATTTCAATCTGAGCTCCCAATTAAACAGTACCCTGATGACACTCAGCCGGTCTCAGGGAGTCACTTTATTCCAAATACTGCTGGCCGGATTTGCAGCTCTCTTGAGCCGCTATTCGGGTGAGCCGACCATCCCCATCGGTAGCCTCACCGCGGGACGCAAGCTTCATGAGACTCAGTCGCTTCTGGGATATTTCGTGAACACAGTGGTCTTGCGTTTGGATCTCTCAGGCGATCCGAGCTTCCGCGATTTAGTGAAACGAGTGCGGAACGTAGCCCTCGGCGCTCTCGAACACGACAACTTGCCCTTCGAACGTCTCGTCAGGGAATTGCGAACCACGCGGGACTCTTCGCACAACCCCTTGTTCCAAGCGCTGTTTTCGCTGGGGCCACCGCTTCCAAAACTCGATCCGGCCTGGCAGATGACGCAGACCGATGTCGACACCGGCGTCTCAAAATACGACCTCCATTTGGAACTCGATCAGCGTGGAGACGAGATTCTGCCGCGAATTCATTACAGCACGGACCTGTTTGATCCAGCCACAATCGCGCGCATGGCGAATCATTGGATGAACCTGCTGGAAGGTGCCGCCAGCAATCCCGACCTGCGCATCTCGCAATTGCCGCTGCTTTCCGAGCAGGAAAAAAACCAGCTGTTGGTCGAGTGGAACGATACCGACGCCGACTATCCGCGTGACAGGAGTATTCCGCAGCAGTTTGCCGCTCAGTGTGAGCGCACTCCGGATATCGTGGCCCTTCGGGAAGGAAATCAGCACCTCACCTTTTGGCAGTTGCATGAACGCAGCAACAATCTGGCGCAATACCTGCGGAACCAGGGGGCAGGACCAGGAACGACAGTTGCGTTGTGCGTTGAACGATCGATAGACATGGTGGCCGGACTGCTCGGCATCCTGAAGACGGGAGCGGCCTATGTGCCCCTGGACCCCTCGTATCCGCTGGAGCGACTCGGTTTTATGCTTAAGGATTCCGGGGCAGCGATTGTAATCGCGCAGCGCAAATACGCGGGCAAGATTCCGGCGAACAGCGCACGTGCCGTCTGGCTAGATTCGAACTGGAGCGAGATGTCAGGCGAGCCGGCGGATTCTCCGAGCCTGGATTCGCGGAGCCCAGTTCAGCTAACCCGCAGCCAGCCCGACGACACCGCATACGTGCTCTATACCTCCGGTTCGACTGGCATCCCAAAGGGGGTGCAGGGGACGCACCGGGCATATCTGAATCGTTTTGCCTGGATGTGGCGCGCGTATCCATTTCAGCCCGGAGAAGTTTGCTGCCAGAAAACCAATCTCGGTTTTGTCGATTCGGTGTGGGAGATCTTCGGGCCGCTGCTGGCTGGCGTGCCCAACGTGATCATCCCGCAGGAAACCATGGGCGATCCCGAAGAACTGCTGACGACGCTGGCGCGCGAGCAGGTGACGCGCATCGTGCTGGTGCCCTCGCTTTTGCGCATGTTGCTCGATCACGCGCCGCAACTGGGCGAGCGTGTGCCGCAGCTGAAGCTGTGGACCTGCAGCGGCGAAGTACTGCCCACGGATTTGGCGGAGCGCTTCCGCGCCGGTTTTCCTGCGGCCACGCTGTTGAATCTGTACGGCTCGGCTGAGGTGGCGGCTGACGTCACCTGCCACGAGGTCAGCGACAAAGACCTGCGCGCCAGCTCGATTCCCATCGGCCGGCCGATTGCCAACACGCAAATCTACATTCTGGATGGCAACAGAAATCCAGTACCCATCGGGGTGCGGGGCGAGATCTATGTAGGGGGCGACAATCTGGCGCGGGGCTATTGGCGGTCTCCGGAGCTGACAGCGGAGCGCTTTGTCGAAAATCCAATTGCGCCGGAGCGTTCATCGCAGCTATACCGCACGGGCGACTTGGGTCGCTTCAAGTCCACGGGTGAGATCGAGTATTTGGGGCGAGTCGACAGCCAGGTGAAGCTGCGGGGAATGCGGCTGGAGTTGGGCGAGGTCGAGGCGGCGCTCAGCGGGCATCCGGCAGTGCGCCAGGCGGTCGTAGTGCTCACGCCCGATCAGCAACGGCTGGCGGCCTACATCACGGTGGAGAGCGGACAGGCTCCCTCGGCTGAGGAATTGCGCCGCTACTTGCGGACGCGTCTGCCCGAGTACATGGTGCCAGCCAGCTACAGCCGGTTGGAGCAGTGGCCGCTGTTGCCCAGCGGCAAGGTAGATCGGCGGGCGTTGCCGGAGCCTGGCCACGCGGAGTCTGTGCAGCAGTCTGCCTTCGTGGCTCCTCGCGATCGGGTGGAGGATCAGCTGCTCGCGATCTGGAAGGGCATCCTCAACCTGGATGCGATCAGCGTCACCGATAACTTCTTCAGCATTGGTGGCTATTCGCTGGCTTCGGCAAGGCTACTTGCCCGCATTCAGCAAACTTTCGGCAGGAAGCTAGGACTCAGGGACGTATTTGAAGCCCCCACCATCGCAGAGATGGCCGAACTCATACGCAGAGAGGGCAAGAGTGATGGCACGGACTTAGAGGGCATTCTACCGCTCCAGCCCAACGGTTCGCTGCCCCCCTTCTTCTGGGTGCGGGGTGGTCCATTGTTCCTGCCACTTTCGCGGCGACTCGGTCCGGAACGACCTTCCTTCGGACTGCAATTGTCGAGCTCCCTGGTTAATCAATTACCTGCTACATACAAGTTTGAGGATATCGCCTCAAGCCTCATCCGAGTGATGCGCACGGCGCGGCCGAATGGTCCCTATTACCTGGGCGGTCTGTGCGTCAATGGAGTGGTGGCTTATGAAATGGCTCGACAGTTGGTTGCTGCGGGAGAATCCGTTCCCCTCCTGGTAATGCTGGATTCGCAAAATCCAACTCATTATTTCGATTATTCCCCGGACGGCCGGGGAGCTTTCCTTTATCAGAAACTGAAGTTCCATCTCCAGAAGCTAGCCAAGCTGAGACACACCGGGCTTCGGCACTATATTCAGGAGCGGTCTGCGGACCTGCAGCGCAGGCGGGATCAGTGGCTGTGGAACAACGTTTACCAGCGTGGGAATCGTCTGCCAGAAGACCAGCTTGGCGATATGGGTAGCCTGGTGCACCCGGCGGCGATGAAATATAGGCCACAACCATACGGCGGTCGCGTGATGTTCTTCCAATCCTCAGACTGGCCAAGAGGCGGGTACTGGAGATTTCAGCGGGGATGGCCAGGGCTCATGGGCGGCCCAATGGAAGTGCACACGATCGATGCGGAGCACGAAGAGATGCTTCACGACCCGAATGTTGATGGCATTTCCAGGCCGATCCTGTCGTGTCTCGCCGAAGCTGGCGATGCAAATTACCGGCAAGTCAATTCAGACGCCGTCCCGGCCGAGAGAATTTAGATTTTCCTGTTCCGATGAACAATCCTAATTCCAGATCATTGATCGCTTCGAACCCAGAGTCGACGGGCGTCCTGCTTACGAGCGAAGACGCCTCGCAAGGACTTTCTGCGTCTGCCGTCGTTCGTCCGCGATTGCTTGGACCAATACCGCTGTCTATCGCACAGCAGCAGGTTTGGTTACATGGGCAACTTGCCGCTGGCGTCCCGCTGTATAACGAGGTCCTGATTCTTGAACGAGTCGGTCCGCTCGACCAGGAAATACTCCAGCAAAGCTTCGGAGAAATCATTCGTCGTCACGAGACGCTGCGCACAACATTTGCAGTCGAAGACGGGAGTCCGGCACAGGTAATCGCTGAGCAGCACGAGATGGAGCTGCCGGTCACGGAGTTGAGCGGCTTGACCGGCCAGAACCGCGAGGCCGAGGTCTCGCGCATTGCGACCGAAGAAGCGCGACAGCCATTCGATCTGACGAAGGGCCCCCTGATCCGGGCCAGTCTGCTGCGGTTATCGAAACAGAATCACATTCTCATCATGACGCTGCACACGATCATTGCTGATGAATGGTCGTTGAATATTCTTGCGGATGAACTCGCCACTCTCTACGAAGCATATTCGGCCGGCGAGGCGTGTCCTCTGCCCGATTTGCCAATCCAGTATGGGGACTGTGCGCATTCGCAAAGAGACTGGTTACAGGGGGAAGTTCTCGACGATCACATCTCCTATTGGCGAAAGCGACTCGCTGACCCTCCGGTCCTGGAGCTGCCTACAGATCGAGCGCGGCCGCCGGTGCAGGGATTCCGGGGCGCGAGAGAGTCGCTGGAACTCCCAAGAAATCTGAGCGAATCACTCAAGGATCTATGCGAACTCGAGGGAGCACCTCTTTTCGCGACGCTCCTGGCCGCATTCCAAACTCTGCTGTCACGTTACACAGGACAGCGCGACATCGTGGTTGGTGCGATTGTCCCGGGCCGCGAGGGCGTTGGTGCGGAGAATCTGATTGGCCTCTTTGCTCATACTGTGCTCATTCGCACCGAGATCGAGAGGGATGCCACTTTCCGGGAATTGTTGTGGCGTGTGAGGGATCTCTGGCAGCGCGACTGCGAGTATCAGAACATGCCCTTCGACCGCCTGGTGGGCGAGCTACAATTGGGGCGCGATCTGAGCCGCAACCCTCTCTTTCAAGTACTCGTTTCTTTTACACCAGCGATGTCCGGCGCTCGCGGTGGTTGGGAGATCGTGGATCTCGAAGTGGATAGCGGTGCGGCGAAGGTTGACCTACAACTCCAACTTTACGACCGGACGGACGGGATCTTCGGTCGCTTTACTTACAACACCGACATTTTTGACGCTGCGACGATCCGCCGGATGGCTGGTCATTTCCAGACATTGCTTGAGGGTGTTGTCGCCAATCCAGATCAGCGTCTTTCCAAATTGCCGCTCCTCACCCAGGCAGAAACGCATCAGCTGATTGCGGAATGGAATGACACGCGAACGAACTACCCCAAGGATCGGCCTCTTCATGATCTGTTCGAGTCGCAGGTCGAGCGAACTCCCGAGGCGATCGCGGTAGTGTTCGGGAACGAGTGCCTGACCTATGGGGAACTAAACCGGCGAGCCAATCAATTGGCGCACCACTTGGTGAGCCTGGGAGTAGGTCCGGATGTGCTGGTCGGCATCCTGGTGGAGCGTTCGCTCGAGATGGTGGTGGGGTTGCTGGGAATTCTCAAGGCGGGCGGCGCCTATGTGCCGCTGGATCCGGCGTATCCAAGTGAACGTATTGCTTTCATGCTGGAGGACTCCGAGGTGGCGGTTTTGCTCACCCAGCACCACCTGCTCGAGACTATTCCTGATAGCCGCGCCAAAGTCGTTGTTCTCGACAGCGATTGGCGTGAAATTGCAACGGCACAAACCGATAATCCAGCCCACAGAAACGGCCCTGAGAACCTTGCCTATGTGATCTACACGTCAGGATCGACCGGCAAGCCTAAGGGAGTCCAGATTCCGCATCGTGCGGTGGTCAACTTTCTTATCTCAATGAGTCGCGCGCCGGGGATGACCGAAGCTGATCGCCTGCTCTCCGTCACCACCCTCTCTTTTGATATTGCAGGCCTCGAAATCTATTTGCCTCTAATCGTCGGAGCATCTGTCGAGATCGTGAGCCGTGAGGTATCTTCCGACGGATATCAGTTGCTTGCAAAACTCGCCGGCTCAAGCGCCACGGTGATGCAAGCCACACCCGTTACATGGCGCATGCTGATAGAAGCGGGCTGGAAGGGCACTCCGAATTTGAAGATTTTGTGTGGAGGCGAGGCCATTTCCCGCAAGCTTGCCACTCAATTACTGCAAAGCGGTGGTTCTGTGTGGAACATGTACGGTCCAACTGAGACCACCATCTGGTCGACCTGCTCGAGGATCGCATCCGAGCATGAACCGATAGTGATCGGCCGGCCGATTGCAAATACGGACATTTTTATCCTGGACGAGCTGCTCCAGCCAGTGCCGATCGGCGTCGCCGGTGAATTGCACATCGGTGGCGAAGGCTTGGCGCGAGGATATCTCAAGCGGCCCGAGCTGACTGCGGAAAAGTTTATCCCCAGTCCTTTCGCCCAAGACCCTGATACGCGTCTCTATAAAACGGGGGATCTGGCGCGCTATCGTCCCAACGGTGATACCGAATGTCTGGGACGGATCGATCATCAGGTGAAGCTTCGCGGATTCCGTATCGAATTGGGTGACATTGAATCGGCACTGCGACAGCATCACGGTGTAAACGATACCGTTGTTGTCGCTCGGGAGGACACGCCTGGCGACAAACGCCTGGTGGCATACTTTGTCCCTTCGCAGGAAACGCCAACCGCGGTTGGTGAGCTGCGCGATTTCCTGAAAGAGAAGCTTCCCGAGTACATGGTGCCCTCAGCTTTTGTGGCCCTCGAAGCGATGCCGCTAACGCCGAACGGAAAAGTCAACCGGCGGGCGCTTCCAGCCCCTGAGCAGACAACCTTGGCGCCATCGGAGACTTTTGCCGCGCCAAGAAACGCTCTCGAGTTCCAGTTGGCAACGATCTGGGAGAGCGTTCTTGGTGTCCGGCCAATCGGCATCCGGCATAGCTTCTTTGAGCTGGGCGGAAATTCACTGGTCGCAGTGCGACTCATGCAGCGCGTCGAGCAGGCATTTGGAAAGCAGTTGTCCATCGCCACATTGTTCCAGGCTCCGACCATCGAACAATTGGCTGGGATTCTTCGCCAGAAAGGATGGTCGCCCGCATGGTCCTCGTTAGTGGCAATTCAAACCGTCGGATCAAAGCCACCGTTTTTCTGTGTCCATGGAGTCGGCGGTAATGTGCTGCGTTTCTACGGCCTTGCACAACATCTCGGTTCAGATCAACCTTTTTATGCGCTGCAGGCCCAAGGGTTGAATGCGAATTATCCATGTCACACACGAGCCGAGGACATGGCGGCCCATTACATCAAGGAAATGCGCAGCGTTCAGCCGGAAGGGCCTTATTTTCTGGGAGGCTACTCTTTCGGCGGCATGGTTGCTCTTGAAATGGCTCAGCAACTCATCGCACAAGGCGAGGAGCCGCCCGTCGTAGTGCTGTTCGACACATTGTGCGCCGCTGCAAGGGAGACTTCGTTTTCCCACAAGCTGGCTTCATTCTCGTCGCCGCTCTTCAATATCCTGCGAATGTCAGGTACGGAAAGGCGGGCTTATGTTTCGCGAGTCGCCACGGCTCCGCTGCGGGCAATCCAATGGGGGCTGCACGTCGCGAAACTGCCACGCAAGGTCAGGAAGATCCGAAACGCCTGCCTAAAAGCGGCAAGATATTACGTGCCGCGATATTACCCTGGGCGGGTCATCCTGTTTCGGTCGAGCCGCGAGGCTCTCGCGGGACTTGGTGATCCGTATGCCGGATGGAGCGAATACCTGGCTGACGGACTCGAGGTCTGTGAAGTGAAAAGCAGTCACGACAACATTCTTCTCGAGCCGCAAGTTCAACTTGTAGCCAAGCAGCTAAGAAGTTGTCTGGATGAGTCGCAGCGAACCTGCCAAATCAAGGGGATCAAGTGAACGGATTAGGACTTCAGGAACCCGCACCGCTCGTCAAGCCTGCATCAGGAGAAGGCGCTGTCGGCCGTTTTCCTCTGAAGAGGATCTTGTCAATCGATCGCGCGGGCACAGTGCGGAAGCTGGTTCCATGGGTCATGAAGGGAGGGCTGGCCATCGCGGACCAGGGACTCTTCGCAGGATCTAATTTTGTAATTAGCATTCTGCTGGCCCGGTGGTTGACGCCCGAGCAATATGGGAGCTACGCCGTCGCCTTCTCAGTCTTCGTGTTCATGCTGATGTTCCACCAGGCGTTGCTGCTGGAACCGATGTTGGTATTCGGCAGTTCTGCCTATCGTCATTGTCTTCGTGGTTACCTGAAAGCCTTGCTTTTAATTCATCTGGGCATGAGCTTGGCGATTGTTTTGGTACTGGGGATCGCAGCCGGTGTGGCGTTTGAGCTGGGGCAAACGAACGGCCTGCCTGGCGCGCTCCTCGGTGTCGCTTTCGCAGCGCCGTCGATCTTGATGCTCTGGATAATCAGGCGAATCTTCTATGTGAAGCTTTCCCCTGCGCCTTCGGCTGGTGCGTCGCTTCTCTACTGCAGTCTGATAATGGGAGGCCTGGCGATGCTCTATCGGCATAATTACCTTTCACCTTTGTCCTCATTCCTGCTCATGGGAGTCGGGAGCTTGTTGACCAGTGCCGTGCTGCTCACTTATCTGGGATTGCGGCTTTCCTCAAGCGAGACAGCGCCCAGTCTACTGGACATTTGGCGTCGGCATTGGCGCTACGGGCGGTGGGCTATAGGGGCCAATGTCATGATGTGGGTTCCGCTCAACGTCTTCTACCCCCTCCTCAGTAGTTTGTCCGGCCTGGCGGCAGCGGGCGAACTGAAGGCCTTGATGAATTTTGCTTCGCCCATGTATCAAACCAGCGCGGCACTGAGCCCACTCATGCTTCCTCATGCGGCTCGAGTGCTGGAGAAGAGATCCCATCGTGGCGCCAGCTCCGTTCTGTGGCAACAGACCTTGTTGAGCGTTTCTTATTCAGTCCCGTACTGGGTTGTGCTTCTTCTGTTTCAGAGGCCCATTTTTCGAATGATTTACTCTGGCCGGTACACGGAAGTGGTCTACTTGATGCCCATCATTGCGTTGGCATGTGTGTTCGGCAGCGCGTTTTTCGGCCCGGCAAACGTGTTGCGTGTCATGGAGTCTCCGCGTTTGGTTTTCGCCGCCGTTTCCATTTCGAGCTGCGTCGCCGTCGCAATCGGCATTCCGATCACTTGGGCCTGGGGAGTTAGAGGGGCAGCCTGGAGCATGGCTTTGTCGGAAGTACTGGCTTTTGTGGTGGCTGTCGTCCTGCTTCGCCGTAAGGCCCGTAAGTTATCCGAGGCGGCGTTAAGTGTAACCGCGTAGCGTAGCCACTTGGCAAGTTTTTTCGGCGATTATCGTAATAAAACATTTCCAATCAAAATGCCCGATATAGTGACCAATTCGAGCGCCACCCTCAAACCAAACCCTCGCCCCGCGAGAATCGATCTACGTTCGGTAGCCTGGTTTACGCTCTTTTTATTGTTAGGTGGCTTGGCGCTCCTTCATCCCCTCATTGTGCTGGGCTGCCTTGCAGTTGTAGCCATGTTGGGCCTCTGCCGGGTGTGCGTCACTTATGTGCAGCGCGCACACCTGGAATTCTGGCAGGTTCTCACGCTGGTTGCCCTGAGCGGCTACACTTTGTTGACTCGTGGATTCGAGAATCTGACATTTCACGTCGGCGGGTTCCCGATCATCGTCGGCTATGTATTAATCTACGTCTCTCTCGGTGTGGCGGTTTTTTCCCGCCGGCAAGTGGTGGCCAGCGCTCTGAAAGAACCTCCCGTGCTGTGCATGCTGGCCTTGCTCGTCTTCGCTGTTCTCCACCTCGCCGTGGACTTTCCTTCGTACGGAATTTGGGCCCTCCGCGACAGCACGATGTGCCTCGACGGTATTTTCATGCTTCTGGGGATGGCCTGGGCCATGAAGAGCAAGAACATCACTTTCTTGGCACGATGGCTGCTTGGCCTTTACGTGTTGAACATGCTGTACATCTACACGATGCCCTGGGGTGAGAAGGTGTGGTCCTGGTCTCCGGTAAGCGGCGTTTTTCTCAGGGTGCCGATACTGGGAGATTTCAGTGGTGGGGGCGACATATTAGTGGATGGCGCCATGTTTTGCCTCTGCGTCGGCTGCTACCTGGTCAGCCGTCCGAGTTGGTTGATGCCCCTTCTGGCTATGGGACAATTTTTGGGAGTTGCGATTACGCAGGGCAGGCGGCAGTACATAGGAACCGCAATTGTTCTTGTTATCCTCGCCCTCCTAGGTGAAGGCAAGAGATTTGCGAAACTCTTGGTTCTGATCCCCGCGGCTGTAATGGTGATTTTCTTGGTAACCAGTCTCGGAGGATTTAAGATAGCGGGCCGCATCGGCGAGGTAAACCTCGATTTTTTCGCAGCACATCTGCGAAGCGTTCAGACCTCCGATGGAACGCCAGGAAGTGCCGTTGAGAGCCGCTTCGACATGGCCGACCAGGCGTTTCGGCATTTCTCTGCGCACCCGGTGTTCGGCGAAGGGTTCGGTCAACCGCTGCTCACCGATATTGACGAGACTAATGGAGCGGTTACTCGAATCCCTCACAACTCGAGTTTGACCTACCTGGCCAGGCTGGGGTTGGTCGGATTCTTTCTTTGGATCACATTTCATTTCCTCTTGATAAAAAGATTCATCAGCGTGCTTCGCCAACGAAGTTCCTCCGACGACAAGCTGGTGTCCGCCTTCGTGTTATGGCTTTTTCTGTTTTACGTGCTGTTTGTGAATGTTAGTTTGGTGGAAGGCCCTTTCGAGTTCCCCTCAGGCGCTGTCCCCTTCTATTTCTTTATGGGTTTCGCTCTCGGATTGATGCGTTGGCGCATGTCCGACAAGAAAAAACGGCAAAACTTAGCACCTGCGTTCGTGAAGGCCACAAGCAAAGCCTGATCGCAAGTCAGAGTCCAGCAGGCAAGTTCGCCTGAACCAAGCTCGAACCTGATTCTTAGATTGGGCTCGAGCAAACCTGAAATATGCCGGAACTTGAAACAAAAGACGCAGTTGCGCGGGTTCTCACAGGAACAGACGAGATGTCCGCGCACGGGCGTTTAGGGAAGTTCGCAAACATGGAAACACCAAGAATTGTAACCACGAGCTGGGATGACGGCGACCGCGCCGATCTCAGACTTGCCGAGATGCTCCGGTCAAGGGAGATTCGAGGGACTTTCTACGTTCCGAACAGACCTTATGGGGGACGTCCCGCGCTGAGTCATGCCGACTTGAGAACCTTGTCGTCCGAAGGTTTTGAAATCGGCGCTCACAGTGTTTCGCACAAACTTCTCTGGGGGTTAACTCCCGAAGAATTGGCCAAGGAAGTGAGCCCCTGCAAGCCGTTCCTGGAAGATGTCCTCGGAACCGAAGTCCGGATGTTCTGTTATCCCTGCGGTCGGTACGACTCGAACGTCGTGCGCACTCTGAAGGAGGCCGGTTACTGGGGGGCCAGGACGGTGCGCATGCTGTCTACGCGGTTGGAGTTCAACCCCTTCGAAATGCCGACAACTCTGCAGATTATCCCGCAGCGGAAGTCCAGCTATGTCAGGAACTTGGCAAGGGCACGAAAAATGGAAGGCCTGCAAGTTTTTCTGGCCCACATGACAAGGTTGGACAATTGGCTCGAACTCGGTAAAAGGCTTTTTGATTCCGTATTGCAAAACGGTGGAATGTGGCATCTGTACGGCCATTCGCACGAGATTGAGAAACTGGGTCTGTGGGAAGATCTGGCGGAAATGCTGGACTACGTGGGCAATCGGAAAGGGGTGATGTACGTTCCGAATTGCGAGTTGATCCGGCTTATACCCCAGAAGGGCAGCGATGCCGGGAGCAGCAAATCATGAAGATACTCCTCGTCCATTGTCACTACCTGCAAACAGGAGGTGGTGAAGACGTTGTCTTTGAGAAGGAGCGTCAACTACTCGAGCGCGCCGGACACCAAGTCATAGTCTACCGTCGGAGCAATGTCGATGTGAACTCCTATCGTGGCGTCAAGCGGCTGGTGCTTTTGCAGAAAGCAGTGTGGAATGCCGACACGCGCGATACCTTCGCCGAGCTGCTGCGCACGGAGAAGCCAGATGTCGTCCATGTCCATAACACCTGGGTCATGATCTCGCCGTCGATCTACTCAGCGTGCCGCGAAGCCGGTGTGCCCGTGGTGCAAACCCTCCATAATTACCGGCTCTTGTGTCCCGGTGAAACCTTTTTCCGGGATGGCAGAGCCTGTGAAGACTGCTTGGAGCATTCTATATGGGGAAGTGTGCGACACCGGTGTTATCGCGACTCTTACGCCGAAACTGCCGGCAAGGTCCTGATGCTGGCTGTCCATCGCGCCCGTCATACGTGGGATCGGGAGGTGGCATCCTATATCGTGCTCACGGAGTTTGCCCGGGACAAATTCCTGCAGGGTGGGCTGCCTGCGCACAAGTTGTTTATCAAACCGAATTTCGTCGACCCTGACCCGGGGCCGCGGGCTGGTGATGGAAGCTACGCGATATTTGCAGGTCGGCTTTCGCCCGAGAAGCGCGTCAGCACGATGTTATCTGGGTGGATCCGCCTTCACAGCCGCGTCCCTCTCGTAATCGTCGGCGGAGGGCCCCAGCGCGCTGAGTTGGAAGAAGAGGCGATCAGGGCAAACCTCAGCTCGGTCGTTTTCAAGGGAAAGTTGTCACACGACGAAACACTGGCGGCCATCAAGGGAGCACGCTTTCTGATTTTTTCTAGCGAGTGGTATGAGACCTTCGGACTTACCATGATCGAAGCTTTTGCCTGCGGTGTTCCGGTCATCTGCTCCAGGCTGGGAGCAATGGAGGAGATCGTGGAGGAGGGTCGCACCGGCTTGCACTTTACTCCCGGCGATAGCCAGGATCTAGCCGAAAAGGTTCAGTGGGCCTGGGATCACCCTGAGCGCATGCAGCAAATGGGAAGGGAAGCCCGGCAAGAATATGAACGCAAGTATACCGCGGAGAAAAATTATCCTCGTTTGATGCAAATCTACCGCGAAGCGATTGCAGGACTTGACTTGCAGTTGCCGGAGCCGGGTGGCAAGGGCTCTAGCTCAACAATTGTTGAGACTAACGTTGGAACTTTGACCGAATAACAATCTTGACCGGAAATGCTACATCGGGCCAGGCGTCCTGTTGCTCTCCGCGACCGAAGAATTTACCCGCATGAGCGCTCCTCACCCCCGGCATCCTTCGCGAACTCGAACAAGAACGCGAACGCGCGATTGCCCTCGAGCGGCGAGAGCGCCACTTCCTGTCGCTGCACGAAAGACCCACCGTGCGCCATCCCTTTGCGCGATGGCCCCAGACGGACTTCTACCTGGCCACGAGTGAAGCGGAGACGAGTCGAGGACCATTGATCGAAGCGCTATGAACCAAGCCATCAAATTCGACGATCGCGGCCGTGCGCTGTTGAACCTGGCTTGTGGCACGCGCACCGACGCCAGTTGGAACAACCTCGATTTTTCCCCCTACGCCTTGTTGCGCCGGCAACCGCTGCTGGTAAAGTTCCTTCGTAAAACTGGTTTACTTTCTGATCAACGTTACTTGCGGCTGCAGGCCGTCGATCCCGCGATCATCCGCTGGAACCTGGCGCGCGGCATTCCTTTCGAGGGTGCGAGCTTCGATGTGGTCTATCACTCCCACTTTCTTGAGCATCTGGACCGCGGCGCCGCGCTCCTGTTCTTGCGCGAGTGTCATCGCGTGCTGAAACCGGGCGGGGTTTTGCGGGTCGTCGTGCCGGATCTGGAATTGCTCATCCGGACCTATTGCACGGCGCTCGCGGATCTCGATCTCGAAGATTCTCTTACCGCCGAGACCGCACACGAGTGTGCCATCTACCGCCTATTTGACCAGATGGTTCGCAGCGAAGTCTCGGGAGCGGAGGAGCAAAAGCCCTGGGTCCGCCGCATCGAGCGCTTGATCCGAGGCAACGCCGCCACCACCGGAGAAAATCATCGCTGGATGTACGACCGGCACTCCCTCGCCCGGATTCTTCGTCGCATCGGCTTCCGCGACATTCAGCGTCAGAATGCGACCACGAGCGCGATCGCCGGATGGGAGGGATGCTTTCTCGATTACGAGCAGGATGGTCAAGCGTGGAAGCCGAACTCGCTTTATCTGGAGGCGAGGAAGGGTGTTTAGCGAAGAAAAGAACCATGAGCGCTACGCAATCCCCGGCTGTTTGGTCTCGTTGCCACGCGTTGAAGTGGCTGGGCGGGTGGGGAGATGACATTCCAGCAAGTCGGCGAGACTCTCGGCGTTCGGGGGTTTGCTCTCCGGAGCTGTATTTGAGAGCGATGAGCAAACTGCGAGTGCGGTTTGCCGAAAGAGGAATGGCATGAGTACAGCCGACAGCAAGCCCGCGAAGATACACGAATTCAGCGCCGCGTGGCTTCTCGAACCCGGCGAGCATGTCTTGTGCGCGATTGTCCTCGGACCGGACCGCGATGATCCCCGGCGAAAGACGCTCCGCGTGCGCGCCAATGCTCCAGTCGTCGAATTGCTCCGAAAGATGCCCAGCGAAACGACGCGAATGATCGTGGGCATCAGGACCTTCTCCTCGCTGAATTCAGAAAGATGCTGGCGCCGACTGAGCACGAAGGAACAGGATTCTCAGACAGCACGGTCATGCGAGACATCTCTGATTTATGGCGCTTAAAACAGTTCTAAGACCTCGCCGGAGTACCGCTCCGGGTCGGGGGAGTAGTCTGACTACGGCCGCGCGGGGAGCCCAAGCGCCCAAAGGGGGCAATATTCCTCTCGCAAAAGTACGCTGGTATCTCTCCCGGCTGGCCTCAATGCAGCCGGCCGAGGTCGCGTGGCGCGCTCGCTCGGCGGCTACGCTGCCCGTCGACTGGGCCCGCTGGAAGAAACAGCCCGCCGTGCCAACTGCTCGCTGGAGCCCGTTGCAATCCGGCTCCTACCCCGTAAGGCTACACAATTGCAGTGCGCCGATGGAGCACATTCATGTATTCGATCTCGAGTTTCCCCTGGGATTCGAGTTCGACTGGCATCGTGACTACTGCAACGGACGGCAGATCGAGCGCAGCTTTGCCACTACGCTGAACATCCGCGACACCGCCGCCGTGAGCGACATCAAGTATGTGTGGGAGCCCAGCCGGTTCCAGCAGTTGTCCGCGTTGGCGTTTGCCGCGAACGGCGAAGAGCAAGCGGACTATATTGTGCGGTCGCTCGATTCCTGGCTCGACGCCAATCCATATCTTTCCGGTGTCAACTGGACCAGCAGCCTCGAACTGGCCGAGCGCATAATCTCCTGGAGTTTCTTGTACCCGCGCATCGCGGAGCATGTCGCGCGCGATCAGGGTTTCCGCCGCCGCTGGCTGGACTCGATTTACCTGCACCTCTCCCGGATCACACGCAAGCTGAGCCTGTATTCATCGGCCAATAATCATTTCATTGGGGAGCTGGTCGGTCTTTTTGTGGGCTCCTCCTGCTTCAACTTCTGGCCGGAATGCGAGGGCTGGCGCCATCGCGCGCAGGAATTGCTGGAGCGCGAAATCCGTCTTCAAGTTGGAGAAGACGGTGTGAACCGCGAGCAGGCGATGTCGTACCACGTCTTCACGATGGAGCTGTTCCTGCTTGCCTTCGCCATCGGCCGCAACACTGGATCTCCCTTCAGCGAAGGATACGCGCAGCGCTTGCGCGGAATGGCCGGGTTCCTCGATGCGGTGGCCACATCGGGCGGAGACCTGCCATGGTACGGCGATTCCGATGATGCGCGAGGGTTCGTGTTGTCAGAAGACGAAAGCGGGCTGGAAGTGACCATGCAATTGGCCGGCCTGCTTTTCGGCGAACCACAGTGGCTGCGTTTCGGCAAAACCCCTACCGCGGCGGCACGAGCGCTGGTCCCAGATCTGCTCTCGAGTCTCAACGAGAGCCTGAAGCAAGAAGTTCCAGCACGCGAGCTGTTTCCTGACGCTGGCCTGGCTTGTGTTCGCAGCCACGACAACAGCGTACGTCTTCTCATGGATTTTGGTCCGCTGGGTTTTACCAGCATCGCTGCGCACGGGCATGCCGATGCGTTGGCTCTCTGGCTGGCGGTCGGTGATGAATATTTCCTGGTTGACGCTGGGACCTATGCCTACCATTCGCATCCCGAATGGCGGGAATTTTTTCGCGGCACGGCAGCACACAATACGGCATCCGTGGATGGCGAGAGTCAGTCACAAATGGCGGGCCGCTTTCTCTGGAGCGCGAAAGCGAATGCGCGCCTGCTTCGGTTCGAAACGAAATCACAGGACGTGACAATCGAGGCCGAACACGACGGCTACACGCGGCTGCAAGATCCTGTGATCCACCGGCGCAACGTCTGTTTTGACCGCACCACAGGCAATCTCGCCATTGCAGATAGCTTCCAGTGCACCGGCGGGCACCAGGTCGACTTGTTCTTTCACATGCACGAAGAGGCCGTTGTTCTTGCAGTTGGCGAAGGCGAGGCCAAGGTGGAATGGCGCGGACGACGGATCGTGTTCTCGTCGCCCGATCGCAACGCTCATTGTCATTGGGAGATCATTCGCGGGTCGGAAACCCCCAAGCTTGGCTGGCGTTCGCGCCGGTTCAACCAGAAGCAGCCCACTGCTACCCTTCGCAGTCATATCCAAATCGAAGGTCCAACTACAATTCGCACACATTTGAGGATCAACTCATGAATATCAGTATCGTCGGTCTCGGGTATGTAGGCGCAGTCTCGGCCGCTTGCTTGGCCGACTCCGGACACCGAGTCTGGGGCGTCGACATCAATCCTGAAAAGGTACGCATCATCAACCAAGGCTGTTCTCCGATCGTGGAGAACGGACTGGCCGATAAAATTGCGCAGGGGAAGAAGACCGGCCTCCTATCCGCAACCACAGAAATTGAGCAGGCTTTGCGTGAAACGGAGCTAAGCTTCATCGCCGTAGCTACTCCCAGCCGCGCGAACGGGCAGATCGATCCCTCGCACCTGTTCCGCGCCTGCAACCAGATTGCAGCGGCTCTTGCCAAACTGGACCGTAAGCAGACGGTCGTGATCCGAAGCAGCGTGTTGCCGTCCATTTTCGACGAGTGCATGGCAATCTTCGAGTCGAAAGCGCCTGGCCTGGTGGAACTGTGCACCAATCCGGAGTTCCTGCGGGAGGGAACTGCCATCCGCGACTTCGAAGACCCGCCCTTCACGATTTTGGGTACCCAGACTACGGCTGCCGAACAGACTTTGCGCTCGCTCTATTCCGGACAGGCAGCGCCGATTGTCGTGCTCGAGCCGCGAGAAGCGCTGATGGTGAAATACGCGAGCAATGCCTTCCACGCTCTGAAGGTTGCCTTCTCGAATGAAGTCGCAGCAGTTTGTGAGAAAACCGGAGTCGATCCGGCGGCGGTCATGAACGTATTTTGCCAAGACACCAAGCTCAACATCTCGCGGCGCTATCTGATGCCGGGCTTTGCCTTCGGAGGTTCCTGCCTCCCCAAAGACGTGCGAGCGATCCTTCATGCAGGGAAGGAGTGCGATCTGCAACTGCCGCTCATCGCAGCCACGTTGCTGAGCAACCAATGTGTGATCGAGCGCACCTACGAAAAAGTTCGTGCCACGGGGAAACGGCGCATTGGTCTAGTCGGCCTCAGCTTCAAGTCGAACACCGATGACCTGCGGGAAAGCCCATTTGTCGAACTGGCGGAGCGATTGCTGGGAAAAGGATATGAACTGCGAATTTATGATCCCAACGTGATCGCCGCGCGACTGACGGGCGCGAATAAGGAATACATCGACAGCGTGATTCCTCACCTTTCGCGTCTGCTCGTGCCGTCCCTGGAGGAGTTGAGCGATGTTGAGTTGCTGGTTATCGGGCACCACTTCGATGGAGTCAACGAGATGATCGAGAACACGCAGGCGTTCGTAATCGATTTGGACGAATACCGGACGAACACCCGGGGCCGCGCCGTGGAAAGCGAGTTGGTGGTCTGAATGGGAACCAAGCGCAACATTCTGATCATCGTTCAAAACCTCCCCGTGCCATTCGACCGGCGCGTCTGGCAGGAAGCCACCAGCCTGCGCCGCCATGGCTTCGGAGTGGCCGTCGTTTGCCCGAAGAAGGGGAAATGCACCGCCAGTTACGAGCGATTGGAAGATGTGGACATTTATCGCTACCCGCTGATTTATGAAGCCAACAAGGGCGTGGCAGGATATTTCTTTGAGTTTGTATATTGCTGGCTGGCCAGCCTGTGGCTAGCGCTCAAAGCATACGCTCACCGTCCATTTCAGGCCATCCACGCGTGCAATCCGCCCGATACTTTTTTCGCGCTGGCGCTGCTGTTTCGGCCGCTGGGAGTGAAGTTCGTTTTTGATCATCACGATCTATGCCCGGAGATGTATCTCGCTAAAGGGCGCAGCCGCACAGGGACGCTTTACCGCGGGCTGCTGATGCTGGAACGGATGACGCTGAAGTCGGCAGACGCAGTTATTGCTGTGAACGAATCTCACCGGGCAGTCGCATTGCAGCGAGGGGGCATTCCCGATGAAAGAATCACCGTCGTGCGCAGCGGTCCGCGAGGGAATTGGGCCGACATCCACTCCCCGAGCCCCGAACTAAAACGTGGGCGGCCGTACATGGTTCTCTATCTTGGTGAAATGTGTGAACAGGATGGCGTCGATCACTTGTTGCGCGCCATCCAGACTTACCGGACCATGGCTCCCGACGATACGCTGTTCGCATTTGCCGGCGGAGGGCCTGATCAACCGCGCATGAAGGCAGAAGCTGAAGAGATGGGCCTGGGCCCGATGGTGCACTTTACGGGGCGCATTCCGGATGAGCAGTTGTGGGCATATCTTTCCACGGCCGACCTGTGCGTCGATCCCGACCCCTACACCGAGTGGAGCAATATGTCCACGATGAACAAGATTATCGAGTACATGGCATTCGGCCGGCCCATCGTGGCATTTGATCTGGTGGAAAACCGCCGCTCGGCAGAATCGGCGGCTGTCTACGTTGAGGGTAACGATGATGCTGCGCTGGGGCGCGCGATGCGTGAGTTGCTGCTCGATGTCGAGCAGAGGCAGAGCATGTCGCAGTTTGCTCGCACCCATTTTCGTGAGGAGTTGGCGTGGGAGAACTCGGAACAGCGATTGATAGCGACCTACAGGCAGTTGCTGGATGCGGGATTGTCAAACGCGGTCGTTAACCCCAGACCTCAGGAGTCTGTAACTACCGACCGTCCTGGCGTCTGAATAGTTCACGCAAGGCCAACCGCTTGTGCATCCGTTCTGATTCATACCTGCGCTCGCTGTCCTGATTTCGTTTTTTTGCTTTCTAGATTGTCCGATCATAAAGAGAGACAAGATCAATGAGAAATATGGGATCTCCGTTATCAGTTATTCGCGCCTTGGTTGTCGGGATGTTCTTGGCAGCAGCGTCCTTGACTTGGGCGCAAGGCCAATCGAAGGTCGTCGTGGTGAAGGCCGTAAAGCATGCTATTGCGCCTCCGCTCACCCAGATGGAGTCCATTCCTGCGCCGTCAGGGGAGATGAGTTCGCCGGAGGACGACGATAATGACAGGTTGGTGATACACGGGCCCCGCGCCACCAGCCCGGCCCCAGATTCAGCCCTTCAGGGATCGGCCCAAACGGCTCTTAGCCCTGCTCTTGCCACTCTCTCCACGAATTCGGGACTCAACATTCTGGGCGTCGGGAACGGCTTTCCCGGTTACGCCATTCAAGCTATTGTTCCCGACTCCGACGTGGCCGTCGGACCAACGCAGGTTGTCCAGTTTGTGGACCGATCCTTTGCGGTGTTCGACAAATCCACCGGCGCTGTGGCTCTTGGCCCGATTACCGGGGCTACCTTGTGGCAAGCATTAGGAGCACCTTGCTACATTAGCGGAACAGACTACTCTGACGAAATCGTCCAATTTGACAAGCTGGCCAACGTATGGGTGATGATGATGCCGGTCTGGAATAGCCCCAATCAACTGTGCGTTGCGGTTTCCACCACGGCAGATGCAGCAAATACGACTTGGAACCTCTATGACTTCCTGATACCCCGAGGGATGATGGCCGACTACCCCAAGTTGGCCGTTTGGCCGGATGCTTACTACGTGACTTATAACCAAGGCAACGATCTTGCGTTCGTGGGCGCCGCAGGTTGTGCGTTAGACCGCAGCGCCATGTTGACGGGAGTGGTGGCGCCAGCCATGCAGTGCTTCGACCACATCCCCACCTCTTACGGTGTTCTGTTGCCTGGGGATTTGGACGGGATCACTCCGCCTCCAACGGGCTCGCCGGAGTACTTCCTCAATTTTGATGCTAACGATCAATCTCTCGATCTCTGGCAGTTTCACGTGAATTGGACGACCCCCGCTAGTTCCTGGTTCGGCACTTCATCGACAAACTCCAGCCCCACGAATATCCCGGTAGCAGCGTTCACTGAAGCCTGCGGCGAAACCATAGCGGAACTCAACTATACGACTGGCGCCTGCATCCCGCAGACGGGAACCTCGCAAATGCTCGACTCCTACGGGGACCGGTTGATGTACCGGCTAGCCTACCGCAATTTTGGAAGTTACCAGGCCCTTGTCGCCAACCAGACGGTCACTATCGGGACGAGCAGCAGCCAGACTGGCATCCGCTGGTACGAATTGCAAAACCCCGGCACAGGTTTCGTCGTCTACCAACAAGGGACGTACGCCCCGGATTCCAGCTATCGCTGGATGGGCAGCATCGCCATGGACCAGGCTGGCGACATCGCTTTGGGCTACAGCGTTTCCGACTCCGCCATGAGCCCTTCGATTCGCTACACCGGCCGCCTGGCTACGGATCCGCTGGGCACGATGGAAAGCGAGATCGATATTTTGTCCGCAAGGGGCATTACGACTGGTTCGGAAACCATTAGCTACCGTTGGGCCGACTATAGCGGCATGTCGATCGATCCAGTGGACGACTGCACGTTCTTTTATACGACCGAATACGTTCCCAGCACCGGCAGTACCTGGTCTACGAGAATCGCTTCCTTCAGTTTTCCATCCTGTGGGCCAAACTTCACGCTGACCCCCAGCCCCTCCACTGCGTCAGTTTCTGCAGGGGGATCGGCTGTCTTTACCCTGGCCATTGCAGCGCTCGGGGGCTTTAACAGTTCGGTGACGCTGAGTTGCACCGCTCCCACGACTCAGGTCCTCCGCGCAACCTGGCGCCAGTATCAAACTCACTGTGACGACGACAGGACCTTCCGCAGCCCTGACTTTCCCGCTGGGAGCCATGCGCTCGCATCCCCTCGACCCGGCATGGTTCGGTCTTCTCGTAGCGGCTCTGATGGGATTTGGCTCCCTGCGCCTGCGATCGATGAGGCGCAGGCTGGGTTTTCTCCTCCTCGGCTTTGCTTTGTGCGGATCGCTCGCCATTCAGGTCGCGTGCAGCAACGGCAGCGGCAATGGCGGCGGTTCCGGTAACGGCGCGACTCCCGCAGGCACCTACACCGTGAATATCACCGCCGTCTCCGGGAGCATCTCGCACCCGTCATCCGTCAGCGTTACGGTGCAGTGACTCTAAAGCACAAGGAGAGAGAAGCCCAACTCCGATCGTTTCTTTCTAACGACCGGTCGCCCGCCTTCAGCGTTCTGCAAGGATAATTCATCTTCACACCGTTCCACCCTTCGCGATCTCCGCAGCCAAGTTCATCATCCGTTCCGCACAGTGATCGATTTTGAGAGTGCTTTTGCTGCTCCGTCCAAGGTAAGAATACCAGTCGCTGCTGATGCGTCGCCTCCCGTTTGCCGCCTGCTTGCCGTAGTTCTGGAATGCTCGTTGACTGATGACTT
>JBEKWP010000058.1:0-21681 GCA_049512915.1 Candidatus Sulfotelmatobacter sp.
ATGGAGAAGAAACTGGAGAGCGTGCTGCGCGACTTCGAATACCACGCCCGCGAAGCGGTAAATGCCATCCAGGAGCGCGCCGCGGCACAGAAGCTGTCGAAAGATGCAGAGCGGCGCATCGCCAAATTGCGCCGCGAATTTCGCGAGCAGTTCGATTCCACCGTGGTAGCGCACGCCAGCGGAGCCGATGAGGGTGATCCCCATGCGCAGCCCCAGGTTGTCAGGCACGTCTCCGAAGGCGACAGCGTCAAACTGAAATCAACCGGGCGCGCCGCCAGGATTTCGCGCAAGCTCGATGACAACCACTTTGAAGTTGAAATCGGCGCGATGAAGATGAAGATCCCGCGCGACGATATTGCCGAAGTGCTGAGCGGCGCCGCAAGTGGCGCACGGGCGCCGGGGTCTCCTGTAAAAGCGGCGCGGGCGCGGGGAATTTCGGTGTCGCTGAGTGACGAGAACGAAGGCCAGAACGCGCCCTCTGAAATCAATGTGATTGGCTATAACGTGGACGATGCGACTCGAGCAGTCGAGAAATTCGTCGACCACGCCTTTCTCGCCGGCCTGCCGCGCGTGCGCGTAGTCCACGGCAGCGGTATGGGAATCCTGCGCAAGGCGTTGCGGCAAGCCTTGCAGCAGCATCCCCACGTCGAGTCAGTAGCCGAGCCCCCGCAGAATGAAGGCGGGGGTGGGGCCACGGTAGTGGAGTTGAGGCTGTAGTTGTCTATAAACCATTGATAGATAATGCTGTATAAGGGGGATAGGAATCCTCCTTGCATCTTGCCTTCGAGGTGATAAAATGTAAGACAAACGGAGGATTTACATGGCAAGCCCGGTTCGCGCAACTCGAGAAAAGATTTCGACGACAATTTCTTCCGATACTCTTGCTCATCTGGAGCAGCTGATTGAAAAAGGAGAGGCCCGGACGTTAGCTGACGCGATCGACTCGGTCGTTCAAAAGCTCCTGGTTTATGAAAACCGCGAACGCTTGGCCAACGACACGGCTGCATATTTTGACAACCTGTCTCCTGAGGCCCTGGAGGAGGAAAATCAGCTCGCGGCGGCATTGTCCAGCAGCGTGAAAGGCATCGACTTTGATCGCGAGCCCTAAACCTCGCCGTGGAGAAATCTGGACCGCTTACCTGGAGGATGCGCCTAAGCGTCATTGGGTAGTGGTCGTATCACTGGATGATCGGAATCTCAGCAACAATGCGTCGTCGATCTTGATCGTGCCCTTTGGCAGCTATGGCCAAGCAGGTCCCACAACAATTTCGCTGCCGCCCGGCGAAACCGGATTGCCGGAAGTTTCCTACCTCAAAGCCCATTTCATTCAAGTGCTGCAAAAGAAGAACCTTCTCGACCCGCAGAGGCGAATGCTTTCCTCCGCCCGAATGCTGCAAGTGGTAGAGATGATTCGGCGGGCGGTCGATCCCGAGGCGCAGTGGTCGGGGACATAGGAGTCAAGGGAGCCAGTTCCTGACTGACAGGTACAAATGCTCAAGATGCGGCAAGTCGCACGAGAGCTTGCCGCTCAGCTTCGCGGCGGATTCCCCGGACATGTACGCGAACATGAACCGGGACGAGCGCGATGCCCGCGGTGTGCGCGGCTCAGATCAGTACATTATCGATCAGAAATGATTCTTCATTCGCGGATGCCTCGAGATACCAATCATTGGATCGAGCGACATTTTTTGTGGGGACTCTGGGCCTCCGTGCGAGAGGAAGTACTCGATGAGATTTCTGAGTGCTGGGAGCTGGCCGGTAGGGAAAAATCGCGGGGACCCTTCAAGGGCAGGCTCGGCAACTCACTGTCGATCTATCCCGAAACACTCAACCTCAAGGTGCAAATTCTCATTCGGCCCGTCGGGGAGCGACCGCTCCTTATGATCGAAGAGAATGACCATCAGCTTGCGGTTGAACAGAGGTCGGGAATTACCCCGGAAAGGGCTTGGGAGCTAGCAAGCGCTTCTCTTGCATCAGCAGCGCACCGGTCTGCCCGAGAGCCCGTGATCTCTTGGTTTTCCGTTGGCTTCAACCGATAAGATTCGATTCCCACAGCTTCTCCACAGCAATGCGCGTCCGGTATATTCCCATCAGTAGCAATCCGGCTCACAATCCAACAGGGGAAGTGTCGGCCCATCACCTAATCCATGCCCACTGAAGACTTCAAAGAGACGGTGAAGCAGCAGGCGGATATCGTCCGCATCATCGGCGACTACATCAAGCTGAAAAAAGCTGGCGCGCAGAACTATTCCGGCCTCTGTCCGTTTCACGGAGAGAAGACGCCGTCGTTTTCAGTCCATGCCACGCGTCAGTTTTATCACTGCTTCGGCTGCGGCGTTTCCGGGGACGTATTCAGCTTCGTTCAGAAAATCGAAAACATAACCTTCCCCGAAGCACTCCGTCTGGTGGCACAGAAGCTGGGAATTCCGCTGCCCAAGACAACGTATTCAAGTCCAACAGAGGCGAAGGAAGCAAAACTGCGCGCGCAGTTGCTCGACGCGCAAGAACGGGCAGCCGCATTCTTTCAGGAGTGCCTGAACCGTCCAGAGGGAGCAAGAGCGCGAGAGTATCTGCAAGGACGCGGGCTGGATGAAGAAACGATCGCGCGCTTCCGCGTCGGCTACGCCCCGGATTCCGGCTTCCTGCTCCGCGACCGCCTGGCAGGCGAATTCAGCGAAGAAGTGCTGCGGGAGAGCGGACTGTTTTCCTGGAAGCAGGAAGACGGGCTTCGGGCTTCAAGCCCCGGGCTTCGGCAGGGCAGCACTGAGCAGGATGAAGATTTGCCAAAGCCCGATGGTCGAAGCCCGAAGCCCGCATCCGCGATGTACTCCAAGTTCCGCAACCGCGTCATGTTCCCCATCGCCAACGATGCGGGAAGAATCATCGCCTTCACCGGACGGACCCTGGCCACCGACGAGAAGTCCGGTCCAAAGTATTTGAATTCGCCGGAGACCGGCGTCTATTCCAAGGGCCGGGTGTTGTTCAACCTTGACAAAGCGAAAGAAGCGATTCGCAAGCTGGATTATGCCATTCTGGTCGAAGGTCAGATGGATTGCATTTCCGTTTACGCTGCCGGGTTTCATAACGTGATCGCCAGCTCGGGCACTGCGTTTACCGAGATCCAGGCCAAGCTGCTCGGACGCTTCAGCAAGAACGCGGTGGTGAACTTCGATCCGGATACTGCGGGAGCCAAGGCCACCGAGCGCACGCTAGGCCTGCTGGTGGAGGAAGAATTTCAGATCAAGGTGCTGACGCTCGAGCAAGGGTTCGATCCCGATCTCTTCATTCGCCGCAAGGGCAAAGACGCTTACGGCGAAGCTCTGCGGCATTCGCAACGATATTTCGACTATCTCATCGACCGCGCCCGAAGCCATTTTCCGGGGCGCACCGGCGAGAGCAAACAGAAGGCGGTCAACTACCTGTTGCCGCACATTCAGCGCGTTCCCAGCCGGATCGTTCGCGACGAATTAAGCCAGGAGATCGCCCAAAAGCTGGGCATCGATTCGGCAGTTTTGCGCCAGGAATTGCGGCACGTGGCGTCGGAACGTGCGGCGACCGCAGTGAAAGCTCCGGCCGAGGCGCAAGCCACCGATGCCGAGCGGATTCTGATCCGGGCGCTTGCGTCCGCGCGTAAGACGCAGGCGGGCGAGCGCGTCTCGGCCCGCGATGGCGCTCATGAGGTTGTAAAACATGAGGTCATAAAAGACGAAGAGTTTGATCCCGCCCGGCAGGCGCAGTACGCGCTCCAAAGTGAAGGCCTGCATCGCGGCCTGGCGACCGAATCGCTGGTCGAGGCCCTACTCAATGCCGGGGCTGAAGTTGCCGATGTGACGCAGGTGCCCTGCTCAGAAACTGAGCGCCGGATGCTGGCCTCTATCCTGTTGAAAGAGGACGAGGAACTCAGCGCCGAGCGCCTGGAGGGCGCGGTCCGCGCCTTGCGCCGCATCCACCTGCGCCGCCGCCTCGAGCAGGTGCAGCGCGAACTAACTAAGCCGGGCGTTAGTGACGATAAGATCATCAGAAACGAATTGCTGCTGGAAAAAGATCGCCTGAGCCGGGCTCTCAGGGATCCCAGCCTGGCCGAGCACGGACTGAGAAACGCTTCCGGAAACAAGAAAAGTGCATGAAACAAAACGACCATTAAAGTCATCTAACTATTTGGCAGAGTTATAGATAGCGGCGGACGGCGGGACTTTCGGCGGGGCAAGTGATAGACCGGGCAGCACTTATGTGCTAAAATCTGTAGGTTTGTGCTAGGCGCACAACTCCGCGCTACCCCAGATTCCCACCTTTCAGACCGTATCACACGCTCCTCGCGGGCGAATTGAAGAATTTGAGGAACACCTCTTGGCTCTTGAAGACAAGTACGACGACATAAAAAAGCTGGTCGATGCCGGCAAAGAGAAGGGCTATCTGACTTACGACCAGGTAAACGAGTTAATCCCTCAGGATGTGGTTAGTCCTGACGACCTGGACGACCTGCTCACGACGATCGGCACGCAAGGCATTGACGTGCTGGAAGGCCCGAAACTGCCTTCCGCCGCGCTCGATAAGAAGTTTGAAGAAGGCGAAGAGGGCGAGGACGTTGAACTCGACCTCACTCCCGGCGCTCTCGAAAAGACCAACGACCCCGTCCGCATGTATCTGCGCGAGATGGGAACCGTTCCCTTGCTCACGCGCGAGGGTGAAGTCGAAATCGCTAAGCGGATCGAGCGCGGCCAGTTGCGCGTGCTCAAGGCGCTCTCGCGTTCTCCTATCGTCATCCATGAACTACTCGCGATGGGCGAAGACCTGAAGAAGGGTGTGCGCTCGATCAAAGAAGTTGTCACCTTTGACGAAGAAGAGATCACCGACGAGATTCTGCAGAACCGGTTGAACGAATTTACCGGCAAGATCGACGCCATGGCCAAGCTGTACAAAAAGGCCGGCATTCTGCAGGAAAAATACGTTGCAATGTCGCAGAAAAAGCGGCCCAAGGACCATCGCCGCGCCCGCCGCAATCTGGCTCGCGGCATCGTGCGGGTTTCGCTGGCCGTGCGCAAGCTGGGGTTCACCAACGCCGAGCGTAAGCGCCTGATCGACCGGGTCAACAAAACCGTCGACAGCATGCGCTCACTCGACCGCCAGGCCGGCAATCTCGAACGTAAAGCCGACGCCACGCGCAGCGAGGATCAGAAAAAGGAATACCGCCGGCAGGCTCGCTCCGTACGAAGCGAGATTGAAAAGCTCGAAGTCGAAGCCGGCCTCCTGTTCCAGGAGATCAAACGCACGCAGCGCGAAATCATCCAGGGCGACATGGATGCGGAGCAGGCCAAGCGCGAATTGATTGAGGCAAATCTCCGCCTGGTAGTTTCGATCGCGAAAAAGTACACCAACCGCGGCCTGCAGTTCCTCGATTTAATTCAGGAAGGCAACATCGGCCTGATGAAAGCGGTCGACAAGTTCGAATACCGCCGAGGCTACAAGTTTTCGACGTATGCTACGTGGTGGATCCGGCAGGCGATTACCCGCGCCATCGCCGATCAGGCGCGCACCATCCGCATCCCGGTGCACATGATCGAAACCATCAACAAGCTGATCCGTACCTCGCGGCAACTGGTGCAGGAGTTGGGACGCGAACCCACGTCGGAAGAAATCGCCAAGAGAATGGATATTCCCGTTGCGAAAGTGCGGAAAGTCCTCAAGATCGCGCAGGAGCCGATCTCGCTCGAAACGCCGATTGGCGAAGAGGAAGATTCGCATCTCGGCGACTTCATCGAAGACCGCGCCGTAGTCTCTCCGGCCGAAGCCGTGATCAACGTGAACCTCAAGGACCAGACCGGACAGGTCCTGCGCACCCTGACGCCGCGCGAAGAGAAAGTAATCAAGATGCGCTTCGGCCTGGAAGACGGCAGCGAGCACACTTTGGAAGAAGTCGGGCAGTCATTCGCCGTAACCCGCGAGCGCATCCGCCAGATCGAAGCCAAGGCGCTGCGGAAGCTCAGGCATCCGTCGAGGTCACGGAAGCTGCGGGCGTTTATGGATGGAGTCAGGGACTAAGGGATTAGCCGCGAAGCGGCGCAAGAATGCAGCCCAGGGCGCAAGCCCTGGGTTTGTGTTTGAAGGAGCAATCAAGCCCCGAAGGGGCGAAAGACAATCAATCCCAAATGTAACGCTCGTCATACGCGACCTTGTTTTTCTTCAAAAACGCCACAAACTCTTCCTGAAACGACCGCTTTCGATGATGCTCTTCTTGGCCGGCAATGTATTTTGCGACCGCCGGAACATTCGATTCGCTGACGCTGAACACACCATATCCGGCCTGCCACGCGAATTCCTTGTGACCTTTCTTTCGGATCCATCCTGATGAATTTGCCTTGACGATGCGGGTAATCTCGGCAACTGAATGAACGGGACGAATACGCATCAACATATGCACGTGATCGCAGGTGCCGTTAACGATCAGTGCCGTACCCCGCAACTCTCGCACAATGCCGCCCAGATACGCGAAAAGATCGGAGCGAATTTCGGCCGCGATCAGGGGCTGACGCAGCTTGGTGCTGAAGATCAGGTGCACCACGATATTGCTACAGGTCTGTGCCAAGTTTCTTTCACCCTTTCAGGGCTTGCACCCGCATTGCGCCATGACCCAGGGCTTGCGCCCTGGGCTGCACTCCGTCGCCGCTTCGCGGCTAATCGATTGTGGTACTGATCATTTCGCGGAGGATGTGACGGATATCACAATGCGCGGAAAGGCCGTTTCCGCAGTCCCAAAATGGAATTCCGCTCTAGCAAAGATAGTCTGGTATCGCTGCTATACTCCTCCTATGAAACAGTAATCCTACTACTCATAGATTGACGGACCATACTATATATGTCATACTCCAACATATGAGTCCAACTGACAAGCTCGAAACCGTGTGGTTCACGACGAAGGGGCAGGTCGTCATCCCGCTTCGCCTGCGCAAGCAATTCGACATCGAGGACGGGACAAAGGCCGTGGTCCAAGCCACGCCGGATGGAATTCTTCTCAAGCCCATGACCGCGGCACTTATCAAGCGAGGGCGCGGCATCCTCAAGCGCACGCCAGGAGGCAAGCCGCTGGCGGAGGACTGGGCCGAGCACAAGAAGCAGGAACGGGCACTCGAGGGGCGCCATGCCGGCTAAGGTGCTCGATAGCTTCGCACTGATCGCCTACTTCCGGGACGAGCCAGGCGCGGAAACGATGGAAGGTCTGCTCGTCGCCGCCGGTAAGAAGGACAGCCCGCTCCTCATGACCGACGTGAACTACGCCGAGGTGAAGTACTCCATTGTGAAGAAGGACGGCGCCGGGGCGTGGGCGGAGGCCGCGAAGGTGCTTGAGGGGCTGCCGATTGATTTTCATTCCACGACCCGCGCGCTGGCCGATGCCGCGGCCGATTTTAAAGCGCGTTTCAAATTGAGTTTGGCCGATGCCTTTGCCGCCGCGCTGGCAAAGGAAAGGAAGACTGAACTCGTCACCGGCGATTCGGAATTCAGGCCGCTCGAAAGGGAAATCAGGGTTCACTGGCTGAAATAATCGCAGCCCAGGGAGACTATCGCACGCAAAGGCGGGGCACTCGTCCGTTACCTTCAGCCGGCGGCGTGCGCGAACCGCCGCACTGCCGGTTGACGTTCCTGCCGCGCGCGCCACAGGTCGTACTGCGACTGCATGTTCATCCACAGCTCTGGTGTGGTGCCCAGCGCGGCAGCCAGCCGGATGGCCATGGCGGCGGAGATTCCAGCCTTACCGTTGAGCACTCGCGAGAGAGTCACGCGCGTAATCCGCAGATGAGCCGCTGCTGTGGTCACGGCCAGACCCCCTAGATATTCGCGGAGAACCGAGCCGGGATGAGGTGGATTGTGCATGCGCATCGTGGCCTCCTAGTGATAATCCTGATAGTCGACGAGGACCGCGTCCTCGCCTTCAAACTTGAACGTCAGACGCCAATTCCCGCTTACACTGATCGCCCAGTGATCCTTGAGCTCCCCGGCCAGCCGGTGGAGGTTCCATCCCGGAGCATTGAGGTCTCCCGGCTGCCTGGCGTTGTCGAGGGCGAACAATTGCAAGCGCAGCTTGCTGGCATGTTTCGGCTGAATCCCAGCTTTCGATCCCGTGCGGAAAAACTTCTCCACGCCACGATGCCGGAAGCTTCTGATCACTGTGTATAGTGTAACGATACGTGATACATATGTCAACAGGAGAGCTTCAACTGGCCGGACGGCGACCGCCCGCGTCTCGCGGGGCGTGGACGCTCGCGCCCTATCGTTCCCATTTTGGGAATCGTACCCGCTTTTTTCTTAGAATTTTCTTGCCTTGGGCTTTTTATTCCTGTCGAATAAAAACATAAGGCGGCATTCGCGACTTTTCTCCGAATGCCGCCCTTTTTCGTTCTGAGGCTGGTTCAATGGGGAAGCGGAAACCGATAATTATTGGCAAGAAACTTCGGGGGGAGTGGGCTGAGATGATTTTCATGCTGCGCGCCACCGAGCATGGGTTGCAGGTTAGCAAGCCTTGGGGAGACTCGAGGAGTTATGACTTTGTGGTGGGGCGGCCGCGTCACTTTGTAGCGGTGCAGGTCAAATCCACCATCTTCGAGTTGGAAGAGGGTTGGATGTGCACGGTGTGCAGCAGCAGCAATCCGTATCCGCCCGAATCGTTCGACTTTCTGGCGGCGTATGTGGTTTTCGAGGATGCGTGGTACATCATTCCTGAAGAAGAAATTCTGGGAATGAAGTCGGTCTCGCTGCATACGAAGTGCAGCCATTCGAAGTACGAAAAGTACAGAGAAGCGTGGGAGTTGTTGGGGCGCGATCTCAATGTGAACCCGATGATCGGTCACATCGACGACATTCAAGGCTGCGCGGAAGAGTTCTCATCCGACTGGATTGAATGAGGCAGCGTTTTCCTCAGGCTTCCACAGGGAAGTCCTATCGTCCACAGTTTCTGCACAAGGAAGAAATGTTTTTCGGTTGCGGGTCGCGACGTTGTGAATGAGAGTGGGTGCAGCGCAAACGTGGAAACCTCAAAGCTTGCCGGATGATGATTGCGGTGACGCCGGTGGCAGCTAGCAATTCTCGAGGGTGAATTGCTGGGGGAAATTGGAAACGCGCGCGAGCGCGAACCGGTTGCCCGGGCATTGCGGCCTCCTCTACAGTCTGCTCCTTGAGCGGGCTGGGCCGCTGGCCAACGCAGGGGTTGCAGAGAAGCGATTCTGCGAATCATATTCACGGAATCATGCTCTGCGGCCAGTACTGGTAAAAGTGGCACTCTTCCTTTTTGGCGAGCGCTGTCGGACCAGTACCGTCGGCTCGCCGCTCCTAGCGGCGGGAAGGCAGGGCGAGAGATCCACGAGCGATGCGGCGCGGGGTGGCTGGCCCTGCGCCGCATTTATTTTTGGAAAACCTTTTTGCCGCGGATTCGCACGGATCTGCACGGATAACCCCAGTTGCTCAATCGGGGAGCGCGAACTCGGTTGAGGACCTGTTTTCTCAGGACTTCCACAGGATAACGGTGGGGTTCACAGCTTCTGCACAAATTCATTTGGCATTTCGCTGTTTGTTCGCTTATGCTGGGCGAGGCATTGGAGCAAAGTTCAGTTCGGAAACAATGGCGACCACGGACTACAACCTCAGCACTCTTCCGGCGAACGTAGAAGCGGAGCGCTCGATTCTGGGCGCGATTCTGCTGGACAACTTTGCTTATAACCAGGCGGCGGAGCATTTGCGGATCGAGGATTTCTCGCTGGATTCGCATCGGCGGATTTACGGACGGATGGTCGATCTGGCGGAGTCGTCGCGGCCGATCGACATGATTACGCTGATCGACGAGCTCGACCGGCACAAGGATCTGCAGGCGATTGGCGATGTGGGCTATGTGTCGAGTTTGCTGGATGGGGTTCCGGACCGGCCGAGCATTGAGCATTACGTCAAGATTGTGCGCGACAAGGCGCTGCTGCGCGGGCTGATTCACGCCGCGAATACGGCGATTGCGCGGGCGGGCGATCAATCGGATGCTGCCGAGGAAGTGCTCAGCGACGCCGAGGCGGCGATTTTTCAGCTCTCGGAGAAGCGCATTGGGCGCGGGTTCATGGGCGTGCAGGAAATCGTCCGCGAATCGTTTGGATCGGTGGACGCTTTGCTGCAGCGCGGGCAGCGCATTACCGGGCTGGCTACGCATTACGAAAATCTTGATGAGATGACGAGCGGACTGCAGCGGTCAGATCTGGTGATCATTGCGGCGCGACCTTCGATGGGCAAGACCGCGTTTGCCATGAACATCGCCGAGAATGCCGCGATCAAGGATCAGCAGGTAGTGGGAGTGTTCTCGCTGGAGATGTCGCGCGAGGCGCTGCTGTTGCGGTTGCTTTGCTCGACGGCGGAAGTGGATGCGCACAAGATGCGCACCGGTTCGCTGTGGCAGGACGACACGAAGAAGCTGGTGCGGGCGATGGAACATCTGGCGCACGCTCCGATTTTCATCGATGACACGCCTGGAATTTCGTTGAGCGAGATGCGGGCCAAGGCGCGGCGGCTGAAACAGGCGCAGGGCAGGCTTGACTTGATTATCGTGGACTATTTGCAGCTCATGTCGGGCGGGAGCAAGCGGTACGAGAATCGCACGCAGGAAGTGTCGGCGATTTCGCGGGGGCTGAAGGGACTGGCCAAGGAAATGAGCGTGCCGGTGGTGGCGTTGTCACAGTTGAGCCGGGCGCCGGAGAGCCGCGGCGGGGATCATCGTCCGCAGCTTTCTGATCTGCGCGAGTCGGGGTCGATTGAGCAGGATGCTGACTTGGTGATGTTCATCTTTCGGGAAGAGGTTTACCGGCAGGACGATCCTGACTTGCAGGGGAAGGCGGAGATTATTATCTCGAAGCAGCGCAACGGGCCGACGGGCAAACTGGTGCTGGCTTTCCGCAAGAATTGCACCCGGTTCGAGATGATGGCGGAAGGCGGGATGGCGCCGGAGGAGTGATGCCGAGGAGTACAGGAATGACTGTAATTTTCCGGTGGTAAGTACCTTAGGGGATTCGAGTTGCGCGGGGCGGCTGTGCTGTGGAAAAGCTTGTGGAATTGCTGGCGATGAGCAAAATGGCTGCGGGTAAAGATTTGTCGTCCCGTTTGCGGCGGCGGATTTTCAGCTCCTAAGGCTCTGAATAGTAACCAGTTAGGCAATTCATTCCGCATTAACATTGGGCGGACCCACGGAAAGTCAGGTTATTCCTGCTTTAGAGATTTGCACATTTCATGGTTCCTGACCTTTCGATTCCGCGTCTTAGTCGGCATCCCGGAGTGGAAGACAAAACAGCTTAATTGCTGTCTTCGCCGACTTTGAGGACGGCCAGGAAAGCCTCCTGGGGGATGTCGACGCGGCCGATGCGCTTCATGCGTTTCTTGCCTTCTTTTTGCTTCTCGAGCAGCTTGCGTTTGCGGGAAATGTCGCCGCCGTAACACTTGGCGATCACGTTCTTGCGGATCGCGGAGACGGTCTCGCGGGCTATGATTTTGGCTCCGATGGACGCCTGGATGGCTACTTCGAACATTTGCCGGGGGATGAGCTGGCGCATTTTTGAGACCAGCAGTTTGCCGCGCTCGTAGGCGAAATCGCGATGGACGATGATGGAGAGAGCGTCTACTGGTTCGCCGGCGACCAGGATGTCGAGCTTGACCATGGGCGACTCCCAGTAGTCGGCGAGGTGATAGTCGAGCGAAGCGTAGCCGCGGGACACGGATTTAAGGCGATCGTAGAAATCGAGGACGATTTCGTTCAGAGGTAACTCATAGTGCAACATCACGCGCGAGGAGCTTACGTACTCGAAAGTTTTCTGCTTGCCGCGCTTGTCTTCGACGAGCTTCAGAATGCCGCCGACGTATTCTTCGTTGGTCAGGATTGTGGCGAGAATGACCGGCTCTTCGACCTTGGCGATCTCGCTGGGGTCGGGCCAGCGCGAGGGGTTGTCGACTTCGATCAAATCTCCATCGGTCCTGGTGATTTTGTAACGGACGCCGGGGGCGGTGGTGATGAGTTCGAGGGCGAACTCGCGCTCCAGGCGCTCCTGAATGATTTCCATGTGGAGCAGGCCGAGGAAACCGCAACGGAAGCCGAAACCTAACGCTACTGAGCTTTCCGGTTCGAAGAAGAATGACGAGTCGTTGAGGCGGAGTTTCTCGAGCGCTTCGCGCAGGCGGGTGTGCTCGTGCGCGTCTACGGTGTAGAGTCCGGCGAACACCATGGGCTTGATTTCTTCGAAGCCGGGGAGCGCTTCGAAGGCGGGGTTGGCGTCGTCGGTGATGGTGTCGCCGATTTTCGTGTCAGCTACGTTCTTGATGTTGGCGATGAGGAAGCCGACTTCGCCGGCTTTCAGTTCATCGATTTCTACCGGCTTGGGACATTGCACGCCGAGGGTTTCTGCGTCGAAAGTTGTGCCATTTGACCACAGGCGAATTCTCTGTCCCTTGCGCAGCGTGCCTTGAAAAACCCGCGTGAGGATCACCACCCCGCGGTACGCGTCGAACCAGGAGTCGAAAATCAGCGCTTGCAGGCGGCTATCGGGATTGCCTTTGGGCGGCGGGATGCGCTTGACGATGGCCTCGAGGACGTTGGGCACGCCCTGGCCGGTTTTCGCGCTGATCAGTACGGCGTCGGAGGCGTCGAGACCGACGGCGCTTTCGATCATTTCCTTGGTGCGCGGGATGTCGGCGCTTTGCAGATCGATCTTGTTGATGACGGGAATAATTTCAAGGCCGTTGTTGATGGCGAGGTAGGCGTTGGCGAGGGTTTGGGCTTCCACGCCCTGGGAGGCGTCGACTATCAGGAGTGCGCCTTCGCAGGACGCTAGCGAGCGCGAGACCTCGTAGGAGAAATCGACGTGGCCGGGGGTGTCGATGAGGTTGAGCTGGTATGTGTTCCCGTCGTGCGCGGTGTACATCATGCGGACGGCGTGGGCCTTGATGGTGATGCCGCGCTCGCGCTCGAGGTCCATGGTGTCGAGCACCTGGGCCTGCATCTCGCGCATGGTAAGCGATCCGGTCAGCTCCAGCAGGCGGTCTGCCAGCGTGGATTTACCGTGATCGATATGCGCGATGATCGCGAAGTTGCGGAGGAAAGCGGCGTCCATAGTTCGGTGGCCAGTGGCCAGTTGTCAGTGGCTGGTAAAACCCGATCGGTCGGCAATGGGCAATTGCCAGCTGCTTTGAAACGCTACAGGCTAAGCTTTGATTTTAGCAGGCGCGGAGTGGTTCCCACGCGCCGTGCTTGTCGGCTAGCATGTTGCTATGAGTGAAGCTTTTTTCATTGCCATCGATCATGTTCAACTGGGTATGCCTCCCGGCGAGGAGCAGAAGGCTCGCGCGTTTTACCAAGGCTTGCTGGGAATGGCGGAAGTGCCGAAGCCGCCGGAACTCGCCAAGCGTGGCGGATGCTGGTTTGAAAGCGGTGGTGTGCAACTACATCTGGGAGTCGAAAGCGATTTTCGGGCGGCGAAGAAGGCGCACCCGGCGCTGCGTTGCCGCCATTACGCTGCCCTGCTGCAGCGATTGCGAGATTCAGGGATTGAAGTGAACGAGCCCGACGATATCGCTGGAGTGAGCCGCTGCCATGTGCACGATCCGTTTGGGAATCGCCTTGAGCTGATCAGCGGCTAGGACTCGCACCCGGCGTTCCGCGATAAGCTTCGATCCGTTACAATCTTGCGGCCAGAATTCTCGCAGCCGAGGTGAGTCCTATGCGGAAGGCGGTCTTGTCATCTGTATGTTGTTTGATCGTAGCAGGTGTTTCCTCTGCTCAAGTTCTTTCGCCTCAGGTGCGTGGGTTCGTGAAAGTGGATGCGCCTGTGGTGGCGCTTACCCATGTGCGCGTGATCGATGGCACGGGCGCGGCGGCGCGGGACGACCAGACGGTCGTGATCTCAAAAGGGAAGATCGAATCGGCTTCCGATGCTGCGTCGGCGAATGTGCCGAAAGATGCGCAGGTGTTGGATCTGCACGGCTACAGCGTGATCCCAGGGCTGGTGGGAATGCACGAGCACATGTTCTATCCTGCCGGGGATGCAATGTTTCATGAGATGGCGATCAGCTTTCCGCGGTTATATCTTGCGGGCGGCGTGACTACGGCTCGCACCGCAGGCAGCATTGAACCGTATATGGATCTGGCGCTGAAAAGAGAAATCGATGCGGGCGAAGTGCCAGGGCCGCACATGCACGTGACCGGGCCTTATCTGGAAGGGCCGGGAAGTTGGGCGCCGCAGATGACGTATTTGCAAACTCCGGAGGAGGCTGTGGCCACGGTCAACTTCTGGACGGACCGGGGAGTGGACAATTTTAAGGCCTATAACTATCTCTCGCGAGCGGTGCTGAAAGCGGCAATCGACGCGGCGCATAAGCGCGGGTTGAAAGTTACGGGACACCTCTGCTCGATTGGCTTTCGCGAGGCGGCGGAGCTTGGCATTGATGATCTGGAACACGGCATAATCGTCGATACGGAATTCTTTTCGGTCAAGAAACCGGACCAATGCCCCAGCAATTCGTTGGCGTCCATGACGGTTGTGGCGGACGAACTCAACAAAATGCGCGTGACTGATGCTCCCATTCAGGAGATGATTCGCGATCTAGTTGCGCATCACGTCGCGGTCACCTCCACGCTGCCGGTTTTTGAGCCGATTGGGCCCGACAAGGCACCCCTTCAACAGCGAGTGCTGGACGCCATGTCGCAAGAAGCGCGCAACCAGTATTTGGAAAACCGCGTATTTTTCGATCTGCAAGCCCGGGATGCGAAAACCGGCAAGCTTCACGCATCGACATGGGAAGCGGCGTTTGCGCAGGAGGAGGAGTTCGAACGTGCGTTTGTGAAATCCGGAGGATTGCTGCTGGCTGGCGAGGATCCCACGGGGCTTGGAGGCGATCTCGCGGGCTTCGGCGATCAGCGCGAAGTTGAGTTGCTCGTGGAAGCGGGATTCACGCCGCTTGAGGCAATTCATATCGCGACCTCGAATGGCGCGCAGTATCTGGGGGAACTGGACCGCATCGGCACGATCGCGGAGGGCAAGCAGGCGGATCTGGTCGTGATCAAGGGCGACCCATCGAAGAAGATCGAGGATATTGAGAACACCGAAATCGTGTTCAAGGACGGCGTGGGATACGATTCGGCGAAGCTGATTGAATCGGTGCGGGGGTTGGTGGGAGTTCGGTGAGTGCAGTTGCCAGCCGCCGGTTGCGAATGTGGAACGAATGCGTGCGCTTCCACTAGAATTTGGATTCGCATGCTCGTTCTTGCCTCTGCCTCGCCTCGACGCCAGGAATTGCTGCACAGTGCCGGGATTGCATTCACAGTGCAGCCGGCTGATATCAATGAAACTCCGCTTCCGGGGGAGTCTTCCCGGGACTGCGCCGAGCGGCTGGCGCGGGAGAAGGCGGTGGCAGTTTTTCAAGGCCGGGCGGGCGATTATGTCCTGGGCGCGGATACGATCGTGGTG
This sequence comes from Candidatus Sulfotelmatobacter sp., assembly GCA_049512915.1. Lineage (GTDB taxonomy): Bacteria > Acidobacteriota > Terriglobia > Terriglobales > Acidobacteriaceae > Sulfotelmatobacter. Next base: position 15,468 of record JBEKWP010000058.1, read on the forward strand.
GTCGATGGCGAGATCCTGGGCAAACCTCGCGACGCGGACGATGCTGCTCGCATGCTGCGAATGTTATCGGGACATACGCACGCCGTGATCACTGGAGTTTGTGTGGTGAACCCAGTGGCCGGTGGTCAGTGGACAGTGGCCAGCAAAATCGATCTGCTTACTGCTTCCGAGACGACTTTGGTGACCGTCTGCGAGCTTTCTGATAAAGAGATTCGCGATTATGTGGCCACCGGGGAGCCTATGGACAAGGCGGGAGGGTATGCGATCCAGGGCATCGCTTCACGCTGGATTCCGCGAATTGAAGGGGACTACAGCAATGTGGTGGGCTTGCCGGTGGCGCTGGTCTATCGGATGCTGAGAACGCGGGGAGCGCTCTGAATTGCAGTTGCAAGTCTTTGTCTGGGAGTCGGCTAGGACTTCTTCTCTTCCTCTTTTTCTTTTTTCGGTTCGGCCCCTTCTTTCATGGAAGCTTTGAAGTTACGGATGCCTTCGCCGATGCCTTTGCCGACGGCGGCAAATTTTCCGGGGCCGAAGAGCAGAAGGGCGATGGCGATAATTAATAACCAATGCCAGGGCGAAAACTCACCCATAACTCCTCCAAGGATGCTTCAGGCGTTCCGAACACGGGGCAGATCAGTGGAACTACCTGTAAAAAGTCTAGGCTATGGCAACTTCAGAGTCAAAGAATGTGGCGCCGGTAAATGACCACGACAAACTTTAGCAAGTCGGTTTTCGAGCGATCGTTTTCTCAGCAATCATGTTCCAGCGATCATGTTCCAGCGATCAAGTTCCAGCGATCATGCGCTTTCGATCAATCCGGCGAGCAGCAGGGCTCGGCGCGGAAGCTCGGAGATGACGATGAATTCGTGGACTGCGTGTGCGCCATCGCCCACGCCGCCTAAGCCGTCGAGCGTGGGAATGCCCATGCCAGCGGTGAAGTTGCCGTCGGAGCCGCCACCTACGGCTGCTTCTTCGAGCTTCCAGTCGATCTGGCGGGCGATCTCCTGGGCTTTTTTGTAAAGCGCCGCCACTCCGGCGGTGCGCTCCATGGGGAGACGGTTGATGCCGCCGGACATTTCTAGTTTGCAGTGTTTGTCGAATGGCTTGAGGGAGCGCAGCTTGCGGTCAAGGCCGGAGGCTTGTTTTGCGCTCTTGATGCGGACATCAATGCCAACTGAAGCCTCGGCCGCGACCACATTGGTGCGGGTTCCGCCCTGGACTATGCCTGGGTTTACCGAAACGCCTTGCTGCAGATTGTTCAGCCTGGAGAGCACTGCGATCTGGCGGGCTAGTTCGAGAATGGCGCTGTGTCCTTTGCCGGGGTCGAGTCCGGCATGTGCGGCGACGCCTTTCACGCGCAGAGTGTATTCGCCCACACCTTTGCGCGCGGTTTTGACGGCGCCTCGAAGTCCGGCGGCGGGCTCGAGCACCAGCACTCCGGCGGAATCTTTCGCGAGGGCCTCAGTGATCTTCCGCGAAGAATGGCTGCCGACTTCTTCATCGGAAACCAGGAACACCGTGACGGGCCGCGGGAGTTGGCCGTGCCATGCCTGCAGCGCTGCGATGGCGTGGAGCATGAGCGCGATGCCTGACTTCATGTCGAGAACGCCGGGGCCGCGCAGGCGGCCGTCCTCGATTTTGCAGGGCATGCTGGCCAGAGTGCCCAGGGGATAAACCGTGTCGTAGTGGCCGAGCAGCAGAACCGGTTTGCGATTGGACGTTCCCGAACGAGAGGCCGTGGCGAAGTCGATCTGCAAATTGTCGCCGAAGTCGGTGCTGCGATGGAGCCGAGTGCGTCCCCCGAGGGCTTCGAATCTAGGGGCGAGGAAGGCGGCGATGCGATCGACCGCGGGCTTGTTGTCGCTGGGGGATTCGATTTGGACGAGATCGCGGATCGTGTCGACGATCTGGTGCTGATGTTGCGAGAAATAGCGCAGGCGGTCGGCTTCTGCGGGCTGAGGCTGAGCCGCCGCTGATTTTCCTGCTGTCATGCCGGGCACAATTCCTTTCGCGGGCTGGTGGTGGGGGCAGTGCGCCGTGAATGCGACGCGGTACAGTATAATCTTCAGGCTGATTGGGGCGAACTGATTGAGAGCGAAGCATGACTGAAAGCACTCCACTCGTGAGCGATGGGGCCGTATCCAGGACGGGGTTCGACATTCACGAGATCCTGAAGATTCTGCCGCACCGCTACCCGTTTCTGCTGATTGACCGGGTGCTGGAGTTGAAACGGAAAGAGCGCATCGTAGCCATCAAGAACGTCACCATCAACGAACCTTTTTTCAATGGACATTTTCCGGGATTGCCCATCATGCCCGGAGTGCTGATCGTGGAAGCCATTGCTCAGGCCGGAGGAGCGCTGTTGCTCACCGAACTGGAGGATCGCAGCAACAAGCTGATGGTTTTCACGGGAATCGATCGGGCGAAGTTTCGCCGTCCGGTGAGTCCCGGCGACCAGTTGCGGATTGAAGTGGAAGTGCAGGGCTGGAGGGTCATCCCCCGCATGATCGCGGCGAAGATGCACGGCGTCGCTTTTGTGGCGGGCAAGCGCGTGGCGGAGGCAACGGTGTCATGCCAGCTGATCGACAGCTCACGCGGGCGCGGGGACGGCGCGGATGGCGCCAGCAACGGTTCGGATGCGGAGTGAAGCGGAGTCAGGGCACCGCACTTTTATTTCATCCTCTAGCAGTGCAATGACTCGATCATGAATGTCCATCCTACGGCGATCCATCCCACGGCGATCATTGATCCGCGGGCCAAAGTGCCGGCATCGTGCACAGTCGGCCCTTATTGCGTGATCGGAGCTGGAGTCGAACTCGGTGAGGGCTGCCGCCTGGTATCGCATGTGGCGCTCGAAGGTCCGGCGAAGATCGGCGCCGACAACGCGTTTTTTCCGTTCTGCGCTATTGGCATGGCGCCGCAGGATGTTACCTACAAAGGCGAGCCGACGCGGCTCGAGATCGGCGACCACAACGAGATTCGCGAGTGCGTCACCATCAGCCGCGGGACCGTGAAGGGCGGCGGACTCACTCGCGTGGGCAGCCACACCCTGATCATGGCCTATGCGCACATCGGACACGACAGCGTGATCGGCGACCACTGCATGCTGGTGAACGGCGCGACACTGGGCGGGCATGTGACCGTGGAAGAGTGGGCGGTGGTGGGGGCGCTTTGCCCGGTGCATCAGTTTGTGCGCATCGGCGCTCACGCCTACGTGGGTGGCGGCACCACCATCACGCAGGATGTGCTGCCGTTTTCGATGACTTCTGCGGCGCGCAATACTCACGCTTACGGGATGAATAAAGTTGGGCTTGAGCGGCGCGGATTTTCCCCGGAGCGAATCCGCAAGATTCATCATGCATATAAGACTCTGCTGGCGTCGAAGATGAATACTTCGCAGGCGCTGGAGAAGCTGAAGTCCGAGCCTGATCGCGGCGAAGACGTAGATATGCTGATAGGTTTCATCGAATCATCTCAACGCGGCGTGATTAAGTAGCACCTCTACACACGATCATGGAACGCATCGGCCTTATCGCCGGCAACGGCACTTTTCCTCTTCTGATATTGGACGCCGCTCGCGCTCAAGGATTTGAAGTGGTTGTGGTCGCGATCAAGGAAGAGGCTTCGGCTGCAATTGAGGATCGCGGCGCGGCTTCGGTGCACTGGGTTTCGCTGGGAGAACTCTCGAAGCTGATTGAGACATTCCAGAGGCAAGGCGTGCGGCGCGCCATCATGGCCGGGCAGGTGAAGCACAAGCAGATTTTCTCCGCGATCCGGCCGGACTGGCGGCTAGCTAAGCTTTTGCTTTCGCTTACCACGCGCAATACGGATAGCCTGCTCGGCGCCGTAGCCAAGGTTCTCGCTGAGGAGGGCATCACACTTGAAAGTTCGACTGGGCTGCTGGAGCCGCTGCTGGTGAAGGCCGGAGAGCTCACGCGCCGCGCCCCGAGCGAACAGGAACGAAAGAACATCGACTACGGCCGCGCCGTGGCTCGGCAGCTGGCGCAGTATGACATTGGGCAGACGGTGGTAATTGCGGAATCGGCTTGCGTGGCAGTGGAAGCCATGGAGGGTACGGACGCCGCCATCGAGCGCGCAGGGTACATCATGCGTTCGCTGCAGGGAGATGCTTCAACGCTGAGCCGCGCCCTCACAGTGGTGAAGATCGCGAAACCGAATCAGGATATGCGGTTTGATGTTCCCGTGATCGGAGTGAGGACTATCGAAGTAATGGAAGTGGCAGGCGCTACCTGCCTTGCGCTGGATGCGGGAAAATGTCTGCTGCTCGATGGCCAGAGGGTTCTCGACGCGGCGAATGCGGCGGGGATGGCGGTTGTGGCTGACTCTTGACCAGCGAGAGCCTGACTCGCGTCAACTAGTCCGCTCCGGCGGAGTGACGTGACGCTCGCGACGCCGACGCTGGACTCTTGCGCATATTTTGGAGGGCTCGCGTGAGATCGTACGCGGTTTGCAAATTCATCCAAAACTCGGCGGAGTTCTTGAAGTATCCCGCCAGCAGCAGAGCGGTCTCCGGCGTGATTCCGCGCTTTCCACGGACGAGTTCATTCACCCTGTTCAAAGGGATGCCGAGAGACCTGGCCAGTTCCGCCTGGGTCAGGCCCGCGGGCTCGAGAAACTCCTGCAACAGGATTGTTCCAGGATGAGTGGCGATACGATGGCTCGGCAGCATTATTCTCTCCTTAATGGTAGTCCGTACAGCGCACATCGAGCGCGTCGCCGTTGACGAACCGGAAAACCACGCGATACTGATCGTTTACCCGCACGCTGTAAAACCCCGCCCAATCCCCGCGCAGCTTCTCGAGCCGGTTTGACGGCGGGACGCGCAGGTCTTCGAGTGTTGTGCTGGCATTCAGCACGTCCAGTTTTGCCTGGACTCGCGACCACAAAGTTTGCGCAATTCTCCGCGCGGCTTTTGTCTGATGGCCGTGAAAGACGTCTTCTGTCGTCTTGTCCCCAAAGGAGACAATCATTGCCCTGATGATACACGATTACCGTGTATGTGTAAATATCTTGACTATTCCGGTCTTAGTTGCGAAGTTGGAGGTATGGCGTCTCACAGTTCAGAACCTGCCCTGATTGCCGAACAGCTTCACCGCGCATTTGAAGGCGATGCCTGGCATGGTCCGGCTCTGCTTGAGCTGCTGCGGGAGATGGATGCTACGACGGCCGCGGCTCAGCCTCTGCCCGATGTTCATAGCATCTGGGAGCTGGTGCTGCACGTTTCCGCCTGGGACGACGCGGCCCGCAGCCGGTTGGGCGGGGAGAAAGTGCAGCTTACGGGTACGGCGAATTTTCCCGTCGTTCCTAACCCTACTCAAACGGCGTGGCGCGAGGCCATCGCTCGCGCGAAGCACACGCACGACGTGCTGGTGAAGACGGTTGCGGCCTTGCCTGAGCCGCGGTTGCGGGAACGGGTTCCCGGCAAGAGATACGATTTTTACTTTATGCTGCATGGCGTGGCGCAACACGCGCTCTACCATGCGGGACAGATTGCGATTCTGAAGAAAGTGCAGGGGCATGCTGCGGCCAAGAGGTGAGTCGACAGCTTAAAACGATTCCTGGTCAGCTACGATGCGCGGGAGATCCCTCTCCCCGCTGTAAAGCGCGGGGCTTCGGGATGACGCCCTTGATTTCTTCGCTCACCACTGTTTGAAAATCACTCCGACCGCGGCGACGATCATGGCGAATCCGACGGCGTGGTTCCAGCGCACGGGCTGCTTCAGGTAGAGCACTGAAAACACCGAGAACACGACCAGCGTGATGACCTCCTGAATGGTCTTGAGTTGCGCGGCGCTGAATTCGTAGGAACCAATGCGGTTGGCCGGCACCTGGAAGCAGTATTCGAAGAAGGCAATCATCCAACTGATCACGATCACTTTGAACAGCGGGACCTCGCGATATTTCAAGTGACCGTACCAGGCGAAGGTCATGAAGATGTTCGAAACGGTGAGCAGGGCTATGGTTCGCATGAGGTGAAGTGGCTCTCCTTAAGAATGTGGCGATTGAGTGATCGGGTCATTGGGCGATTGAAAAATGCACGATTGAAAAACGGGCGATTGAAAACCGTGGCGCTTGAAAGCTTGGCGAAGCAAGCATTCGACTCGCCCAATCGCGCGATCGCAAAATGATACAACCTATTGCAGATGCTCTTTCCCAGCTTTACGTTTACAATTTGTTGTTCCTGCTGGCAACC
>JBEKWP010000059.1:0-21417 GCA_049512915.1 Candidatus Sulfotelmatobacter sp.
CTGGCGTTGCACGCGTTTCTGCGGGGAAGAATCCGCGGGTGGAGCGCCGCGGTGCTGCTGGGTTCCCTTCCGGTCGCAATTTTGGCGACGATGACGCGTGCGGTATGGCTGTCGTTTGCGGTGAGCGTGATGGTTTTGATTTTTCGCGCGCACAACCGGAGGCTGCGGCTTATCTGCGTCGGGGTGGCGATCGTGGGAACTCTGGGCTTGCTGATCGCTTTGAGCTTCGATGATCAGCGGCGGGCGCTCACGGAGCGGCTCAAGGAATCAGGGCCGCTTGATTTCCGGAGGGCGGTTTATACCGCGGGCTGGCAGATGTTTCTGGAGAAGCCGCTCACGGGATGGGGTATCAACCAGATGCCTGCGGAGCTGGCGCGGCACGTGAGCGGGTACAAGGAGAAGGAATTGTATCCGCACAATACTTATCTGGAGTTGATGGTGGAGCATGGCGTCTTCGGTTTAGCGCTTTATGCGTGGCTGATGTGGGAGCTTTGGCGGCTGGGACGGGGACAGGTTCCTCGGGCCGAGCGCGGGGGTTTTCTGAATCGGCAGTTTCATGCCGTGTGGCCGGTGATGCTTGGCATCTATTGGGTGAATGCGGCTCTGGTGGTGATGAATTATCAGTTCGTAAACGGCCTTCTGTTCTCGATGGCGGGAATGCTGGCGGCGCAGCAGCGACGCGCCGCTTACGAATCGGAACCCAGACTAAGTCCGTCTGCCACGGGCCTTCGCGGGTCTGCCGCGTAATTCTCCAACTCTTCATTCTGCGACTACTTCTTCTGAAAATCTGGATTTCGTGCTGACGGTTGCTTATCTCGCGAATCAATTTCCTGCTGCCGTCGAGCCTTATGTGGGCGAGGAGATCCAGGAATTGCGGCGGCGGGGAGTTCGGGTCATTCCCGGCAGCGTGCGCAGGCCGGATGCGACGCAGAGCGCGTGCCCCAATTCGGTTTTGGAGCCGGAGATTCTGTGTCTACAGCCGGTTCGAGTTGTGACTCTGCTGCGAGCACTCGCCCTCGCGGTGCGGCGTTGGGAACGGATTGCCGGCCTGGTGGCGCGGGTGCTGCTGCGGGGAAACGAATCGCCGAAGCGACGGCTGAAAGCCCTGGTGCACACCTGGCTGGGGGCGTATTACGCCGTGCTGCTGCGCGATCGCGGGGTGGATCACATCCACGTGCATCACGGCTATTTCGGGTCGTGGATCGGAATGGTGGCGGCGCGGCTGCTGGGAGTGGATTTCAGCATGACGCTGCACGGGTCAGACCTGCTGCTCAACGGCGCTTATCTCGACGCGAAGCTGAAGCATTGCCAGTTTTGCCTGACGATCTCGGAGTATAACCGGCGCCACATTTTGAAAAACTTCCCGGCGGTCGATCCGCACAAAATCATCGTCTCGCGTCTGGGTGTGGAGGTGCCGGAACGCGGGGAATCGCGGAGGGTTGCCCGGGGCACGCGCCGCATCTTCACCTTGCTCGCAGTGGGACGGCTGCATGCGGTGAAGGATCACGCGTTTCTGGTTCGCGCCTGCGCTCGCCTGCGCGATGGTGGACTCGATTTTGAGTGCTGGATTGCAGGGGAAGGACCGGAACGGGAGAGGCTAGAGTGTTTGATTCGGAAGAACCGTTTGCAAGACCAGCTCAAGCTGCTCGGCTATGTCGGGCAAAGGCAGATAGAAGCTCTGTATGGGCGCGCCGACGTGGTTGTGCTCACTAGCCGAAGTGAGGGGATTCCTCTGGTGCTGATGGAGGCGATGGTGCGGGGCAGGATCGTTCTGGCGCCGGCAATCACTGGGATCCCGGAGATTGTCATTCCTGGAAAAACCGGTTTTCTCTATGCGCCGGGAGCACTGCGGGATTTCGTAGCCAAGATTCTCTTCCTTGAGAGATCGATGTGCCGGGAGGATCGCTCAGCGGTGAGCCGGCTGGACTGGATCCGGCACGCCGCGCAGATGCAAGTGGCTCACAACTTTAGTCGCACAAAGAACATAACTCGATTTGGCAGCTGGTTTCTGCAGAGGACCACTGCGCCTGATTTCCCCCCAACCCAGGATCCTGTAACCCAGGATTTTGTAACTCAAGACTGGAGCGCCCCTCGTGAGAATCTTGTTTTGCAACAAATATAACTATCCCTTCAGTGGCACCGAGGTCTACCTGTTCGAAGCCATGGAACTGCTGCGATCCAGGGGACACGAGGTAGCGCTGTTTTCGATGGCCGATCCGCAAGGCAACGCCACGCCATACGATCGCCATTTCGTGCCCCACATCGATTTCAAGGGGCGCAGTCGATGGTTCGAGAAGGTGAGGCTGGCAGGGCGCGCGATTTATTCCCGCGAGGCACGACGGCGGATTCAGGGCATGATCGCGGATTTCCGGCCGGATGTGGCGCACGTGCGGAATATTTATCACCATTTGTCGCCGTCGATCTTGTGGGAGTTGAAGGCGCAGAAGGTTCCGGTCATCTACCACTTGAACGACTTCAAGGTGCTGTGCGCAAGTTACAACCTGGTTTTGCGAGGAGAAGCTTGCGAGGCGTGCAAGGGCGGGGAATTCTGGCACGCGCTGAAGGAAAAGTGCTATCCCGGATGGGGCGCGCGGATGACCCTGGTGGCAGAGGCATACCTGCATAAATGGGCGGGAACGTACGAAAAATGCGTGGACCGGTTTCTTGCACCGAGCCAATTCGTGCGGGACAAGTTTGTTGAACACGGGTGGGATCCAGGGAGGTTCGAGGTGCTGCCCCACTTTCAGCCGGTCAGGGCAGCAACGGGGCGTGTTGCGGAGGATGCTCCGCTGCTTTACTTCGGGAGATTGTCGGCGGAAAAGGGGGTGGACGACTTGCTGCATGCCATGCAGCGACTGCCAAATCTTCGGCTGATGATCGCGGGCGACGGACCGGAGCGCGGCCGGTTGGAGCAACTCGCCGGCGAGCTGGGATTGAGGAACGTGGAGTTCGCCGGTCACATGCGGGGCGCAGAACTGCAGCGTGCGATTGCCGGGGCGCGGTTCACCGTGCTGCCGTCGCACGCCTATGAAACGTTGGGCAAGACGATTCTGGAATCTTATGCGGCAGCTCGCGCCGTGGTGGCCACAGACCTGGGGTCGCGGCGGGAACTGGTGCAGGCCGGCAAGACAGGACTCTTGTACCGGACCGGTGATGTGGAGCAACTGGCGTCGGCTCTCCGGTTTCTCAGCTCACAGTCGGAACTGGCGGATCAAATGGGGCGGGCAGGCTGGGAGCGAATGCGGCGAGAGTATACGCCGCAGGCTCACTACGAGGCGCTGGTTGGATTGTATGAGCAGGTGATTGCCGCGAGAAACCGATCGGCGGGAGCGCGAAGTCCGAACTGGACTCGAAGGCCAGCCCTGGTGAAGTCGAGGGCTGGCGAAGGGACACCGCGACTGGAAAGAAGCGGCTTCGTTCCTCTGCAGCGCCTCGTCTTTAATCCAGCTATGGGCGGCGACGTAGTCGATCCTCCCCTGGCAGCGTTTAAGAAGCCTATGGTCCGCGTGGCATTCATTGGCGGGCGGGGTGTGGTTTCGAAGTACAGCGGTATTGAAACCTATTACGAAGAGATTGGAGAAAGACTGACTGGGATGGGACACCAGGTGACAGCGTATTGCCGGAGCTACTTTACGCCGCCGGCGAGACAACGCAACGGCATCCGGCTGGTACGGCTGCCCACGATACGATCCAAACATCTGGAAACCCTGGTGCATACGTTTCTGAGCACGCTCCATGTTCTGGTTCAACCTTGCGACGTGGTGCACTACCATGCGCTGGGGCCGGCGCTGTTCTCGTTTATTCCGCGGCTGGCGGGAAAGAAAACCGTGGTCACGGTGCAGGGGCTCGACTGGCAGCGGAAAAAATGGGGGCGATTTGCCTCGGCTGTCCTGCGGCTGGGAGAGAAGGCGGCGGTGAGTTTGCCCAGCCGCACTATGGTGGTCTCGCATGCGTTGCAGAAACACTACCGGGCGGGTTATGGAACGGAAACTTCTTATGTGCCGAATGGGGGTGTGCTGCGGGAATGGCGCGTACCTGACAAGATTTTTGATTGGGGACTGGAGCCGGGACGATACATTCTGTTTCTGGGAAGGTTTTCGCCGGAAAAGGGTTGCCATCTGCTGGTGGAGGCGTATGAGAGGTTGGAGACTGATGTGAAGCTCGTCATGGCCGGGGCATCGAGCTACTGCGACGATTACTCGCGCGAGTTGCGGACTCACGCGGGCGAGCGGATCAAGATGCTGGAATGGGTCTCAGGTGAGGTTCTGGACGAGTTGCTGACCAACGCCATGATGTTCGTTCTGCCATCCGATCTGGAAGGCCTGTCGCTGGCTTTGCTGGATGCGATGGGCGCTGGGCTTTGCGTGCTCAGCAGCGACGTGGCGGAAAATCGGGAAGCCGTAGAGGACGCGGGATTCACCTTCCGGCGCGGCGACGTGGCGGACCTAGCGGACCGGCTGCGATTTCTGATTGCGAATCCGGCAGTGCGCGAGGCTGCAGGACAGGCTGCGAAACGACGCATCCGGGAACATTATCAGTGGCCGCAGGTAGCTCGGGAGATCGAGCGGGTGTATTTCGAAATGATGGGTTGGGAACTTGCGGAGACTGGAGCCAGGAGGCCAGTTGGCCGGGCCGGAGCCGCTGCGTCCGCGGGGCAGCGACGAGCGGGATAGCGACCGGCTCGTTGGCGGTGAAACACAATCGAGCGAATATCTAGCTCACTCAGAAAAATCGAACGCAGCAACAAGAGGACGGGGTCAATCCCGTCCTTTTTGTTTACAATTGGAGTTCATTCGCCGGCGGCGCTGTGGCGAGCCCGGATGCTACTGAGTCCGAAGTTCGATCATATGGAAAACACGATCCTCGTCACAGGTGGGGCAGGATTTATCGGATCCAACTTCATTCTGCAGAGGATGGAGCGGGATTCGGCTTCGATCGTAAACCTGGACAAGCTCACTTACGCGGGGAATCTGCACAACCTGGAAGCTGTTTCGAACGAACGGCGATACGAGTTTGTACATGGCGATGTTGCCGACCGGAGCCTGGTGCGCGGGCTGCTGGAACGCAGCCGGCCACGGGCGATTGTGCATTTTGCCGCCGAGAGCCATGTGGATCGCTCGATCCGCGGGCCGGATGACTTCATCCGCACGAATGTGGATGGAACTTTCGCGCTGCTGGAGGAAGTGCGGGCATATTGGGGTAGTCTCGGGGAACGGGAGAAAGTCGATTTTCGATTTCTGCATGTTTCCACGGATGAAGTGTACGGCTCGCTGGGTCCTGACGATACCCCTTTTTCTGAGACTACGGCGTATGCGCCCAACAGTCCTTACGCGGCGTCGAAGGCCGCGTCTGATCATTTTGTGCGGGCTTATCATCACACTTACGGGCTGCCGGTTCTGACGACGAATTGCTCGAATAATTATGGGCGATTCCAGTTTCCAGAAAAATTGATACCGCTGGTGATTCTGAACGCGCGCGATGGCAAGCCGCTGCCGGTTTACGGAGACGGGCAGAACGTTCGCGACTGGCTTTATGTGGAGGATCATTGCGAAGCGATTGCGCAAGTGCTCGCCCGGGGACGAGTTGGACAGACGTACAACATTGGCGGCTGGAATGAGAAGCGGAACATCGAGATCGTGGAAACGATCTGCGACCTTGTGGATGAGATGGCCGGAAGCCGCGGGACACCGCGTCGCGGGCTGATCACATTTGTGAAGGACCGTCCGGGACACGACCGGCGCTACGCCATGGACGCGACGAAGATTGAACGCGAACTGGGGTGGCGTCCGCTGGAAACATTTGAGAGTGGAATTCGCAAGACCGTGCGGTGGTATTTGGAAAATGAAGAGTGGGTCCGCGATGTGACCAGCGGCGGGTACCGGAAGTGGATTGAAACGCACTACTCGTCCTGAGTTGCAACCATGAAGTCTGTTAGCAGAATCATCCTATGACGCAAGCCTCGAGTGCGAGCTATAAGGGAATCATTCTGGCGGGAGGGGCAGGGACGCGCTTGTATCCGGTGACTCATGCCATGGGCAAGAGTCTGCTGCCGGTTTACAACAAGCCGATGATTTATTACCCGCTGTGCACGCTGATGCTGGCGGGGATTCGCGACATTCTCCTTATTACTACGCCGGAGGACATAAGCAAGTTTGAGGCGCTGCTGGGGGATGGCCGCCAGTTTGGCATTCATCTGCAATACAAAGTGCAGCCGAAGCCGGAAGGAATTGCGCAGGCTTTTCTCGTGGGGGAAGAATTTATTAAAGGCAGCGCTTGCGCCCTGGTGCTGGGCGACAACATTTTTTATGGGCACGATTTGGGTAAGGACCTGCGGCAAGCCGCGGGGAAGAAGCGAGGCGCATGCGTGTTTGCTTATCCGGTGCACGATCCGGAACGATATGGGGTTGTGGAATTTGATCCAAAAGGGCGAGCGCTCAGCATCGAGGAGAAGCCCCGGCAGCCGAAATCGCGTTATGCGGTGACCGGACTTTATTTCTACGATGATCAGGTGGTGAAGATCGCGAAGTCGCTGAAGCCGAGTGCGCGGGGCGAGTTGGAGATCACCGATGTAAACAAAGTGTACCTGGAGCGTGGAGAGTTGGAAGTAATGGTGATGGGACGAGGTATGGCGTGGCTGGACACCGGGACGCATGAGTCGTTGATGGACGCGGCACTCTACATTCAGGCGATCGAGAAGAGGCAGGGACTGATGGTGGCTTGCCCGGAAGAGATTGCGCTGCGCTCCGGCTACATTACGGCGGATCAGGTGGAAAGAATTGGCAATGCGATGAAGAACAATAGTTATGGCGCCTACCTGCTCCAGCTTTTGCGGGAGAAGGTATTTTGATGGATGCAGTTCAGACGATTCGACCTGTGATGGATGCGCTCAAGAAAATCCCGACTTCGCTGCCTGGCGTATTTGCGCTCGAGCCACGAGTGTTCGGAGACGAACGCGGATTTTTCTTCGAGAGCTACAACCAGCGAATCATGGCGGAGGCGGGGATTGCCGAAAGATTTGTGCAAGACAACCATTCCTGTTCGTCACGAAATGTTTTGCGGGGATTGCATTATCAGCTGAAGCATCCGCAGGGGAAACTGGTGCGGGTGGTTGAGGGGGAAATTCTGGACGTCGCGGTGGATATGCGCCGGAGTTCCCCGACTTTCGGTGGTTGGGAGGGAGTGCGGTTGTCGGGCGAGAACAAGCGCATGCTGTGGATTCCCGCTGGTTTTGCGCATGGATTCCGCGTGCTTTCGGAAAAGGCTCACGTGCTTTACAAGGCGACTGATTTTTATGCACCCGAGCACGAACGCACGCTTGCGTGGAACGACGCTCAACTCAAGATCAACTGGGAGCTGGATGGCGCGCCGATCGTTTCAGCGAAGGACCAGCGCGGCTCCGCGTTTCGCGACGCCGAGTGTTTCGACTAAATCCCGATGAGAGTCACAATTTTTGGCGCCTCCGGACTGCTGGGCAAGGCGCTGATGCGCGAGTGGAGCGGAGATACCGTGACTGGGCTCACCTCGCACGCTGCAGACATCCGAGACGGAAAACGCGTCCTGGAAGTTGTGCAGGAAGCGCGTCCAGAGTGGATCGTGTTGGCCGCCGCTTATACGGATGTGGACGGATGTGAAAGCAAGCCCGAGCTGGCTTTCGCGGTGAACCGCGACGGAGCGGTAAACGTTGCCGCCGCGGCTAAGCAGGTTGGAGCGCGACTGGTTTTTCTCAGCTCCGATTACGTGTTTGATGGAACAAAGACGACGCCGTACGAAACCGGAGATGCGCGGAATCCGCAGAGCGTGTACGGACGCACCAAGGCCGAGGCGGAGGTCAGGTTGTTGGAGTTGATGCCGGATTGCTGCATCGCGAGAACTTCGTGGCTGTTTGGAGTTGGCGGAAAATGCTTTCCGGATACGATTTTGAAGCTGGCTGCGAGCCGTCCGACGCTTGACGTAGTCAATGATCAGCGCGGCTCTCCAACTTATGCCGAGGACCTGGCGCGGGCAATTATTCAACTGTGCCGGAAGAGTGCGGCGGGAATTTTCCACGCGACCAACGCCGGCGATTGCAGCTGGTTTGAGTTTGCGGAAGAGATTGTCGGCCGCGCGGGACTTGGAACAACGGTGCGACCGGTGAGCAGCCAGCAGATGGCGCGGCCTGCGCCTCGACCTGCGTATTCAGTGCTGTCGCCGGCGCGTCTGCGGGCTCTCGGAAATGAGATGCCATCCTGGCGCGATGCATTGCAGCGCTATCTGGAGCAGCGGAAGCTTGAGAGTTAGCCTGGAGATTGCCTCGCTTCCGGCTGCCCTGCTACGATTGCCGGGACCCGCCTGGGGATTTCGTGAAATTAATCCAGAATTACATTGATGGCCGGTTCGTGTCCGGGGAGCGAGAGTTCGCGGATGTGAATCCGGCGGACGGGACGGTAATCGCGCAGGTCGCCGAAGCCGGCGAGTCGCAAGTTGACGAGGCTGTGCACGCGGCTCGGCGGGCTTTGGATCAAGAATGGCGACGGATTGGAATCCGCGAACGGGCGGCGCGATTGCACCAGGTCGCGGACGCGATTGAGAAGCGGTTTGACTGCTTCGTGCAGGCAGAAGTTGCGGACACGGGCAAGCCGGTCTCTCTTGCTTCCAGGCTCGACGTTCCTCGCGCTGCAGCGAATTTTCGCGTGTTTGCCGATTTGGTGAAGATGTCTGGGCTGGAATCTTTTCAGACGGAAACTCCCAATGGCACAAACGCCTTGAACTATGTTGTGCGCAAGCCTTTGGGCGTGGTCGGAGTGATCACGCCGTGGAACCTTCCCTTGCTGCTGCTGACGTGGAAAGTTGCGCCGGCGCTGGCTTGCGGAAACGCGGTGGTGGTGAAACCCTCCGAAGAAACTCCGGCTACGGCTGCGCTTCTTGCCGAGGCCATGCAGGAGGCGGGGATTCCAAATGGCGTTTATAACGTGGTGCATGGCTTCGGGCCGGGATCGGCGGGAGAGTTCCTGACGCAACACGCGGACGTGGATGCTGTCACATTCACCGGAGAATCGAGAACCGGGGCAGCCATTATGAAGGCGGTGGCGCCTACCGTGAAGCCGGTCTCGTTTGAACTGGGCGGCAAGAATGCGGCGATCGTGTTCGCCGATTGCAATCTGGAAGAAGCGGTCGACGGTTTGGCGGAGGCAGTGTTTCTTAATACCGGGCAGGTCTGCCTGTGCGCCGAACGGATTTATGCAGAGCGGAAAGTCTTCAGCGAATTTGTGGATGCGCTGAAACAAAAGGCGGAGAAGCTGCACGCGGGTTGGCCGAATGACGCGAAGACTGATCTAGGGCCACTGATTTCGAAACAACATCGAGAGAAGGTGTTGTCGTACTACCGGCTAGCGGAAAAAGAAGGAGCGACGGTTATTACGGGCGGAGGAGTTCCGAAGTTTGGCGACAATCGCGATCACGGCTTCTACGTGCAACCAACCATCTATACTGGGCTTCCGGAATCCGCGCGTTGCGTGAAGGAAGAAATCTTTGGTCCAGTGTGCCACATCGCGCCGTTTGATTCAGAGGAGGAAGCCGTCGCCATGGCCAACGATACGAAGTACGGGCTCGCGGCGTCGATCTGGACCAGCAACTTGAAACGGGGGCATCGTGTGGCGCAACAGATGAAGGCGGGCATCACGTGGGTGAATTGCTGGTTCTTGCGAGACCTGCGAACACCGTTTGGCGGAGCGGGGCTCTCCGGCATAGGGCGCGAAGGTGGGATGCATTCGTTGAATTTCTATTCTGAACTGAACAACATTTGCATTCGGCTGTGATGTTTGATTGGTGCGAATAATGTGATGGGCGGGACAGAGAGCAAAGTCGTTGAAGGGAAAGCAGCGCCGCGCGGCAAGTATCCTCATGTGAAGCGGGCTGGAGATTTTCTGTTTGTGTCTGGGACCAGCGCGCGCCGCGCTGATAACACGATTGCCGGCGCCGACGTCGATCGATTGGGGACGACGCGGCTCGACATCCGGGTGCAGACGCGCGCGGTGATCGAGAATATCCGCGACATTCTGCAAAGTGCGGGAGCGCGACTACAGGATGTTGTGGAGATTTCTACCTATCTGGTCAACATGAACGATTTCGGCGGCTACAACGAAGTGTACGGAGAATTTTTCGGATACGATGGCCCGGCGCGGACGACGGTGGCCGTGCATCAGTTACCGCATCCGCACTTGCTGATTGAGATCACGGCCCGGGCTTACAAACCGGTGAAACAGGAGGCGTAATGGCATCCATCAAAAATCTGAAGGCCTTCAACTTTCAGGGCTGGATCGAAGCAAACAAAGAGAAGCTGAAGCCTCCGGTGGGAAACGCGCAGGTGTGGGAAGACGGCGAGATGATGGTGACGGTGGTGGGAGGGCCGAACCAGCGGCGCGACTATCACGACGATCCTACGGAGGAATTCTTTTACCAGTTGAAGGGGAATATTTCATTGCGCATTATGGAGACACCGGGCAAGCCGCCGCTGGAAGTGCCGATCAAAGAAGGCGAAATCTTTCTCTTGCCTAAACATATGCGCCATTCACCGCAACGGCCGGCTGACACCATCGGGGTGGTGGTTGAAGTGCCACGCCCCGAGGGCTCTTTGGATGCATTCGAGTGGTATTGTCTGAACTGCCATCAGTTGATTTATCGCGCGGAAGTGAAGCTGAAGAGCATCGTCAAGGATTTGCCGCCGCTGTTTGAGCAGTTCTATTCCAATGAGAGCCGGCGCAAGTGCAAGCATTGCGGCGCGACTCATCCCGGCAAATAGCATGCCAGTCATCGACATTCATAATCATTTTTTCCCTGATTCGTGGCCCGACCTGGCGGCGCGCTACGGCACACCGAACTGGCCATGGATCAAGCACACCGAGCCGGGGAAGGCCGACATCATGGTGGGGGACCGATTCTTCCGTCATATTTATTCGGCGTGCTGGGACCCGGAGGTGCGGCTGCAGGAGATGGATCGCGACGGCGTTGATGTGCAGGTCATGTCTGCCACTCCAGTGCTGTTCGCCTATGAGCGTCCGGTAGAGCAAGCGCTGGATTGTGCGCGATTGTTTAACGATGCGGCGCTTGAGCTTTGCAGCCGAGGGAAAGGTCGATTGAAATCGCTTTGCCAGGTGCCTTTACAAGATGTTGATGCGGCTTGCAAGGAGCTTAGTCGGTGCTTGCGGGCTGGACACCTGGGCGTGCAGATTGGAAACCATGTTGGCGACAAGAATCTGGACGATGTTGGGATTGTGACTTTTTTGCAGCACTGTGCGGATGAGGGCGCGGCCGTGCTCGTCCATCCCTGGGAAATGTTTGGGAGCGTGCGCATGCCGAAATACATGATGCCGTGGACGGTCGGCATGCCGGCGGAGACACAATTGTCAGTGGTAGCGATGATTTTAAGTGGAGCATTTGACCGTCTGCCGGGCACGCTTCGGATTTGTTTCGCGCACGGCGGCGGAAGTTTTGCCTTCTTACTGGGACGGTTGGAAAACGCATGGCATCATCATCCGGTTGCACGCGGGGAGAGTCAGCATCCGCCCAGCTATTATCTCAACCGTTTTTCCGTCGATTCCGCAGTGTTCGATCAACGGTCGTTGCAGTTTCTGGTGGGGACGATGGGAGCGGATCGAGTCATGCTGGGATCCGACTATCCGTTTCCGCTGGGGGAGGAACGGGTCGGGTCACTCGTCCGCCAAAGTAATCTAGCGCGGGATGCAAAGGGTAAAATTCTGGGCGAAAATGCGGAGCAGTTCCTTGGACTTAAAGTTGAGTCGCCAAAGGCCGTGCCTGGCGCGGCTGCCGGGCCATCTTCGCTCGCCCCTGAACCTGGACGCCTTACCTACAGCTCGTATTTGAAGGTTCCGGAACTGCTGGAACTGCAGCAGCCGCAATCTGTGCCGCCGCACCATGATGAGTTGCTGTTTATTCTTGTGCACCAGACTTACGAGCTTTGGTTCAAGGAGCTGCTGCATGATCTGGATGCCGTGGTCGCTAATTTGCGAAAAGCCGGCGAGCCGCCACAATCACATGATGAAGTGTATGAGGCGGCGCGGCTGTTGCGGCGCTGCACCGAGATCACGCGGGTGCTGGTGGAGCAGTTCACGATTCTGGAAACGATGCTGCCTACACATTTTCTTGCATTTCGCGGTTTGCTGGAGCCGGCGAGTGGATTTCAGTCTGAGCAGTTTCGCGAAATCGAATTTCTGTGCGGATTGAAAGACGAGAAAATGCTTCGCTATCACCGGCCCACGCCAGAGGCTTACGCGAGTCTGAAGCGCCGGTTGGAGGAGCCCTCGCTACGCGACGTATTCTTCGGCGCTTTACAAGCGATGGGCAAGCTTGCGCCGGCCGGTGAGGGTGCAAGCGAAAGTGAGCGATTCGAAGCGCGCGCTCGCGCAGTCCACGAACTCTACAAAGATGAGCATCATCACCGTGACTGGATCGATGTGTGCGAGCGTCTGACGGAGTTTGACGAACTGGTGGTGAGCTGGCGGCTGCGCCACATTCAGCTGGTGGAGCGAATTATCGGAGTCCGCATGGGCACTGGGGGGAGCACGGGAGCGTCTTACCTGAAACTGACGCTCGACAAAAAGTTCTTTCCCGAATTGTGGGAGGCGAGAACGCTGTTGACCGAGTGAGAAGTTGTTTTCTTTAGCGTTGTCTGTTGCTGAGAATATTCGTCGCACCTCTCAGATGAAGCCTGCACCTGACAAAGTCACGCTGATCGGGGCCGGACTGAACGGTCCCCTTCTGGCTATTCTTTTGGCGAAAAGAGGATTTGCCGTCGAGATTTATGAGCGGCGGCCTGATATGCGACGCGTGCGGATGAGCGCGGGACGGTCGATCAATCTCGCGCTTTCGACCCGCGGCATCCACGCGTTGCAGCAAGCCGGGCTGTGGGAGCGGATACGCAGGATCATTATCCCGATGAAGGGGCGGATGATGCATTCGACTGCGGGGGAACTAACGTTTCAGCCCTACGGGAAGGATGAAGCGGAAGTCATCAACTCGATTTCGCGGGCAGAACTGAACATTGCGCTCATCAATGCGGCAGAGGAATGCGGAGCGA
The DNA here is from genome assembly GCA_049512915.1 of Candidatus Sulfotelmatobacter sp. GTDB lineage: Bacteria > Acidobacteriota > Terriglobia > Terriglobales > Acidobacteriaceae > Sulfotelmatobacter. The sequence continues at coordinate 13,073 of JBEKWP010000059.1, forward strand.
AGATTCACTTCAATCAGCGCTGTACGGGATACGACCTGAAGACCGGCGCGACGCGAGTGCGCGACGAGGAAACGGGCGAGGAGACTACCAAGGCGACGGAGGTTGTGATCGGGTGCGATGGTTCTGCGTCGGCGATTCGGGCGGAGATGCTCAAGCTGAGCCGGTTCAATTTTTCGCAACAGTATCTCGACTACGGCTACAAGGAGGTGACGATTCCGGCTGGGCCCAAGGGCGAGCATTTGCTCGAGACGCACGCACTGCACATCTGGCCTAGGGGCAACCACATGCTGATTGCATTGCCCAACATTGACGGCACCTTTGCCTGCATTCTGTTTCTGCCGTTTGAAGGCGCGGACAGCTTTGCCGGCCTGACCACGCGGGCGCAGGTGATCCAGTTTTTCGAGTCTCGCTTTCCGGATGCAGTTCCGTTGATGCCGGAGCTGGCCGACAATTACTTCGCGAATCCGATGGGTGCGATGGTTACCATCAAGTGTTCTCCGTGGCATGTGGAAGGAAGAGCGCTGCTTCTCGGGGACGCGGTTCACGCCATCGTTCCGTTCTTCGGCCAGGGAATAAACTGCGGGTTCGAAGATTGCACTTGTCTGGTTGAGTTACTCGACCGCCACGGCGCGGACTGGGCGCGCGTTTTCCCTGAGTTCGAGAAACAGCGCAAGGTAAATACCGACGCCATTGCGGACATGGCGATTGAGAATTTTACGGAAATGAGAGATCGGGTGGCGGACGCGCGATTCCTGCTGCGAAAGAAGGTAGAGCTGGCGCTGGAAACAAAGTATCCCCAACTTTTCGTACCGAAATACGCCATGGTGACGTTTCATCGCATTCCCTACTCGGTTGCACTGACGCGGGGCACGGTTCAAGACCGAATGCTGGCAGAGCTGTGTGACTCCATCGATCGGGTGGAGGATCTCGATTGGAACAAAGCAGATCAATTGATTCGCCGCGATCTGACTCCGTTGGAGATTCGGCAGTGAGCGACCGCCAGCATCAGCCGAAGTTCGAAGCCGGCGAAGATTTTGCGATTGCGATGGATGAACGCGATCCGCTGAAGGAATTCCGTGAGCGCTTCCTGCTTCCGGGGACCGCGGGCCACGAATGCATTTATCTTTGCGGGCACTCGCTTGGACTGCAGCCCAAGACGGCTGCAGCATATATCGAAGAGGAACTGAATGAGTGGGCGCAGCTTGGCGTGGAGGGACATTTTCACGCGAAGAACCCCTGGATGCCCTACCATCGGCTGCTGACAGAACAGACCGCGGAGTTGGTGGGGGCGAAACCGGTTGAAGTGGTGGTGATGAATTCGCTCACCGTGAATCTGCACCTGATGATGGTTTCGTTTTACCGTCCGACGCGAGAGAGACACAAGATTGTCGTGGAGTGCGGAGCTTTTCCCTCAGACCAGTACGCTGTGCAGTCGCAGATTCGTTTTCACGGCTTTGACCCTGCAACGTCGCTCATCGAGTTGACACCGCGGCCCGGCGAAGCTTGCCTTCGCGATGAAGACATTGAAGAGTTGATCGAGCGCGAAGGGGCTGCCATCGCGCTGATTATGCTGGGGGGAGTCAATTATTCTACCGGCCAAGCTTATGACATGGCCCGCGTCGCGGAATTGGGCCGGGCGCGGGGCTGCGTGGTTGGCTTTGATCTGGCGCACGCGGCGGGCAATTTGGAGTTAACACTTCATGAGTGGGGTCCGGATTTTGCGGTGTGGTGCAGCTACAAGTATTTGAACGGCGGACCAGGATGTGTTGCGGGTTGTTTTGTTCATGAGCGGCATGGGCGCGCGTGGGAGCTGCCGCGCTTTGCAGGCTGGTGGGGGCATGACGAACAGTCGCGGTTCGAGATGGGGCCTGATTTTCGCGCGATGCCTGGCGCCGATGGCTGGCAGTTGAGCAATCCGTCGATAGTCAGCCTGGCCGTCTTGCGCGCCTCGATGGCGATCTTCCACGAAGCGGGGATGGAGCGTTTACGGGCGAAGAGCGTGACGCTGACTGGGTATCTGGAGTTCCTGCTGAACCAGAAGTCGTCTCCAGCTTTTTCAATTATTACACCGCATGGAGAGAACCGGAGGGGCGCGCAGCTATCCCTCCGAATTTCAAAAAATGGGCGGGCGCTGTGCAAAAGGCTAGCCCAGGAGGGTATCGTGGGCGACTGGAGGGAACCCGACGTTTTCCGGGTTGCACCGGTGCCACTTTACAACTCCTATCACGATGTTTTCCGATTTGCCCGGCGATTTGCTGCAGCGATTAGCTAACAGCACGCTCGGGTCACGCATGCTGTTACTTCAGTAACACGCGCGGCAACCTAACCCCGCAATACACTCTTACGGTGGGTCTCATCTCGGTGCGAAAACCCGGCAAGTGGACGGGAATCGTGTGCGCAGTGGTGTGCGTTCACGTACTCGTGTCTCTGTTGGCGCCGCGCAGTCTTGAGCTGACCGCCTTCGGCGATCTGATGCAGTCCGCTCTGCTTTTCTGCGGAATGCTGTCCATCCTCTCGAACCTCAAGACAAGCTACAGAAAAGCCAAACTTTTCTGGGCGCTTATGGCGCTCGGTTGCGGGATGTGGCTTTGTACGCAGGTTCTGTGGACTTACTTTGAAGTCTTTCTGCGCCAAGAAGTACCGAACCCGTTTGTGGGAGACGTAGTTCTGTTTCTGCATGTCGTTCCCATGATGGCTGCCCTGGTGGTGCAGCCGCAAGTGCAGCGGAAGGACCATTCTCTGCGGCTGGTGTCGCTCGACTTTTTTCTGCTGCTCACCTGGTGGCTTTATCTTTATTTATTTATCGTGATCCCGTGGCAGTACGTTTCTCCGAACGAAGCGGTTTATGGTCACAGCTTCGATGTGCTCTACGTATGCGAACAGATCGTTCTGATTATAGGTGTAGGCTTGGTCTGGAAGCGCAGTCACGGGTCTTGGCGACTAATTTACCGGCAATTGTTTGTCGCCGCCTTGTTTTACAGCGTGGGCTCGCTTCTAGCGGGTGTAGCGATCGACTATCACCAGTACTACACGGGCAGTCTTTTTGATGTTCCGCTCGTAGCAGCGATGGCATGGTTCGCATCCGTTGGGTTCATCGCGCGCGGATCGTCGTCTGACCAACCCACCGACCTGGAACCGCGCCACGACCACAGCATGTGGACCGCGCGCCTGGCGATGATCGCTGTGTTCTCCACACCACTTATGGTGGCATGGGCCGAGTTTGGCGGAGGGGCGCCACCGCGAGTGCGGTCCTACAGGCTGTTCCTGACTGTGGCGGCGATGGTCTTCATGGGCGCACTGGTGTTCATCAAGCAGCACTGCATGGACCGCGAACTGCTCCACCTGCTGCGTTTGTCGCGAGAAAATCTCGACGAGACGTGCAAGCTGAAGGACGAGTTGGAGAGCAAGGAACAATCGCTGCGGTGGCACAGTCTGGAACTGCAGCGCAAGAATCTTGAGCTACAGGAAATTTCCTTTACTGATCCGTTGACCGGAGTGTGGAACCGGCGCTATCTCGAAGAAATTCTCACCGCAGAAGCCGGGCAGGTTCTTCGAAATTACGAGAGAGCCCGCGGCAGCGACATTCGAAAGCTGGATCATCGCGATCTGATCTTCATCATGGTGGATGTGGACTTTTTCAAAGAAGTAAACGACCGTCATGGTCATCCTGCCGGCGATCGCCTGCTGCAGCGAGTGGCGGAGCGTCTGAGCGGTGTGGTCCGTAAGTCGGACGTGCTGGTGCGCTGGGGAGGAGAGGAATTCCTGATTATGTCGCGTTCGGCGGATCCGTCAGGTACGCCAGCCTTCTGCGAGCGCGTTCTGGAGATCATGGCATCAGAAGCATTTGATCTGGGACACGGGGTTCGGGTGCGGAAGACCTGCTCTGTGGGTTGGGCTCCCTTCCCGTGGAGCCGTGGAGCGTACGAGGCGGTTTGCGCGGAAGAGATCATTGAACTCGCGGACACGGCGCTCTATCGCGCAAAGGCGGGAGGGCGGAATCAGGGCGTGGGGATTCTGCCCGGCGATGGCGCAGCTTCAACTCCGCACGCGATCACGCTACAGGCTCTGCAAAAGGATAGCGGCGTACTGACGCGCACTGTGCGGGTGCAGAGCGGCGGCGTCAGAGAACAGGCCGTCGTCTCGGACGTGATGTCCAGCGAACACCGCGACGTCTGATTCTCTTAAGTCGTTCGGTTTCCATTCATGAATTGCACCTGATCAAGGCGCTGGTTGCCGCTTGACCTCTGGCTCTGCGTTGAATACAGTGAGAAGCCGTTATTCTGCGAGGTACGCGCAACGATGAATTCGAAAGCTCCTTCCCGCAAGACAGGCCTGCGCCAGAAGGCGCAGCTCATGTCGCCATCAGAAATCGAGCGCACGCTGGTGCGACTGGCATATGAGATTGTCGAAAAAAACGGCGGCATCGAAGGTTTAGGACTGGTTGGAATTCGCCGCCGCGGTGTCCCGATCGCGGAGCGCCTGGGCAAGATCATTACTCGCATCGAGAACGCTAAAGTTCCGGTCGGCACATTGGACATCACTTTCTATCGCGACGATCTTTCTACACTCGGACCCAAACCAGTGGTGCAGGAAAAAGAAATCGGATTCTCGATCGAGGATAAAAACATTGTGCTGGTCGACGATGTTCTTTTTACCGGGCGCACGACGCGAGCCGCACTCGACGCACTGTTTTCGCACGGCAGACCGCGCCGAGTGCAACTGTGCGTGCTGATCGACCGCGGGCATCGGGAATTGCCCGTCGAGGCTGGCTTTGTGGGAAGGAATGTTCAGACCACCATGAACGAGGTGATCGAGGTAAAGTTGACCGAGATTGATAATGCGGAGAAGGTTCTGCTGATGGAAAAGTAGCCGCGGCAGGGCGTGCGGGTTGGGAAAATAAAAGGACGGCGGTAATCCGCCGTCCTTTTTTCGTCGAAGCGATCAGCTATGCCAACTTGGTGCAGATCGCCTTGGTCTGCGTGTAATTGTTTAGAACATCGTGTCCCATCTCGCGGCCCCATCCAGATTGTTTGTATCCACCGAAGGGAAGAGACGCGTCGAAGATGTTGTAGCAGTTGATCCACACCGTGCCGGCGCGCAGAAGTTCGGCGGTGCGGTGGGCCTTGCTGATGTCCCGCGTCCAGACGGCAGCAGCCAGGCCGTATTCGCTGTTGTTGGCGCGCGGCATGAGTTCCTCGGGATCATCGAACGGCATCGCCGTCACGACAGGCCCGAAGATTTCTTCCCGCACCACCTTCATGTCTTCACGAGTGTTCACGAGAACGGTGGGCTCGACGAAATAGCCTTTGTCACCTTTCTTGTGGCCACCGATAACCGCTTTGGCGCCTTCCGATAAGCCGGCCTCAAGATAACCGCAGACGCGGTTCAGCTGTTCTTCGGAGACCAGCGGCCCCATGCTCGTTTCGGGATCGAGGCCGGAACCGACGTTGATTTTCTTCGCCTGTTCGGCGACACCTTCCACAACGCGGTCGAAGATCGGCTTCTCGATGTAGAGACGCGATCCGGCGCAGCAACACTGACCGTGATTGAAGAAGATCGCGCTCGCGGCCCCGGGGATTGCAGCGTCGAGATCAGCATCTTTGTAGACGACGTTGGGGGACTTGCCGCCAAGCTCGAGCGACACCTTCTTCAAGTTGCCGGTGGCAGCATGGACGATCAGCTTGCCAACTTCGGTGGAACCGGTGAAGGCTATTTTGTCCACGTCGGGATGAGCAGCCAGCGCGGCACCTGCGGTCTCGCCATAGCCGGGTACGATGTTCACCACACCTTCCGGGAAACCAGCTTCGGCGATCAGTTCGCCGAGACGCAACGCCGAAAGCGGCGTTTGCTCTGCTGGCTTCAACACAACGGTGCAGCCGCAGGCGAGGGCCGGGCCCAGCTTCCACGCGGCCATCAGCAGAGGAAAATTCCAGGGGATGATTTGGCCCGCGACTCCGACGGGCTCGCGCAACGTGTAGGCCAGATACTTCGCTCCCGGCGTGTATGGAACCGAGATCGGAATCGTATTGCCTTCTATCTTTGTCGTCCAGCCCGCCATGTAGCGGAACAAATCGACGGCCAGCGGAACGTCGGCGGCGCGCGCGATGGTGAGGGGCTTGCCGTTATCGAGGCTCTCGAGGTAAGCGAATTCTTCCGTGTGCCGTTCCAATAAATCGGCGAGCTTCCAGATCAGGCGTCCGCGTTCGGAAGAGGTCAATCGCCGCCACGGGCCATGGTCAAAGGCTTTACGGGCGGCTTTCACAGCTTGTTCAACATCTTCACGATCGCCTTCCGCCACCTGCGCCAGAACTTCGCCGGTGGAAGGATTGTAGGTAGGAAAAGTCTTGCCAGAAATGGAGCTTACCCACTGGCCATTGATCAACATTTTGCGCGGCTTCTCGAGGAACTCCGCGACCTTGGGATGAATCTGCGGTGACACTGCGATACCCATATTTCCTCCTTAGATCAACACGAAGATCAAACATGAATGGCATGACGGGATGCCAAGGATGCCGGGCGGAGAAGAATAACGAAAACATGCTAGTCCGGAGACAGAACAAAAGCAATTCCGTAGATCATTTCACCGCAGATCACTCGCCGTACGGAACCCAGATATTCTTTACTTGAGTGGCATGCTCGAGGAACCAACGTCCTTCCGCGAGCTTTGGATCGAACCAGTCGATGGCCCGGCCCTCGTTGGTCCAGACCTGCTTTAGATTGCCGACTGACATGGCTTTCGCGGCAGCGGCGCTGGCTTCGTCGACGAAAGACCAGACGGCGTCGACATCGTCGTGCTCGGCAAGAGTTTTCAGAAGCTGTGAGGCATATCCTGTGACGATGTTCACCACGCCGCCCGGCAGATCGCTGGTGTCAAAGAGCTGATAGAGGTCGGCGGTGATGAGCGGATATCCCTCGGAAGGAACCGCGATCACAGTATTCCCCATCGCGACCGCCGGCAGCACGAGTGACAGAAAACCGAGGAGCGGCGCTTCTGTGGGGCAGATGATCCCGATGGTTCCGAGTGGTTCGTTCATGGCAATTGCGATATCGCGGAAGGGAGGATTGTGGACGGCTCCATCGAACTTGTCGGCCCAGGCTGCATAGGAAAAAATGCGCTCGATGCCGAGATCGAGTTCTGCCGCCGCTCGCTTTGCGCCAACGACCGTGGCCAAACCGCGGACAACTTCATCGCGGCGTTGGGAAAGATTCTCGGCGCAGTAGTAAAGAACCTGCGCGCGATTGTGCGCCGTGGCTTTCGCCCAGGACTCCGCTTTGCGGGCCGCCTCAACGGCGTTGCGAATATCTTTGCGGTTGCCGAGCGAGGCTTCGCCCAGCAAACGTCCATCGGCGGAACGCACTTCCATGCTGTAGCCAGAATCCGGACGCGTCTGCTTGCCACCAATGTAGAGCTTGACGGTGCGATCGATGGAGGGAGTACCGGTCGCCGGCTGTTGCTCTGCGGGCGCAGGCGCGAGAGGCGGCGCAGTGGGGAACTTAGGAGCGTTCTTGAACCATGATGGCTGCAAATATTCCAGCAGACCTTCCTTGCCGCCTTCGCGTCCGTATCCACTCTCACGGTAGCCGCCGAAACCACAGGAAGCGTCGAAGAGGTTCGTGCAGTTCAACCAGACCACGCCGGCTTTCAGTTGCGCAGCTACGTGCAACGCGACGTTGATGTTCTCGCTCCAAATGCACGCAGCCAGTCCGTAGACCGTGTTATTGGCCAACTCAACCGCTTCTTTCGGAGTGCGGAACGTCATTGCGGCGAGCACGGGTCCGAAGATCTCCTGCTGCGCGACGATTGACGTGGGATGCACATTGCTCAGCAGCGTAGGCGGATAGTAAAAACCGCGCGCCGGCAAAGCGACCTGCGGCTGCCAGCAGGTTGCGCCTTCGGCGATTCCCTGGCCAACCATGCGCTCGATGCGGTCCAGTTGCACGCGGGCGACGATCGCACCGATGTCGATTGCTTTGTCGAGAGGAAGTCCGATGCGCAGCGTGCTCATGCGGTCCCGGATCTTCGCGAGCAAATTCTCAGCAACGCTTTCCTGCATCAGCAGCCGCGAGCCCGCACAGCATACCTGTCCTTGATTGAACCAGATTCCATCGACCAATCCCTCAACAGCGCTATCGAGGTCAGCATCGTCAAAGACGATGAACGGAGACTTTCCTCCCAACTCAAGCGACAGGCGCTTGGAAGTGGCAGCAGTGGCGCTGCGAATCGCGCGCCCGACTTCGGTGGAACCGGTGAAGGCAATTTTGTCTACATCGGGATGTTTGACGAGGGCCTCGCCGGTTGAGCCGTCTCCCGTAACGATGTTGACGACTCCGGCGGGCAATCCCGC
>JBEKWP010000060.1:0-23591 GCA_049512915.1 Candidatus Sulfotelmatobacter sp.
CAGGTAATACTCCCCGGTCGGCATAAGGTTCAGCGTTCCGAGCGCTCCATCCATTTCAAGCCTTTGGGAATTCTGAAAGGCCCCCACGCAACAACGGCTTGCGAGGCGCGCTCGCGGTCGAGTGATCTCAACCGTCAGGGCTACGCGCCGTTGCCAGAGGGAGAAGCATTAAACGTCGTATAATCTCGTGCGCGCAACTGGGGAGCAGAACATATGAGCGTACAAGAGCAAATCAAGAAGTATGTTACCAGCCAACCGGAGCCCAAACGCAGTGACATGCGAGAGTTGCATCGGCTCATACTTCAAGTCTCACCAGGATGCAAATTATGGTTCTCCGATGGTAAAGACAGCAAAAATCATACCGTTTCCAACCCTACGATTGGATATGGATTTCACACAATAAATTATGCCAACGGAAAAAGCAGAGAGTTTTTTCAAATTGGTGTGAGCGGAAACAAAACCGGAACCACTGTCTATATTCTCGGTCTCAAAGATAAGAAGTACTTGGCCAAAACCTATGGAAAGAAACTAGGCAAGGCGAGCGTGACCGGATATTGCATTCGGTTTAAAGCTTTGAAGGATATAAACATCGATACGCTGGAAGCGGCAATACGCTGTGGGCTTGCAGCTCAGAATGAAAAGGGCAAGCTGACGAGAAATTCCACTGTTAAAGGCAAGCGGTTATCGATGTAAAGGCGCTCCAGTATGCGACTCCTACAGCCCTGACCCGCGCCACAAAGGGGGGCTGGCCCAGCCTTTACTCATCCTAGTCCTCGAGGGTGCCCCGCTCTCGTCGCGCCTTTTGCGACGGGAGAGGATTTTGATCTCGACGACTTAAGGATGCCAAGTCGAGCTCCCCGCCCTGTCCGCGCAAAGAACGCAGGGAACAAGGACGGGCCAGCCGCCGGATCAGATTCTCTCCGGAAAGGATGGGCCAGCCCCCTCGTGAATGGATGGAACCGAGTGCCGCAGGGACCCCTCCATCACCAAGTGGGACATCTTCCACTACATCGATGCCGTCTTGCACCACCCCGAGTACCGAGAGCGCTACGCCGCCAACCTCCGCCGCGAACTCCCCCACATCCTCTTCGCCGCCTGTCATCCTGAGGCAGCGGAGTCCTCGGCTTCGCCGAGGGCTCCCAACGAAGGACCCATGCAACTCGCCGGCACAACCACAGCCCACGCAATCCACTCCGTTGACAGTCGAGGCCCGCCGCCGAGCCACATGCTCGTGTGGCGCGGACACTCCTGTCCGCGTCTCTCCATGATCACGACCCCCGCGATCTCCGCTCCCGCATTCAGGGGAAAGCCCAGATTTTGACCTTGCTCACGTAGAGACAGCCGCCTCGGCTGTCAGCGGAGCGAAGCGACGCCGTTTCGCGTAACCCGCCTCCTGGGAATGTAATGCATTATCATAAATGGCGGCGTAATCAAACTTCATGGCGACGGAACAGAAGTGGTTTGAAATGATGGAAGTTCGCAAGCGCCGATTCGATAGCGCTGTGTGGATTCCGCTTCGCGCAAGCCAAAAAGATGAAACTGGCAAGTGGGGACACCTGGGGTATAAATCCGAGTTTTTCGGTGTCGCATCGCTTGCCGTTCCACTCAAAGAGCGCGAGGCAGCCGCAGGTCTCGGCTGGGATGGCCTCAACCTCATGCACGACCATTGCGGCTCCGCGTATAGCGGACGTTACGTCGCAGCGGACGAGTATGACGACAAGCAATTGGAGGGAGCCATTCCGCTGGTTATGTCGCAGAGCGGCAATTCTGTCGAACCACCGGTCTGGCATATCCTCCCCGACTTCGTGATTACGCTGAAGCTCAAGAGGGAGGGCAACATTTGGGTCGCCATGGACGAGGACTACATCGAAGTCGTTCGCCTAAAGCTGGATACGGACAACAGGCCCAGGCTGCTAGAAGTTCGCGCCGAGCAGCTAAAGGACTACCTTTGCGCAAGACAAATCGCACTCCGCATCTCGTGGTACCGAGAACGCGTCGAGGTTGTTGAAGCCGAACCGGACTTTCACTGGCCAAAACCAGACGGCACCCACAAGGACGGTGAGCGTTGGGAAGGACGCATTATTCCAATTCACGAAGGCGGCCATCCTTTTGGCGAATCCATGGCGGTGATGCAAGTCACCCGGACCAACCTTGACTTCGACGAAGACGTACCAAGCATTGGAATTTCGGATGACACAAAGACGGCGAGCTTCACAAGGAATCGACGATGCGATATTTGAAGCCGTCCCGCAGCCAGCATGTACGGGATAAGGTGAACGAAATTTTCGCTTGAACGCATCAAAGAACGAATGAGGATCCCTATCCCAGCAACGCGGGCAGGAGTATGGCTACCTCAAAAAAACCCTCAATCTGGTCAGTGGACCCAACACCTGGGTCCCAAGAGGTGCTCTCTATCTTCGCGTCTTCCAACGACGCGACCATGCAGAATCCACGCCGATCCCCATGTGCCGCCCTGACAGAAACACTAAAACCGCCGCGGATTCGACGCATCAAAGCCTCGGGAACCCCGCATGTGAACCGCCCATTCCTGGATACATAGTCCCACACCCTCATCAAATGCTCGGTGGGGCATTACCTCTTACTTCTGGAGACGGGCAGCACTATCCTCGGGACCGTCGAGAACTCCTCCTCCGTTACAGTTATTGACGCAGGTTGATACTCGGCATTTCTAACGCCTTCAAGCGCTTTCACTAGTACCTCCGGGTCACGGAACGCTAGTCCCCAGAACTCTGGTGCGGCCCTATACTGTCGAATCATTCCCGTAACTCGGTCTGCCCGATGCAGTTCAATTTCAACAAACGGTCGGCACTCCTCTAGATTATCCTGGTAGTCCATCAGGAACATGTCCCTGGCTGTCCGAATGGCGAACTCACAGTGTGCGCGTGTGAACACCACTTCGCCCTTCTCGTCCGTTATAAGCGGACCTACAGAGTAGTTACTTTTTCTTGTCGCGACAATGGCCAGCCGAACTGCCACCTTGTCAACGGGCCTTCCGGTCTCCTGATCTTGCACAATTATTGTCAGTTCTTCCGGAAACTTCATACCTCGACGTTCCGCCTCGCGCCCACTCCAAGATTCTAAGGATCCAATTTGAAATATGACAGTGCCGGAATTTGACCCTGTGTGATCATCTCGACTCGAGAGGGCGACCCTAGGACGTTTCCACCGTACGAGTTGGAGATCCCACTTGTATCGTTGTTTCGCCCGCATTCGGACTCTCATGAAGAATTTAAGTCCTGCCACCGCTTCAGAGCCCTGAGCGCACCAGGTCTATACGGACTAGCGAAAGACGTCGTGCGCGTAGTTATCGAGCACATCGATACGTCGGCCCTTCACAGGATTGTCGCGCCACCCGAGAAAGAAAAATGGGGCTCCTTGAAGTCACTAGAAGTAGTTCTTGCCGCGGCAACCGGGGAAGAATGGGCACATAACGCACTTGGCTCGCTGCATGGTATCTATAACCTGCGATTGGCAGACGCGCATATTGCCAGTAAGGATCTCGATGAAGCGTACGCGTTAGCTCACGTGGATAGAACCTTGCCATTCGTCATGCAGGGGAGAGACCTGTTGAATACGTGCGTGACCTCCCTGCACATGATCGCAGACGCCATCGAATAACAGACGAGGAAACTAGCGCCGCCCCCTTGTAGGGAAGCCCAGAATCCCGGAATCCAGAATCCGGGCAGAATCCGGGGGCGGCAGAATCCGCGGACAGACGGGACGTTCCCCAATATCCCGCAAGTCTATGTATTTGGCACTGGCACTGCACGACTGCCAACCTCGAGCGCCACTTTTGGTCGCTTTCTCTTCGCCCCACGATTTCCCTGCCGATATATCGGCACCCGGCTAAACTCAACCGCCCCAATCACCTGCAGCCATCCAACTATAGCTTTAAGGTGGTTTTCCGAGATTTCCGATTTTTCCACAGTGTTCCGGGAAAACTGCTCTTATGTTCCGACTGGAACATTCAGCCGAATGTTCCCGCAGGAACACTGCGAGCTATAATCCTACATGGCGAGCTTGCGCCAACAGATCGCGACCACCGCTCTCACCCTCACCAAGTTCCGCGACCTGATGAAGCGGATCGAGGAGAACCGTCCCCAGGACGACCTCTCCATCGTCAAGAAAGCCTACGACTACTCCCTGAAGTATCACGAAGGCCAGATGCGCGCCTCGGGCGAGCCTTACCTGGTGCACCCCCTCGAAGTAGCTTTAGTTCTTGCCGAAATGAAAATGGACCCGGTCGCCATCGCCGCCGGCCTGCTCCACGATTCGGTCGAAGACACCTCGGTCACCATCGTCGACATCCGCAAAGAATTCGGCGAGCAGGTCGCCCACATCGTCGAAGGCGTCACCAAGATCAGCAAAATAGATTTCGCCACGCGCGAAGAAGCGCAGGCTGAAAACCTGCGCAAGATGATGCTCGCGATGGTCGATGACATCCGCGTGGTGCTCATCAAACTCGCCGATCGTCTGCACAATATGCGCACGCTCGAACACCTGGAGCCCGAGCGCCAGCACAAGATCGCCCAGGAGACGCTCGAGATCTACGCCCCCATCGCCCATCGCCTCGGCATGGGAAAGATTCGCGGCGAGCTTGAAGACCTGGGCTTCCTCTTCCTCGATCCCGCCGGCTACGAGCAGGTGGAAAAAGCTGTCAACGCGCGCCGCAAACAAGGCGAAGCTTTTCTCGCCAAGATGCAGGGCATCATCAACGACAAGCTGAAAGAGGCAGGCATTCAGGCCAAGGTGGAGAGCCGCATCAAGCGCCTGTTCTCGATCCACAAGAAGCTGCAGCGCCAGCGCATTTCGGTCGACCAGGTCTACGACCTGTTCGCTATGCGCATCATCACTCGGTCGCTACAAGACTGCTACGCAGTGCTCGGCATTATTCATAACATCTGGCGGCCGGTGCCGGGACGCATCAAGGACTTCATCGCCATGCCCCGCCCGAATTTTTATCAGTCACTGCACACCTCAGTGATCACAGAAGATGGAACGCCATTCGAAATCCAGATTCGCACTGAAGAGATGCACAAGATGGCGGAGGAAGGCATCGCGGCGCACTGGAAATATAAAGACGGACCTGTCTCGGCGCAGGATGAGCAGCGGCTGGCGTGGTTGCGGCAGGTGGTCGAGTGGCAGCGCGACGTCAGCGATCCCAATGAATTTCTTACCGCGCTGAAAGTCGATCTGTATCCTGAAGAGGTTTACACCTTCACACCAAAGGGCAAGGTCGTGGTGCTGCCGCGCGACGCCACGCCGGTCGACTTTGCTTACACCATCCACACAGAAGTTGGACACACATGTGTGGGCGCCAAGGTGAACGGGCGGATGGTTCCGCTGCGCCACAAGCTGCATTCCGGTGACATCGTCGAGATCCTCACGCAGGCTGGGCACAAGCCCAGCCGCGATTGGCTGGGGCTGGTTAAGTCTTCGAGGTCGCGCAACAAGATCAAGCACTGGCTCAACGTGCATCAGCGCGAGCGCTCGATTGAAATTGGCCGCAAGCTGATTGAGAAAGAGGCGCGCAAGTATCGCATCGCTCTCAAAGAGATTAAGGATGAAGCGCTGCTGAAAGTTGCGGGCGGGTATGGGCTGGGCAAAGTTGACGACCTGATGTCCGGCATTGGGTACGGAAAATATTCGGCGCGGCAGGTGCTGGCGCGGCTGCTGCCGGCGGGGGCGACGCCTTCGATGGCGGGCGACATTGAGGCTGAGGGGCTCTCGAACCAGCCCGGAGCGATTGCCAGCGTGGTGCGGCGCGTGTTTGGCGATCACAACGCGATCATGGTCAAGGGCCAGGGCGACATGCTGGTCTACCGGGCGCGCTGCTGCAATCCCATACGCGGGGAGAGCATTGTAGGCTACATCACGCGCGGCAAGGGAGTGGCGGTGCATGCGGTGAACTGTCCTAACGTGACCAACCTGATGTATGAGCCGGAACGGCGCATCGATGTGGAGTGGGCGCGGGATGAGACGACTCCGACGGCTTATCCGGTGAAGCTTACGGTTTATTGTGATGACCGGTTTGGTATGCTTAAAAGCATTACCAGTGTTATTGGGGATGCTCAGAGTAATATACGAAACATTGGGGCGCGTACTGAGAATAGCCAGGCTAGTGTGGAGATTGTGCTTGATATCTCTGACCTTAAGCATCTGGAGCAGATTATGGCTGGATTGAGGAAGATTCCTGGGGTGCATGAGGTGCAGAGGCTGCAGAAGATTTAAGAGCAGTGGCCGGTGGTCCAGTGAGGGCTAACATAAATCAGTTGACCTCGTGAGTTGAAAAGTAAGTCCTCAAGCGCGTGGAGCACAAACTAAAGGATTGCGTCGGCAGATACATGACGAAACGGCAGCCAACCCCCAGACTGGCGGTGTCATCTGAAAGACGCCATGTCGGATACGAGCCGGATCGAAGAGCGGATCAAGGATCTTAGGGAATGGCTTAAAAAAGAGGCCCCTGAGTGCTTCATCGATCAGAAGCGTACTGAAGAAGGCACTCAGGAGCGCGTCTATTGGCATCACGGCTATATGATGGGTCTCCGCGATGCGTTAAGGTTCTTCACGGCTGATCACGCGATCAACCCAGAAAACTGCATTCAGGACAAGACAACCGGGAGTTTTTCGGCTTAGCCGGATGCACCCTGTTGTCTTTTGGTTTGAACGTATGGTACAGCCAGCATTCTTTTGCATGTGCTGCCTGAGCATCGTTGTAGTACCCGAAAAAGAACTGCTGATACGGCTCAGGCGCATGCTTCCTGAGTCGATCCGCAACGTCCTCGTCGGATCGTCCGACGTAGTCGATCGTAGAAGACATTGTCGGCGCCCATTTTGCCCAGAGCGTAAGGCTCGGTTCGCAACTCTTGACCGGGGCGCGAATCGGGCCTTTGTGTTGTGGCTCGGCTCACGGTGACTGATAGTGAGACGCGAGCTACATGGTTATCTTCATAGCGTATGTGCCTCCACAAGTTGCGCGAACCCCGGTGCTGCGTTCTTCAAGCTATTAATCACATAAGCGCGAGTCTTTGAGATGCCGGCGGCCTGATCATCCAGTTTATCGAGCATGATCTGACCGCACAGGTGGTATTGGTGGATCAGGAAATCGTCCGCGTTGTGGCAGAGAATTCCATATTCCTCCAGGCAATCCATCGGAAAATGCTTTGTGTTCTGCGTAACGATCACGTTCGCACGTGCCATGATCGCTACCGCAAGCACTGGCCTGTCATTTTCGTCTGGAATCCCATCCAAACAGCGCACAAGTGATTTTGGTGCCGTTACCATCGCCTCTGGAAACGCCCTGTTCATTTCTTGTTGTTTATGGCGTATTTCCTTCGCAGTTCGACTTAATTTCTTCTCCATCGCTGACGCCATTTCAGCAAGAATGTGCTCGCTCCACAGCGGACGATACATTGCCGGTTCCTCTGCCAACCTCAGCAAAAGGTCACAAAGTGCAGCAGGAACCAGAACGCAAGCATCGAGCACCGCGGAGTACTCATTTTCCTGGGTGAAAATCATCTGGGATTTTGCCGTAATCCCCTTTGGCGATTTCTTGCTTTGCTAACTCGTCAAGGGTTTCGCGACGTGTCAAATCCCTTTTCATTTTGTAGGTCATGACATCGCGCACGTACAAACGACGATGCGTACCCACGAGGTGAAAGGGAATTTCTCCTTTCTCCAACAGTCTGATTAGAAACTGTCTGGACATTCCCAAGATTTTGCTGGCTTCGACCGTTGTTAGTTCGTGCCTGCCTTGCAAGATGGTCACCGAGTGACCAGCCCGCAAATCGGCTAGAAGTCGGAGCAGGAACGAGTACAGGTTGTTCGGCAAGATTTCAGTCTTACCATCTGGACCGATCAGCTTCGCTTCCGCTTCGCGAAGCTTTTCATAGATGCCGACGATCTCCCGCTGTTCACGAGCGGAAATCGCGACATCAGCGGTTGCTTCGCTGCTATTCCCCATCGCTTTGCCTCCCATAAGACACCCACCAAAGTGAATGCTTCCTAAAGTTTACAACGGTATCCGACCCATCTGCAACAGATAGTTGCATATATGGTTGCAATTAAATGAAAGTTATTTATTTTGTGTCATTTACACCAGAGTGCTGCGAGGGCGGCCACCCTTAAAGTTCTTGCGCTTCGCCGCCATTTTCCGAAAGGCAATCGGAACCGCGCTTTGCAGTTTCTTTGCCGCCCTTTGCTTCCAGCGTGGCGCATTGACGGTAGTGGAAGTGCCCCACTCAAGCCAAAAGACGGCTTGAGTGGGCCACCCTGCCGTTTTTTGCCTTCCTCACGCCACAGAGGGATTTTGTGTAGCTTGCGTCGCCGGCTCGGGCAATTGCTGTCCGCAATAGGCGCAATTCGCCCAAGTGGGCTCAGTGGGCTTGTCACATTTCGGGCACGTTGGCTGTAGCAGAGTGCCGCAGCGCGGACAGAATGGGAATTTTGCCTTTTCGACATGCCCGCAAGGACACGTCTTCGGCAGAGGGTCGCGGAGAATGAAGTACAAGATCATCCCAATCGCATGGGGAACGAAGATCGCCAGCAGCGTCCACATTACGTACCGCATCTGCCGCCGCTTCGCATCGCCGTAGATGTATCCGATCAGCGCAACCCAAGCCACCATGAGCAGCATGAATCCGTAAATTAGCAGCGCTTGTCCCCAGCGCGGCAACTTGGCCATCTCCAGATCTTTTGGTGCAACGAAGAAGAACAACCACACCGTGATGCACAGGTAGGCGAACCATGCAAAGATCCACGCTGCTTCTGGAATCACGCGCAATTCCTTTGTGAAGCGGCTCATACCAGCCTCCTTTCGCCGCGCTGCCGGATTGCCAGCATTACTGCGGCCACCCCTCCCGCGAGCCACTCCAGGGCGGTGAACGCGGCAAAACTGATCCATGTATTGCTGAACTGGGTATGGCTGAACTGCGGCCCGAGCAACCTTCCAAGAGGTCCGCTCACAACGTGGAAAACCGCCCAGCTTGCAATCGTCAGCAGCCACGCAAAAGCCACGACGACAATCATCACGCGGCGGTTCCAATCGTGCTCGGCCTGTTCCGTGAACTTCGCCTCGGCACGCGCCAGCGTGGCCTGCACCAGCCACGAAGAAGGCTGCGGCGTGGGCAATCGGCGGAGTTCGCTCGCAATCGGCCGCCATGCCTCCAATTCGTTCGAGCAGGCGAGGCAGGACCGCACATGCTCCGCAACCTGCTTTTCTTCCGCGCTCGTCAGCGCGTCGGCTGCGGCCAGCGCCAGCAGTTCTCGAATCTTGTCGTGCTCGCTCATTGCCATGATGCTCCTCGATTAGCGCGCCTTAAGCGCATAACGCAACTGTTCCAGCGAACGCCGCAGCCGCGACTTCACCGTTGATACCGGAACGGCTGTAACCTGCGCGATTTCCTCAATCTTCATCTCATCCTCAAACCGCAGTGTGAGGGCTTCGCGATATATCATCGGCAGTTCCGCCATTGCTTCGCTGATCTCGGTTCGGCGCTCAGCCGCGAGCGCGTGCTCGAGCGGCGTTTGGTCTTTACTTGGAATCCGGTCCGCCACGGTTTCGCGATGCCCGCGGTTTGCGAGCGGCTCGGCGAGCGGTTCGTCGAGGCTCTGCGGACGAATTCGGCGCAAATGATCGATCGCCAGGTTGCGCGCCAGCGTGAATAGCCAGGCGTCGAAATTGCGGCTTGCGTCA
The DNA here is from genome assembly GCA_049512915.1 of Candidatus Sulfotelmatobacter sp. Classification (GTDB taxonomy): domain Bacteria; phylum Acidobacteriota; class Terriglobia; order Terriglobales; family Acidobacteriaceae; genus Sulfotelmatobacter. The sequence goes on from JBEKWP010000060.1 coordinate 9,716, forward strand.
AAGGAACGAATCTTCTCGACTACTCTCAACCATGTTTGCTGGAACAGGTCTTCGGCCTCGGCGGGCTGCCGCACGATGCGCAGCAGGTACCGATACAGCCGATTCTGGTGCCGGGCAATCAGTTCCGAGAGAGCGTTCAGGTCGCCTCGGCGAAGCCGGACCACATCCGGATCCACTGCCACAAGCCCCTCCAGCGATAGTGCGGTCGCCCCCACCATACTCGTAATACGGATGAGTGCCCCAAAAAGACGCAAGAGATGCAGTGGCTAGATTGGCGCGTAACGCCCGTGCCGTCCCTTCGGGACTCTGTTCGTCTTTCGGGAGCGAACCCCGCACTTACGTGCGGGGCTAATGAATGGCGCTTCGGCTTCGCTCAGGGCAGGCTCTGCTGGCGCGACTCTGGTCGATCGCTGGATGGACACCGGCCACTGACCACTGGACACTGGTCACTGATCACTGCCTTTCAGCGTCTTAGGGCGGCGGATTCTTCGCGGAGGTAGTCTTCGAGGCGGGCGGCTAGCCAGGAGACTAGCTGCTCTTTGATGGAGGCTGGGACTTGGACGAATTCCAATCCGGCTGAGCCGGTCGGCTTGCACCAGCAGACTTCGGCGGTGATTTTGGCGTCGGCCTGGGTGTGGGGGAGCATGAGGCGCAGGTTAATTCTGTCGCCTACCTGGAGGCCGGGGGCGTTGGTGAGAGCGATGCCGACTTCGCTGATGTTGGCGGAGGTGGCCATGAACTCAGGCTTTGCGCCGTGCGAGACATAGACGGGAACGCGCACCGGGCAGCGAAAGGAACGCCGTTTTTCGTTCACCATGAGGGGATAGGAGACGCGGAGAGTTCGCATCAGGACGGTGGGCGACAGTGGCTTGACCAGCACGAAGCTGGCGCCGGCGCGGAATGCGCTGGGCATTTCTTCGTTGCAATTCAGGATGGCAATCACGACGGAGGCCCGGTGAGACGTCATTTGACGTAGCTTCTTGAGCAGATCCAGGGCTTCGGCGCGGTCTTTGAAATCGACTACCAGGGCTTCGAATTTGGAATGGCAAAGTTTGTAGGCAGCCGAGGCGAAGTCGGAGCAGATGTCGACGTGCATGGACATCGTTCCCATGGATTCGCAAAGAGTGTCGATGATCTGAATGTCGCTGCTTACCAGGAGAGCCCTGACCCCGATGGTGGGGGGTGGGCCTTTTTTTGATCCCTCTGGTTTCGATTGAGCCGTTTTAGGTTCAGCCGCGTTGGCCAGAATCTCGGTCATACGGCAGCTTTCATGTGGGCGTCCCTCATACGGCGTTGCTTAAACAACCAGGGCCTCGGGGATTTCCATCTCCCCATGCTCGAAGGCGTGGACGAATGCGTCCACTACGGCGGGGTCGAAGTTTGTTCCGGCACTGGAGACGATGATTTGCCGGGCCTCGAATGGGGTGACGGCGCGGCGATAGGGGCGATCGCTGGTGAGAGTGTCAAAGGCATCGGCGACGGCCAGGACTCTGGCTTCGATGGGAATTTCTTCGCCTTTGGAAGGACCGTAGCCGGAACCGTCGAACTTGTCGTGATGGGCAAGAATGATGGGAAGCACACGGCGCAGCGATCCTCCGACTGGTTCGAGCAAGGCGACTCCTTTTTGGACATGCTGGCGCATTTCCGCCATTTCTTCGGGGGTGAGGCTGGCCGCCTTGTGCAGAAGGTCGCGGCTGGTTTCAAGCTTGCCTACGTCATGGAGCAGGGCGGCGGCTCGGACGTCGTCGATACGATCCTGGGGAAAGCCCATGCGCGCGGCGATGGCGGAGGAGTACAGCGCCACCCGGTAGGAGTGGTTGTGCGTGTATTTGTCGTTGGAGATGAACTGCTGCAGAATCGTGAGGAGGCCGAAGTAAGTCTGGCGAAGCTCAACCAGATGGCGTTCCGTCCTGTCATAGAGGGTTCCCATGGCGTAGGCCGTGATCAGAAGCAGGCATGCCCAGGTGACCAGTTCGGACCACTCGTCGAAATTGAGCGCCTGCCGGGCGGGGCCGGTGAAGAGACCAGTATTTCTCCAAAGAAGGATCAGCACCATGAAGATGCTGGCGCTGGCGGTGAGCACGGCGTGTCGGCGGCCATAGACGTAGGCGGAGAAGATTGTGGGTAGAGTATAGAGACCCAGGATCATGCGGTGGGAAGCGACCAGCCAGTTGAACAGGCCGGCGATGACGAAGAGAGAAAGCACCAGCCATAATTCCTGGTTAATCGCGGCCAGGCCGACCTGGAACCCGGATTTGGAGCCCGGAGCATGGCCGGCACGGCTTCCCCGGCCGCCCAGGAGGCGTTCGTTGGTCAGCGTTGACTTCATGCCCATACCGTCTTCCATTGGTTCAACCTCGCAACCGGCTGAGTGCCTCGCGAAATAAGAGACCCCTAGTCTCTCTATCGGCTGGTTGTGGCAGAACTTTAGGAGCAGTGGCTTGGAGCAGTGGCCAGGGGTCAGTGGGCGGTGGCCAGTGAAGGGCAACATCATTGGACCGCATGAGTTGAAGCGTACCAACTTTTGTCCCCACTGATCACTGATCACTGAACACTGAACACCGAACACCGAACACTGAACACTAGCCACTAGCCACTGCCGTTTGGTTTGACTTCCTCGGAGCGCATCTGCGTTAATTGACAGCGGAGGGTTCATGCGCGAAGTTGTTTCCACCAAAGACGCTCCTCAGGCGATTGGGCCTTACTCGCAAGCGATCAAGGCTAACGGATTTGTGTTCACGTCGGGACAAATTGCGATTGATCCGGCTACGCAGCAGGTGGTTACGGGAGATGTGGCGGCGCAGACGGATCGCGTGCTGCGCAATGTTTCGGAGATTCTGGAGGCTGCGGGCAGCGGGCTGGGAAAGGTTGTGCGGTCGACCGTCTTTTTGAAGAATATGGATGACTTTGCGGCGATGAACAAGGTATATGGCCAGTATTTCAGTTCGGATTCGCCAGCACGATCGACCGTGGAAGTGGCGCGGCTGCCCAAGGATGTGCTGGTGGAGATTGATGTGATTGCGCTCGCGTAGGAAGCTGGGGTTGGGAAGAAGAACCTTAAACACAGGGGACACAGAGGATCACAGGGTAGACCGGGCAACCTGAGGGATGTTAGTGTCGTCTGTTTTAAGATGGGATTGAAGGAGAGACGAAGGATGACGAAGTATATTGCGGCGATTGCTGTCATGCTCGCGCTGACGGCAGTGTTTGTGCTCGCGCAGAGTGCGGAGCGGAAGCCCAACACCAGCGCGCCCACCAAGGTGACGGGCGACGGCGTAAAGACCGACTCCGGGCTGGTCTATTGGGACATCCGCGTGGGGAACGGCGCCGTGGCGAAAGAAGGCAGCCATGTGCGGGTGCACTATACGGGCTGGCTTACTACCGGCAAGAAATTCGACAGCTCGGTGGATGCGGGGAAGCCTTTCGATTTCACCATCGGCAACGGCGAGGTCATCAAGGGATGGGAAGAAGGAGTTGCCGGAATGAAGGTGGGGGGCAAGCGACAGCTGCGCATTCCTCCGACGCTCGGCTACGGGGCAGAGGGTTATCCGGGAGTGATTCCGGCTAACGCCACGCTGATCTTTGATGTGCAGTTGCTGGGCGTGCAGTAGAGAGGCAGGTGTCAGGTCTTGGGTATCAGGGGGATCTTTTAAGAGTTGGTGCCTGAGATCTAAGACCCAGCGCCTAAGACCTGCGACCTGCTATGCCTTGACAACTTTGCCGCTGCGCAGGCAGGAGGTGCAGACGCGGATGCGCTTGGTCGTGGCGCCTACGCGGGCGTGCACCGGACGCAGATTGACGTTCCAGCGCCGCTTGGTGACGTTGTGGGCGTGGCTGATGCGGTTTCCGAATTGCGGCTTCTTGCCGCAGATATCACATTGTTGTGCCATGACTGCTGTAGATCCTTTCAGAGGCCTTGACGGAAACCTCTATTCTACCGGATTCAGGGGCTTGGGGACAATTCGCGGCTCTGTGCTATGCGATACTTGACCTATGCAGTCTCCGCTTCAGGCGCCGAGCGCGGCTACCGACCCCAAGTCGGTTAAGGTGAACCTGACTACCGGAACTGGTGTGGACATCGAATGGGCCGATGGTCACGTTTCGCATTATGGGTTCGTATATCTCCGCGATGCTTGCCCTTGCGCCATGTGCAATGAAGAGCGCGAAAAGGCTCGGCGGAAGCCGGGTGAGCCTGCGAGACTGGCGCCGGGCGCGCTGCCTATGTTCAAACCTGCTGCCAAGCCGGTTTCCGCCGAAGCCATGGGGAAATACGCGATCCGCTTCAAGTGGAACGATGATCACGACCTCGGGATTTATTCGTGGAGGCTTCTGCGCGAAGTGTGTCCGTGTGAGGAGTGCAAGGCGGCGCGGACGGGAACTGAGTAAAGGACCGGGCGCGCTTCCATGCAAGAAGGCAAATTCAGCAGAACGGCGCGGCGAGTGGCGATTCGCCGGGCGGCGCATCAGTTGCTGGACCATCCCAGGGTGCTGGACGATCCTTTGGCGCTGCGGATTATTGGGTCGGAAGCTGCCGAAGAGCTGCGAACGAATCCTAAAGAGCACCATGCTTTTTCGCGGGCGTTCCGGGCGTTCATGGCGGCGCGCAGCCGCTATGCTGAGGACGAGTTGGCTTGCGCCGTGGCGCGCGGCGTGAGGCAGTACGTGGTGCTCGGCGCCGGACTGGATACCTTTGCTTATCGCAATCCGCATGCCGGCCTGCGGGTGTTTGAGGTGGATCATCCCGCCACGCAGGCCTGGAAGCGCGAGCATTTGGAGGCGGCGGGCATTGCGATTCCGGCGGCTTTGACCTTTGTGCCCGTTGACTTCGAGCGGCAAACGCTGGCTGGCGGGCTTCGGCAGGCGGGATTCGATTTGAGTGCGGCGGCGTTTTTCTCCTGGCTGGGCGTGACTCCTTATCTCACGCGCGACGCCTGCATGATTACGTTGAGCTTTGTGGCGACGATGCCTGCGGGCAGCGGAGTGGTGTTCGATTTCGCGGTGGATCCGGCGCTGCTCAATGCGGGCCAGAGGCAGGCGCTAGGAGCGTTATCTCAGCGCGTGGCCCGGTATGGAGAGCCGTTTCGGCTGTTCTTCGATCCTGGGAAATTGCAGGACGAGTTGAAGGGGATGGGATTTCGGCGCACGGAATTCTTACAAGGCAAGGAGCTCAACGCGCGATACTTCAAGGATCGCGATGATGGGTTGCTGGTGCGCGGAGGGTTGGGGCATTTGATGGGGGCTTGGGTGTAGGTTTAACGTGACCGACCACGGAGTAACCCGTGCTGCTACAATCGCGTCCGCGATGAAAACCTCAGCGCTGGTTGTCCTTTTCTGCTCGCTCAGCGCCCTTGCCCAAGCGGGGAAGGGCAACCCGATCCAGATGACGATCCCTGGGGTTAAGGGGATTCTGGAATTCGATGTAGGGTCCACGACTCCCGAAATTCATGTGCGGCCCGACGGTCAGGAGGTGCAGTTGCGCGCGTTCGGCAGGCCGGACGGACTTGAGATCACCGCCTTCCTGCAACGAGTCGCATTTCCTGCCAGCGCAGAAAAATGCCGGGACGCATGGTGGCCCGACACCAAGAAAGGCCCGTTTCAACGGGACAATCTTCAGGAAGCCGTTGTTAAGGACGGAATCGCCAGAGTCGAATTCGTCGTGCCGGAATTCCAGGGCGTGAAAGTGCAGCAGAAGAACATACACGCCTACGTTGGCGGCGGCGACCTTTGCGCCGAGATTCACCTCTCCAAGGTTGCTTTCAAGCCTGGGGATCAGAAACTCTTCGAGGATCTGCTGGCAAGCGTGAAGCTCATGCCAGACGCCTTACTTTCGGCCGCCCAGGCTCAGGATCATGACAGCTCCTACTATTTCGGCGAAGGCGGCAAGTTCTTTCTGCAGCAGAATTACTCGGAGGCGGCGAACTCCTACGAGAGAGCCTTGGATATGGAGAAGCGAAAACGCACTCTGTCTAAGGATTATTTCCGCGTGCTCGTGGACAATCTTGGAATGTCCTACGGAATCAGCGGGGACCTGCCGCAAGCGGAGGCCACGTTCGAGTACGGACTGACTCAAGACCCCGAGTACCCGATGTTTTTCTACAATCTCGCGTGTACCTATGGTGAGATGGACAAGATGAATGATGCGCTGACCCAGCTTCGCCTTGCCTACAAGTACGAGGCGAACATGATCGCAGGAGAGACGATCCCCGATCCCCTGAAGGACGATTCGTTCAGGCATTTTGTCGATAAGGAAGAGTTCGTCAAGGCTGTCCGCGAGATGCAGAAATAGCCGCCCGACCATCGCTTGCCGGCGTCATCCGCGATACAATCCCTTGTCTTGCCAAAGTCATTTCACCAAGGAAATCTGATGCCTGCTCGGAAGCGTACTGTTGTCCTCTCGATTCTTGCGGCTGTCGCCATGCTGGGCGTGACCTGCCCGGCTGGGGCGGCCACCGCAACGGTTTTCTCCGTCTCGTTTCCCAAGACCCGAAGCGACAAGCCTCTTGACGGCCGCATCCTGCTGATTCTTTCCACCGACGCTTCCGAAGAACCGCGCATGCAGATCAATGACACGCCGAAGACTCAGATCATCTTTGGCATCGACGTTGACGGCATGCAGCCCGGCCAGGCCCGCGTCGTGGATGCGTCTGCGGCCGGCTATCCCATCAAGAGTCTTCGGGACATTCCGCCGGGCGAATACTATGTGCAGGCTGTGTTGCATCGCTATGAAACTTTTCACCGCGCAGACGGGCATACGGTGAAGCTGCCGATGGACCGGGGTGAAGGTCAGCACTGGAACATCGCGCCAGGGAATCTGTATTCCACTCCGCGCAAGGTTACGCTTAGCGCAACCTCTGGAACTATCGCGGTCGTGCTCGACCAGGAGATCCCGCCGATCGCGCCTCCGCAGGACACGAAATATATCCGGCACCTCAAGATCCAAAGCGAGTTGCTTTCGCGATTCTGGGGACGGCCGATTTACTTGAGTGCGAATGTGCTGGTGCCCGAGGGATTCGACTCACATCCCGAGGTTCACTATCCCGTAATTATTTCCGAGGATCACTTCAACGCCGACTTTGCCGGCTTTCGCACCGAGCCGCCCGATGCGAATCTGAAACCGGATTACAGCGAGCGCTTTCACATCTCCGGCTACAACCGCATTCAGCAGCAGGAAGCCTACAAGTTTTATCAGCAGTGGAGTGGTCCCGGATTTCCGCGCGTGCTGATCGCGGAAATCAACCACGCGAACCAGTACTACGACGATTCCTACGCGGTGAACTCCGCGAACCTCGGACCTTACGGCGATGCAATCGAGACCGAGTTGATTCCCGCGATCGAGAAGCAGTTCCGCGGCATTGGGCAGGGCTGGGCGCGTTTTGCCTACGGAGGGTCGACGGGCGGATGGGAGTCGATGGCGGTGCAGATGTTTTATCCCGACCACTACAACGGAGCTTTTATTGCGTGTCCTGATCCGGTTGACTTCCGGTCGTTTATTACTGCAAATCTTTACCAGGATAAGAATGCTTTCTATATGCAGGGCGCGCACGCCGATATTCCGCAGCCCGGTATGCGCGATTATCTAGGGCGTACTCTGATCACCATGCAGGGCGTAAATCAGTACGAGCTGGCGCTGGGGTCGCGGGGCCGTTCGGGAGAGCAATTCGATATCTGGCAGGCGGTGTATAGTCCGGTCGGCAAAGACGGGTACCCGCAGCCGATTTTTGATAAGGAAACCGGCGTGATTGATCCCGCCGTTGCCGCCTATTGGAAGGAGCACTACGACTTGAGCGCGATTCTGCAGCGCGACTGGGCCACGCTGGGCCCCAAGCTGCAGGGCAAGCTCAATGTTTATGTGGGCAGCGCCGATACTTACTTTCTTACCGACGCCGTCTATTATCTCGAGGATTTTCTGAAGACCACGACGAACCCTCCGTATGGAGGAGAAGTGAAATACGGCGACCGCGCGGAGCACTGCTGGAACGGCGACCCCAATCTTCCCAACTATCTTTCGCGTCTGCATTACCACACCATGTACCTGCCGAAAATTCTCGAGCGTATGGAAAAGACTGCTCCGCCGGGGGCTGATTTGAAGTCGTGGCGGTACTAGGAAAGTTCGGGTTTCCCTCGTTAATGACGGCGAGGAATCCCATCGCGACGAGGGCCTCGGTGAAATAGGGATCCTTCGACTGCGTGATGCCATTCGCGTTGCGAACGGCATCACTCCGCTCAGGATGACAACGGAAGAATGAGCTTCCACCCCTCCATCAGTCCCTAATCCCCTGTAAAATTGAATTATCAGCTCCGGAGCCACTTCCGCATTGTCTTTTCTTGATCAACTCAACCCGCAGCAGCGCGAGGCCGTCGAAACTACCGAGGGGCCGGTGCTGATCCTCGCGGGCGCGGGGAGCGGCAAGACGCGCGTCATCACCTACCGCATCGCGTATTTGATCGAGCACATGGGAGTGATGCCGGAATCCATTCTGGCGATGACCTTTACCAATAAAGCTGCGGCCGAGATGGGCGAGCGCGTGGAGAAGCTTGTCGGCGGGCTCAGCATCGCGAAGCCGGTCATCTCGACGTTCCATTCTTTTTGTGTGCGGGTGCTGCGCCGTGATATTGAAGCCCTACAGATTCCTTCCGCCACGCCTGGGCAGCCGCCGATTGGGCATACGAAGAAATTTGTTATCTATGACGAGAGTGATCAGCAATCCGTGGTGAAGTCGGTGATGAAGCGGCTTGGACTCGATGACAAGCAGCTCACGCCGCGAACCGTGCTGTCGCGAATTTCCTGGGCGAAGAATCACATGCTTGATCCGCAGGAGCTTTACCTGCAGTCGGCTGATCCAAAGACGGAGAAGATCGCGCACCTGTTCGAGGAATATCGCAAGGAGCTGCGCAAGGCCAACGCGCTGGATTTCGATGATCTTCTTCTGGAAGCTACGCGTCTGCTCAAGACCGCGGCGCAGGTGCGCGAATATTACAACCGGCGCTTTCAATATCTTCTGATCGACGAATACCAGGACACGAACCGGCCGCAGTACGAACTGATGCGCATGCTGGCTGGGGCGCGACATAACGTTTGCGCGGTCGGCGATGAGGATCAGTCGATTTATTCGTGGCGTGGGGCCGACATCCGGAACATTCTCGAATTCGAGAAGGATTTTCCCGAGGCGAAGATTATTCGCCTGGAGCAGAATTACCGCTCTACGCAGAATATTCTGGAAGCGGCGTCGTCGGTGGTGGCGAACAACATCCGACGCAAGGGCAAGAATCTTTGGACTTCGCGGCAGGGCGGGACGAAGATCGGCTACTACGAGGCTCCGGACGGCGAAAACGAAGCGCTTTTCGCTGCCGACCACATCGCGAAATATCTGCGCGAGGCGGGTCGAGCGGAAAATTCGGGCGGTGACACTCCGCGGGCGGCCGTGCTTTACAGGACGAATTCCCAGTCGCGGCTGTTTGAAGAGGCCATGCGCCGCTACGGGCTGAAATACAAAGTGGTCGGCGGCTTTTCGTTTTACGAGCGCGCCGAGATCAAAGACCTGATTTCGTATCTCAAGGTCATACAGAATCCCGATGACTCGATCTCGCTGCTGCGCGTGATCAATACGCCAACCCGGGGCATCGGCAAAGGGACGATCGACACGCTCGAAAGGCTCGCGCTCGAAACTGGGTTGTCGCTCTGGGGCGCTGTCGGGGAAGCCATCAGCCGGCAGCTCCTCCCACCCCGCGCGCTGGCTGCGCTAAAGAGCTTTCAGCAGTTGATTGCGGATGCGCAGGCGATTCTCGCGGGAACGTTCGTCGAGCGGTTGGAAGAAGGTACGGCGCGTGCGCCCTCGCCCGTGCAACTGCCGGGACCGGCGCAGGTCCTGCAGCGAGCTGCGGACGATTCACTTCCAGACGACGCGGAGACCTTTGATCCTTCCGAGTTCGAGAACATCTCGTTTGATTTTGGCCCCGCGAGTTCTGAAAATGAGTCCGGTGTGGAGGCGGGACGCCCTTCGGCAAGCTCAGGGGAGGCTCTCCACGACAGCCGGCGGGACGCCGGCGCCCCTGATACGGCTGACGTTTCCGGTACGCTTTCTTCTACCGCGGATCTGCTGAAATTTCTTATCGACCGGACCGGCTACATCAAGCTGCTGGAAGACGAAGACACGCCCGAGGCTTTCTCGCGCATCGAAAACCTGCGCGAGCTGGTCAACGCTGCCATGGACTCGCGCGACCGCGGCGAAACGCTTGACCAGTTTCTCGATCACGCGGCTCTGATCAGCGATGCCGACGACTACGACGAGCGTTCGCAGATCACGCTGATGAGCCTGCACGCGGCCAAGGGCCTGGAGTTTCCGCTGGTCTTTCTTAGCGGCCTTGAAGAAGGTTTGTTTCCGCATTCGCGGACCATGCTGCAGCCTGACGACGTTGAAGAAGAGCGGCGGCTTTGCTACGTGGGCATGACCCGCGCGATGGATCAGCTCGTCCTTACGCGAGCGGTTTACCGGCGGAGATACGGCACCGATTTGCCGGAGGCCAGCGTGCCGTCGCGTTTTCTGGAAGAAGTGCCGGCGCCGTTGATTGAAGAGTTGGGAAGGCGTGGCAGCGTGGCTCGTACGGGCACGGGCACTTTCCCTCGTCCAGCGGGGCGAAGCCCCTCCAGTTACGATGGGGACGTACATTATTCCTACGAAGATGAAGATCAGAGCGCGAGCTGGAAGGGACGAGCCAGCGGCGTCCAGGCGAGCCGGCAAAAGCCTTCCGCTCCGGCCAAGCCCTACAACTCCATCGAGAATATTGCTGAGTTTTTCGCCTCGCGCGGAAAGAAGTTTAGCGTTCCCAAAATGCCGGTCGAAGAACCTACGGGCAAGCGCGGATTTCGGCCTGGCCAGAAGGTTCGCCATCCCAAATATGGTGAGGGCACGGTCTACCAGCGAGAAGGAGAAGGCGAAGAAGCCAAGATTACGGTACAATTCCCTCGCTTCGGATTGAAGAAGCTGGTGGAGAAGTACGCGCAGCTGGAGCGCGGTTGAGCGTAATCTGATAATTTTGTAGTTGGGCAATTACGAAATTGCCGAAGTACCAAATTACAACTTAGAGATCCAAGAAAGCAATCATGGCAAACACAGCAACGCTAACCAAAGAAGAACGCAAGAAGGCGAAACGCGCCTCGCGTAAGAAGAGCAAAGCGGAAAAGCCAAAGAAGCCGCGCGATTACGCGCGCGGATCGAAGAAACGCAAGGTGAAGAAGTTGGCTCGCGGCCAGTCGAAGCGGTAGGCAGCACGCTCGGAATTACGGGCATGGGCCGGCGCCCATGCCCGACTCCCGCTGTGAGGAGACAACAACCTCTTGTCACCGTCATCTCCGGAACCCACCGGCATCGTGCGCACGTCTGACAACCAGCTTTTCTGCTGCAAGTCGATCGACAAGCTCATCGCGGAATCCGAGGCCCCGGGGCAACGTCTGCAAAAGACCCTTGGACCCTGGTCGCTGACTGCGCTGGGCATTGGTGCCATCATTGGCTCCGGAATTTTCATCCTTACCGGCACCGCGGCCGCGGGCGAATATTTTCAGGCCCCATCCATTCTGCATGCGCAGGCGCTCGACGTAATCATCAATCTACTGCGCACCGGCAGCACGGCGGGAGCGCTCATGCACGGACGCCCGCCCGCCGGGCCATCGATTGCGATTTCGTTTTTCCTGGTCGCGTACGCCGAACTGGCCTCGATGATTCCCATCGCCGGCAGCGCTTACACCTACTCCTACGCCACGCTCGGCGAAATTTTTGCTTGGATCATCGGCTGGGACCTCATCCTTGAATACGTAGTCTCGAACGTCGCAGTCGCGGTGGGCTTTGCCGGCTACACAAAAGCGCAACTCGCGGTATTCGGCATCAACTTGCCGGAAAAATTTGCCAGTCCCGTCTGGGCCGGCGGGCAGTGGACGGGCGCCTATTTCAATCTCCCCGGCTTCCTCATCGTTTTCGTTCTCACGCTGCTGCTGGTGCGCGGAGTGAAGGAGTCGGCGGAGACCAATAACATCATGGTCGCCGTCAAAATCGGCGCCATCCTGACCTTTCTCGTAGTCGGGGGAATGCTGGTGAAGCCCGCGAACTGGGTGCCCTTCGCGCCTTCGGGCTTCGCCGGAATCGTTACCGGAGGCGCCATCGTTTTCTTTACCTACATCGGATTCGATTCGGTTTCCACCGCCGCCGAGGAATCGCGCAATCCGCAAAAAGATTTGCCCTTCGGCATCATCATGTCGCTGGTGGTCTGCACGATCCTCTATGTCGGCGTTGCCGTGGTCCTGCTCGGCATGATGAAGTACACCACCTTCGTGTCTGGTGCAGCCGCCGAAGCGCCCGTGGCCTACGCGATGAAGTATCTGGGTGTGCACCCGCTGTTCCGCTCGGTCATCGTGATCGGAGCGTTGACGGGCATGATCTCTTCTTTGCTGGTGTTTCAGTACGGGCAGGCACGCATCTGGTACGCCATGTCGCGAGACGGCTTGCTGCCGAAGCTGTTCTCCGCGGTGCACCCGAGGTTTAAGACGCCGTACATTTCCACCTGGATCGCCTGTTTCGCAGTAGGGATTCCCGCCGGCCTCGTGGACATCGGAGATGCCGCCGACCTCGCGAACATTGGGACGCTGTTTGCCTTTGTTCTGGTTTCGCTGGGAGTGATCATCCTGCGCCGCCGGCAGCCCGATCGCAAGCGCGCGTTCCGGGTCCCGTTTGTGCCGTGGTTTCCGCTGATTTCGATTGTTCTTTGCGGCGGCCTGATGATGGGGCTCACGGTGATCACATGGCTGCGCTTCGTGATCTGGCTCGGCTTGGGCCTGCTGATTTATGTCTTCTATAGTCGGCATCGGAGCGAGTTCGCGAAGAAGTAGCGGACTTTCCTGGCCTCGCAAATATTTAAACAAGACTCTACAATTGAGGAGTGACTTCTTCTGCACTCGATCGGCCGCCGAATAGTTTTCTCCGACTCCTTCCCAAAGCTGAATTGCATCTGCATCTCGAGGGCGCGATCGAGCCAGCCACTCTGTTCGAGCTAAGGCAGCGCCGCGGGGAACGCCCGATGCGCGCCGAGATTGATGCGCTCTATCGTTACGAAGATTTCCCCGGCTTTCTGCTTGCGTTCAAGAACATCACCGAACACCTGCGAACTGCCGACGACTACGAACTCATCACCTACCGCCTGATGCAGCGCCTGAAAGAAGAAAACGTGCTGCACGCCGAGGTCTATGTCTCGGTTGGCGTCTGCCTGTGGCGCAAACAGGACTTTGCCGCCATCTTCGAAGGGCTGGATCGCGGCCGCGCCCGCGGCGCGCGCGATTTCGGCGTCTCGCTGCTCTGGATCTTCGATGCCGTTCGGCAGTTTGGCGCCGAGGCCGCACAGAAAGTCTTTGAGCTTGCCGTACGCTACCACGACCGCGACGTTGTCGGCATCGGCATTGGCGGTGACGAGCAGAAAGCCCCGCCTGAGCTTTTCCGCGATGCCTATGCTTGGTCCGCCGACCACGGTTTGCGCCTTACCGCGCACGCGGGCGAGACCGGGCCACCGGAATCGATTTGGGGAGCACTCAATCTGCGCGTCGAGCGCATCGGGCACGGACTCACCGCGTTCCATGATCCTGATCTGGTCGAAGAGCTTTCTCAGCGGCAGGTTCCAGTGGAAATCTGCCTGACCAGCAACTTTCGCACCGGTCTTTGCCCCAACCTGGCCGATCATCCTGCGAAGAACTATTTCGATCACGGCGTGATGATCACGCTCAACAGTGACGATCCCGCCATGTTTGGTACAACGCTCGCGCGTGAATATCAAGTCGCACAGCAAACTTTCGGATTCACCGACGAGCACCTGCGCGAGCTGGCGCGCAATTCGTTTG
>JBEKWP010000061.1:0-21319 GCA_049512915.1 Candidatus Sulfotelmatobacter sp.
TCAATGACCACAGATCGCTGGACCTCAGGTTCTCACTACGACCGATGGATGGGCCGCTGGAGCCGCCTGCTAGCCCAGGAATTTCTCCAGTGGTTGGACCTCCCCGCCGGTCTTCGCTGGCTCGATGTGTGCTGCGGCAGCGGCGTCATCACCGAAGCCATCAAGGACCGCAATGCCCCGACCAGCATCGTGGGCATCGATGCCTCGCCCGAGCAGATAAACTTCGCCCGCGATCATCGCACGCACCTGAACGTTACCTTCCAAACCGGGGACGCCATATCCTTGCCGTTCCCCGACGCCACTTTCGACGCGGTCGTCTGCGGCCTGGGATTGAACTACGTCCCAAACCCGGTCGGGGCGCTGAAAGAATTCTGCCGCGTTACCAGCCCCGGAGGCACCATCGCGGTCTACCTCTGGGACTACGCCCAGGGCGCAAGATTCTTACGTGAATTCTGGGATGCCGCGATAGCCGTCGATCATGAAGCGGCTACCTTCGACCAGGCTCGCCGTTTTCCAATGTGCAATCCCGAAAGTTTGCAATCTCTCTTCGAGCAAGCAGGACTGAAACAAACATCACACCATGCGCTCGAAGTCGTAACCCACTTCCCCTCCTTCGAGGATTACTGGGAGCCACTCTTGACCGGTCAAGGCTCCGCACCGAATTATCTCGCAACTCGTGATCAGCAGATACAAACCGCGATCCGCGAACGGCTGAGAGCGGCCCTACCGGCAGATTCCCGCGGGGCCATCGACTTACCGGCACGCGCCTGGGCGATTCGTGCCCACAACCCCGGCGTATAATGTGCCGTTCAGCCTCTCAGGAGCGCCAGCCATCATGGCACAAACGACGCAACACGAATTGCAACTGGCCCGCCGCATGTCGCGCCTCGGCACAGAAACCGCCTTCGAGGTTCTGAATAAAGCGCGCGCGCTCGAGCGCCAGGGCAAGAGCATCATTCACCTCGAGATCGGCGAGCCCGATTTCGACACCCCCGCCAACGTGATCGAGGCCGGAGTCGACGCCCTGCACAAAGGCTGGACCCACTACGGCCCCTCCGCCGGCCTACCCGAACTGCGCCAGACCATCGCCGACTACGTGAGCCGCACCCGCAGCGTCAACGTTTCTCCCGAGGAAGTGGTCGTTGTGCCCGGTGGCAAGCCAATTATTTTCTTCACGATCCTGGCATTAATTGATGAAGGTGACGAGGTCATTTATCCCAACCCCGGCTTCCCGATTTACGAGTCAATGATTCACTATGTCGGCGGCAAGGCCGTGCCCATCCACTTGCGTGAGGAACGAGATTTCTCACTCGACGTGGACGAACTCGCCGCCCTCATCACTGACCGCACCAAGCTCATCATCCTGAATTCGCCGCAGAATCCAACCGGCGGCGTCATGCAACGCAAAGATGTTGAGCAGGTTGCCCAGATCATCGGCGACCGCAACATCCTGGTCTTGTCCGACGAAATCTACAGCCGTCTCCTCTTTGAAGGTGACCATTTCTCCATCATGTCGGTGCCCGGCATGCAGGAGCGCACCATCCTGCTCGATGGTTTCTCGAAAACCTACGCGATGACCGGATGGCGCATGGGCTACGGCGTGATGCGCCCCGATCTGGCTGCGCACATCACGCGCCTCGCGACGAACTCCACTTCGTGCACCGCCAGTTTCACCCAGATCGCAGGCATCGAAGCCCTCCGCGGCGACCAGAGTTCGGTCGAAAAAATGTGCGCCGAGTTCAAACGCCGGCGCGACGTGTTCGTCGCCGGCTTGAACAAGATCAAAGGCTTTTCCTGCCGCCTGCCCAAAGGCGCATTCTACGTTTTCCCCAACATCACCAAGACTGGATGGAAGTCAAAGCCGCTAGCCGATGCTTTGCTGGAGCAGGCTGGAATTGCTGCGCTCTCGGGTACAGCTTTCGGAGATTTCGGCGAAGGCTACCTGCGTTTCAGCGTAGCCAATTCGCTGGAAAACCTGCAGCAGGCACTCGACCGCCTCGATCAATGGACCCGGAAGAATCTCTGAAGCCGAAGTGCCGAGCTGACCTCACCCGACCAACTTCATGCCGGCGAAAAAGATTCGAGCGCGAGCAGTAAAACCCAAGTCCAGCCGCCCCTTCATGCCCGGCTACGGCCTGCCCGAAGGCAGCCAGGGCCTGCTCCCGTGGAGCTGGGCCGAGCAGCGCCTCAAAAAGTCCCACAACTACTGGATCACGACTCTGAAGCCCGGAACCTCACCGGACAAGACTTCGCCGGACAAAGCTTCGCCAGACAAAGCTTCGCCAGACAAAGCTTCGCCCCACACCATGGTGGTCTGGGGCCTGTGGCAGGACGGCTGCTTCCTGTTCAGCACCGGCAGCAAGTCGCGCAAAGCACGCAACCTGGCGCAAAACACCAACTGCGTCGTCTCTACGGAACACGCCCATGAAGCAGTCATCATCGAAGGTACAGCAGAAATCGCCGGCGTCCCCGCGCGCCGCAAGTTCCTACCCAACTATGAGCGCAAGTACAACTTCGACATGTCGAAAATGAAAAACGACATCCTCTCCATGAAGGAACCAGTCTTCGCCGTGCGTCCCCGCATAGTGTTTGGCCTATGGGAGAAAGAATTCGTAGAGAAGTCCACGCGCTGGACCTTCGAAAGGCAATAGTCCTACCCCGCGGGAAACTCAACGGCGGAGGGCCTGACCAGGCCCTCCGCCGTTCTCGTTTCAACACTCAAACTACACTCACAACGAGCGCAGGAAATTCAGAAGATCCTGCACCTGCGATGGTTTAAGCGAATCGTATTTGCGGATCACCATATTCGCTTCGGATCCGCCGCTGCTGTGCGCCTGAATGGCCTGGATCAGATCTGAGGTCCGGCCATCGTGAAGAAAGAACAGGCGCTGTCCCAGTCCCCACAGGGGCGCTGTGCGGAATTGATTAGGACCCGCCGAGCCCTGGTGGATACCGTCCGCCAGCCCGCTTCCCATATCGTGCAAAGCAAAGTCGGAATAAGGATGGTAGGCGACGTTCGACATGCTGGTGAAAATTGACGTCCCGGTGGTCAGGGTTGGGGAGTGGCAGAGATTGCAGCCGATGGCATTGAAATCGGCAGCTCCGTTTAAAATGGATTGAGTCGAAGCCGCCGGCGCCGCCGGTGCCGAGAGGCGAATGAACGCGGCAAAGTTCACTATGTCCGACGACATTTCTGATTCCGTGCCCAGACTGGTGCCCCAGTTCGGGCTGCTCGCATTTTGGTTGAGCAGGTTGGTCGCGTCCTCCGGAGTCCCATTAAATACGCATCCCGCGACGGCGCTGCGCTCATTGGGAAAATTCTCGTTCGATACTCCCTGCTCCACGTTGTAAGCTTCGCCCGCAAAAATCAGCAGCGACTTGTTCTGCGCCTTCCAGCCGAAGCGGGTGATAGTGCCGTCGTTGCCGCTGGTGTTGAACACACCGCCAATTTTCAGAGCGGCCCGAGCCGATTGCGTGGCCGCCAGGTTGGCCTGCAGATTCGCATCGGGCGTGGCTTCCACGAGACCCAGACCGAACAGCGGCGTGGGTGTCCGGAAGATTACATTGTTGCTGGAAAGCGCGCCGGCAAAGTTGGGCTGTGCCAGCGTGCAGCCCGGGGCGTCGGACCGCCCGGCTATGGTGTAGAGGTCGTGGACGCCACCGTCCAGGCCGCCGCTCGAAGTCTGAATGAATCGGGCTTCGAGCACCGGACCATTCGCTGTAATAAATGAAGGAACCACGTTAGTCGCGCCATCGAGAGCAGCCAGCGCTACCTGCGGATTCGGAATCGCGTTTTGTGGACTGAGAAGGCCGGGACTGGCGCCCCCAATCGTGGGCTGAGCGTGGCACTGCGCACAGCTATTGCCGTTGAAGGTCGGACCAAGACCCGATCCCGTTTCGCCGGCAATGCCGCCAGAAACTGAATCGATTTCCTGAAAACGAAGCTGCGCCTGATTAAAAAAAGCCTGCTCATTTGCGTTGAGGGTTGAATAAAAACTTCCCGCCGCCGCCGGACCAGGGCGAGGACCAGGATCGTTTTGCGCGTGAACAGGCGAAACCGCGATAGCTGCCAACGCCAGACACACAACCGCTACATCCAGATTGCGACACTTCATTTTGCACCTCCGTGCAGGGTGAGGGACACACTTCTAGCTCGGTTTTGCTCGTTGGCGAAGCGCGGCGCGGAGTTGGGGTTTCAGCTGTTCGGCTTGAGGCTACGCGCCGGCGCATGAAGCCGGAGCCGTCCTCACCGCGAACGGAACAGCGCTGTGGGAGCGGAATCCCACTAGGAAATCTTTCCTCAGGCAGGAAAGAAGATCGAACGTTGCTGAGAATCTAGACTCGTTGCGGCATCCGGTCAACGGCCCGGAAGTACATTTGTGTTTCCGTGAAAATGCCCCCGGTGATGCGCCGCCCTGCACGGATAAGAGCATCTTCACCTCACGTATGATATTTTCATTTTCGTTGTTCCGCATCGCGAGGGGCGATGTAGCATTTCATTTCAACCGCAGTCACACCGCGAAACTCATGGACAAAAAATTCCGCGTCTTTGCCACTTGCGACATTGGAGAAGCCATCGAACTGCTGCGCCGCCGCGGCTACGAGGTCGAAGTTTACCCGCAGCCCGAAGCTCCCCCGAAAAGTCTGATCATCAACAAGGTCAAGTCCGGCATCGATGGCCTCATCACCACGCTGCGCGATCCCATCGACGCCGAGGTCTTTGAGGCGAGTAAGAATGAAGCCGGCAAAAACACGCTGAAAGTCGTGGCGCAGTACGCCGTCGGCTTCGACAACATCAACCGCGCCGATGCCAACCGCTACAAAATTCCTTTCACCAACACGACGGATGTGCTTACCGAGGCCACGGCGGAGTTCGCCTTCTTCATGCTCGGCATGCTCGCCCGCAAGATGTGGCCCGCCGAGCACCTCACCCGCGACAACCAGTGGGGATACTGGCATCCTTACCTGCCGTTCCTGGGCGACGAAGTGACCGGCAAGACCATCGCCATCATCGGCACCGGACGCATCGGCCTCGCCATGATCAAAAAGTGCGCCGGCTTCGACATGAACATGCTTTGCTACGATCCGGCCTACGAGAATCACGACTACATCAATGCCATTCAAGAGACGATGGATCTACGCCACGCCCGCGGCATTTCCCGGGAGAAGAACTGGATCAAGTACGTCGGTTTCGAACCAGCCCTGCGCGAAGCCGATTTTGTCAGCGTGCACGTGCCCCTGCTGCGTCCCGGCGAAAGCACCACGCCCACCTATCATCTGTTCAACGAAAAAACCCTCCGGCTGATGAAGCCGACGTCTTTTCTGGTCAACGACTCGCGCGGCCCGGTCATCGACGAACTTGCTCTGGCAAAAGCCCTCCGCGAGAACTGGATCGCCGGCGCCGCCCTCGATGTCTACGAAAAAGAACCGCTGCCCGCTGACTCCCCGCTCCGCGACCCAGCCATTGCCGACCGCTGCCGCCTCATGCCCCACTTCGCCAGCGCTGCGCGCATCACGCGGCTCTCGACAGATCCCAACCAAGGCATGGCCGGCCGCTGCGTCCAGGGACTGATCGACGTGCTCGAAGCCAACTACGGTGGCGACATCACCAAAATGCCCTACGTCGTAAACAAGGAAGCATTCGGAAAATAGCGGCCGGCTCGTTAGAATAGGATGTCGTCCATTTCGCCAAGGATACGAATGAAAAAACGATTCCTTCTTCCCGTCGTTCTGCTGCTCCTGGTGCCAGCAATGTTTGCCCAAGCCCCTGCCGTCGCGAGTCCACCGAACCAGACTCAACTCAACCAGACTCAACCTGACGAAGGTCAACTCAAGTTGATTCCCGCGCCCAAGGAAGTCCGCCTTCAGCAAGGCGGCTTCCGCGTGAAGCCAACCACCAGAATTCTCGTGGAGTTCGGCCATCAGGAAGAAGACCGCATCGCCGCCGAAACGCTGGCGGAAGAAATCCAGGACCAATCCGGATTAAAGGTCAGCATTACCGGCTCCAAAGAGAAAGCAAAAGAGGTGCGAAGCGCCATCGTGCTGGCCCGGCTGCAAGACCGCAGCGTCAGAGATTTTCTGGCATCGAAGGGCCTCACGGCAGATTCAATCGGTGACCAGGGCTACCTTCTCTTTTCCGACAAGACCCATCTGATCGTCGCCGCCAACACCGGGCAGGGATTGTTCTACGGTGTGCAGACGCTGCGCCAACTGCTTCGCCAGGACGATGGAAAACTAATCTGTCCCGCGGTTTCCATTCGTGATTGGCCCAGCATGGAATGGCGCGGCGTGCAGGATGACATCAGCCGCGGCCCCATTCCCACCGAAGATTACATGAAACACCAGATCCGTACCTTGGCGGCCTACAAGGTGAATCTGTTCGGGCTCTATATGGAGCACGTGTTCGATTTTGCCAGCCAGCCGTTGCTCGCTCCCAGGGAAGCCGCGCTCACTCCGAAGGAAGTCAACGCTCTGGTCGACTACGCCAGGAAGCTCTACGTCACCATTCTTCCCGAGCAGCAAACCTTCGGACATCTCCACCACATGTTGAAGTACGAAATTTATTCTGAAGTCGCCGAGCGGCCGCACGGCCATGTGCTCACCCCGACCAACCAGCAGTCCTACGAAATCATCAAGGCCATGTATGCCGATCTGGTCCCGCTTTTTCCCGGGCCCTTCCTGCATGTCGGCGGCGACGAAACTTTCGAACTGGGGCAGGGACAAACCGCAGCGCGGGTCGCAGAAGTCGGCCTGGGCCGGGTTTATCTCGACCACATGCAAAAGGTGTTCAACATTCTCGAGCCTTACCACAAGCAGCTCATGTTCTGGGGCGACATCGCGCTGAAATATCCGCAACTGCTTGGCATACTGCCCAAGGACATGATCGCCGTCCCTTGGGATTACGACCCGAAACCGAGCTATGACAGCATCATCAAACCCTACCGCGATGCCGGCCTGCGCGTCGTTGTGGCCCCGGGCGCGCAAACCTGGAATCAACTGTGGCCGGACCTGGACGCGGGTTATATCAACATCCGCAACTTTGTTCGCGACGGCCAGAATCAAGGCGCGATGGGCATGCTCAATACCACGTGGAATGATGACGGCGAAGCGATCTACGGCATGGCATGGCCGGCACTGGTCTACGGAGCAGCCGCGGGATGGCAGTCGGGCGAGTCGAACATCGATGAATTCAAGAACTCTTACGACTGGGCCTTCTACCGCAACGGAAACGACGCCACTTTCCGTGATGCCCTCGAGAATCTCGACCACGGCCATCAGGCGCTGGCCAAAGCAAAAATCGACAACGACACTGACGACCTGTTTTGGATCGATCCCTTCACCCCTGAAGGAGCCAAGATAATGCAGAAGCTGGCCGCGGCCGCTCCCGAGATGCGGCTGGGCGCAGAGCACGCGCTGGAGTCGCTCCGCCGCAATGGCGCCAAAGCACACGCCAATCAAGACACCCTTGCCGACATGACCCTCGCCGCCTGGCGCTGGGATGCACTCGGCATGAAGGCCGAGTTCACGCAAGAGATCAACAAATTTTACTGGGACGCTTTTCTGAACCCGGCCAACGAAGAACGCGTAGGCGGTGACCTGGAAGAAATCACATCGATCAACGCGCGCCTCGAAGACTTGCGCGACGCGACCACCCGCCTCAGCCAGATGTACCGCGAAGCCTACCTGCGCGAATACGGCCCCTACTGGCTCGATAACGTCCTGGTCCGCTACGACGACCTGGCTCGCGAGTTCCAGAAAAAAATCGTTGCCGTTCGCCAGGCCCACCGCCAATACGATGCAACCAAAACTCTGACCCAGCCGCAAGAGTTAGGATTCTACCTGCAGCCCTAGAGGCAGTGATCAGCGGCCAGTGGTCAGTAACCAGTAACGGCGCACCTGGAGCACGTCGGCGAGCGTGGTCCTGGTTCAGCCGTGGGACCCGTAGCGGTTTTACTGACCACTGGCCACTGACCACTGGCCACTGAATTTAATGTTTTCCAACCGCACCAACTGGAAGCTCACGCAAAACCGCTTGACCGAAGCGCTCGAACAGGTGCGATCGAGCGGCGCGCATGTGCTCGATCTCACCATCTCCAATCCAACGCGTGCTGGCCTGCACTACGACGAGCCCCAAATTCTGCGCTCGTTATCCTCGCCGCAAGCCATGGCCTACGATCCCCAGCCCAAAGGCTTGCCCAGCGCCCGCGCAGCCGTTGCCGATTACTATCGAACCGACCACGGAATCGACCTCGATCCCGATCGCCTGCTTCTCACCACCAGCACCAGCGAAGGTTATTCGTTCGTCTTCCGCTTGCTCTGCAATCCCGGAGACGAGCTGCTGGTTCCGAAGCCCAGCTATCCGCTATTCGAGTTCCTCGCCGACCTGCAGGATGTCAAGCTCGTGCCCTATCCCCTGATCTACGATCACGGCTGGCAAATGGATTTTCCCTCGCTGCCTAGCGCAGTGACCAAGCGCACGCGAGGCGTGGTCGTCGTCCATCCCAACAACCCAACTGGTTCGTACGTGCACCCCGAGGAACAGAAATCTCTAAATCGCTTTTGCCGCGAACATGGATTGGCGGTGATCGCCGACGAAGTCTTTCTCGACTACGCCCATGACAGAGAAAAGCGACAAAGCTTCGCCGCTAATCAAGCCGTCCTCACATTCACCCTGAGTGGAGTTTCCAAGATCTCCGCGCTTCCGCAAATGAAGGTAGCCTGGATCGCCGTCGCCGGTCCCCCGGCTGATCTGGAAGCAGCACAAGCTCGTCTCGAAGTAGTCGCCGACACCTATCTTTCTATGAACGCGCCGATTCAATGGGCAACTCCAGCCCTGCTCGATCAGCGCAAAACCATTCAGCCCCAATTGCTCGATCGCGTGCGCGGCAACCTGGCGGAACTCGACCATCAGCTCTCCACACAAAAGACATGTCAGCGCTTAAACATCGAAGGCGGATGGTACGCAGTTGTTCGCGTCCCGGTGACGCAGACTGACGAAGAGTTGGCGCTAGACCTCCTGCGTCGCAAGTCGGTGCTGCTGCATCCCGGCCACTTCTACGACTTCCCCAGCGACGGATATCTGGTGCTAAGCCTGATCACGCAGAAAGCGGAGTTCGAGGAGGCCTCGCGACGTGTCCTGGAGACCTTGAATCCGTAGAGACGAGATTCATCGCTTCACCAGAAACGGATTGCTCTTCCGCTCTTCTCCAATCGTAGTCGACGGCCCGTGCCCCGGCACCACGACGGTCTCATCGGGCAAAGCCATCACAGTTCCATGCAGCGACTGCATAATCTTCTGCATCGATCCACCAGGCAAGTCCGTGCGACCGATCGATCCGGCGAACAAAGTATCACCCGCAATCAGAAGTTTTTCAGCAGGGAAGTAAAGGCAGACGCTACCTTCCGTGTGTCCCGGTGTATGCAGAATGCTGGCCGTGTGTCCCCCGGCCTTCACCGTATCGCCGGTGCTCACACTCTGGTCAATCTTCACCTCACCGGGCACAGCCACGCCGATCCATGAGGCCTGCACGTCGAGCATCTTGAGCAGGGCATAGTCGTTCTGGTTGAGCAGGATCGGCGCTCCCGTAGCCGCGCGCAGCTTCATCGCCCCTCCCACATGGTCAATGTGAGCGTGCGTGATCACGATCTGCTTGACCTGCAGCTTATGCTTGCGGATCAGCGCCAGCACATCGTCAATGTCGTCGCCGGGGTCGATGACCATGGCTTCGCGCGTAGTCTCGTCGCCAATGATTGAGCAGTTGCAGTGCAGCGGTCCCACAGGAAAGATTTCATGAATCATACTTCCATTGTAACGAGTCTGGATGCGGGGAGAGCCGCCCTCGGCTGTCCAGTCGGGCGAAGCTCGATGTCTTCCTCCACCGGCGCTGCCAGACTCACCACGACCGGACTAAGTTCACACTTGTCTTGAAGCGCGACTGGCGAGACAATACGCCAGCGTGCTCGGAGGTTCCGTGGCCAAATACCGTCAGCATGGATATCAGGACCGCGACCGCGAAGAAAGGCCGCGTCAGGGGTCCGGAGAACTGGGGTCCCGGGAACTGGGGTCCCGAGGAAAAGATTCTCGGGAAAAGCCGGCCCCCGTGCCGCCTGCCAGACGCGACTACAGCATGGGCCCCAAGCCCGTGAACATGCCCGGCACGCGAACCGTTTCCCGCTGCGCCCAGTGCGGCACCGTGCTGCAGGCAATTCCGCCAACCGGTCTCTGCCCCAAGTGCGGCTTCGAACTGCATTCCTGCAAGCAGTGCATGTATTTCGATCCCGGCAGCCGTTTCGAGTGCATGCAACCGATCAAAGAGCGCGTCGCCAAAAAAGATGCCCGCAACGATTGCACGTTCTTCGAAATCCGCGTGACCCGCGAAAAAGAAACGTCGACGCCCGCCACCTTGCGCCCCAACGACGCCCGCCAGGCGTTCGAGAATCTGTTCAAAAAGTAAAGCTTGACCGATTACGTGGAGACAGCCGCCTCGGCCGTCCAGCCTGGGCGAAGCCCGGCTGCGCCACCGCACTCAAGGTTTCTGCGTAGGCCTCATCAGAATCTCACTCACAAACGACTGCGGACTCTGCGTCACCAGCATCGCCACAGCATGCGCCACATCTTCCGGCTGCAACATCTTCGCAGGATCCTTGCCCGCATGCGGGCTAAGCTCAGTGTTGGTCGATCCCGGACAGATCACGGCCACCCGGATGTTGTAGCCCCGTAGTTCCTCGGCTACAGAGTAGCTCAGCCCATTCAATCCCCATTTCGACGCCGCATAAGCCGCGCCGTTCGGCAGCGCATTCTTTCCCGCGAGCGACGAAATGTTGATGATGTGCCCGGATCGCCCCCGAATCATCAGCGGCGCAAACGCTTTCACCGCATAGTAAACGCCCCGCAGGTTCGTATTCAAAATCTGATCCCAGGCCTCGGGAGCAAGTTCGTGCAGCGGCCCGCCAAACCCGCCGATGCCCGCGTTGTTCACCAGGATGTCGACCCGCCCAAACAAGCGTTCGACGCGCCCGGCCGCCGCCTCAACCGACTGCAGACTGGTCACATCGCAAGCGACGACTTCCGCCGTCCCACCCGCCCGCCTGATGGCTTGCGCCCCCGATTCCAAAGGGGCTATCGTTCGCCCGCACAGCACTGCGGTTGCGCCCAGGCTCGACAACTCCTTTGCGATGGCGAGGCCAATACCCCGGCCCGCCCCGGTAACCACGGCTACCTGCGCAGCCAAAGGGTGCGCCGCATCCGTTCGAGCATCCTCGTTTCGACCCGTATCCATGGAAAACCTTCCTGACTAATTTCGCCCAGCACAGCAGAATCGGACCTGTGCGCGAACCTCAACTTGTGCATCTTATACAATAGCTCGGAGGGGCAAACTAGGAAGTCGCTTGCCTTCAGAAGAAGACGTACTTATAATCCGGCGAAACCCGAATGATGGGTCGGTCGCCATACGTCTCGCGCAGATGCAAAATTGTCGATCCCGTAAATTCCAAGGAGCTACACTGATGAAAAAGATTCTGGTCACGGTTGTGCTTGGGGCTGCCGCGCTGGCCGCGGCCCAAACCGCTACTCAGCCGGCACAGTCGCAACCGTCCGCGGCGCCCGCCCAGGCCGCCGCTCAACCCGCCCAGGCGCAGCCCGCCGCGGCGCCCACCGCAGCTCCTGTTATTAAGGACCCAGCTGAGTACAACGCCTACGTCGGCGCAATCGGGCAAAAAGATGCCGCCCAGATCAGCGGCCTCGAAGCATTTCTCACCCAGTATCCCAACAGCATTATGAAGACTGCCGCCCTGCAAACTCTCATGCAGGACTACCAGCAGGCCGGGAACACGGCGAAAACCATTGACACGGCCACGAAGTTGGTCGCCGCCGACCCTACCAACGAGCGCGCCATGTTCTTGCTGGCTTATTTTGATCGCCTGAAGGCGCAAGGTGGCGACGCCAATGCCGCGCAGGATCTCACGGACGCGAAAAAATACGGCCAAATGGGACTCGATGGCCTCCCCAAGTTCACCAAGCCCGATGGCATGTCAGACGCCGACTTTCAGAAAATGAAAGATCAGATGACCGGGGTTTTCAACGCCGCCCTCGGACTGGCTGCCCTCACCGACAAGGATTACGATACGGCGAGGAAGGACTTGCGCGCAGCCGTTGACAGCAGCCCTGATTTCCAAAAGGATTTCAGCGTAGTCTATCCTCTTGCGCTGGCCTACGCGGGACCCACTCCTCCCGACCCGAAACTTACTCCTGATCCCATCAATGCCATCTGGTTTGCCGGGCGCGCTTCCGTAGTCGCACCCAACGCGCAGTACCAGCAGCAGATCGAGAAGTACGCCAGAGGTCTCTACGTGAAGTACCATGCCGGAGACGATGGCTGGACCGATGTGCTCGCCCAAATTAAGGCCAACCCGGTGCAGCCCGCCGGATTTACCATCAAACCCGCTCCCACCCCCGCGGAACAGGCTCACAACATGGTGGTAGCAACCGCGCCCGAAAAAATGGATTTCGCCACCTGGGAGTTCGTACTCTCTAACGGCAGCCAGGCCGACCAGGACGCCGTCTGGAACGCCATCAAAGGCAAGCCAGTCTACATGAACGGCACAGTCGTCAGCGCCACGTCGACTGAATTCGATATAGCCGCCAGCGAAGATGACATCGTCGCCAAGAAGGCCGACCTCACGCTAACCTTCGAAGAGAAAGTTCCTCTGCGACTTATCCCCAAAGCAGGCGCCAGCTTAGATTTCCAGGGCAACCCCGCCTCCTACACCTCAAACCCATTCATGATGACCATGGAAAAGGGCCTGTTGCCGAAACCAAAGGTTGCGGCTCCGGTGCATCACAAGCCGGCCTCGAACTGAGTTGGGTCCGATTCGAAGCAAAAGGCAGCCCGCAAGGGCTGCCTTGGCTTTTAAGTTGCAGGAACCAGAATATGGCACGTTAGGCCGGGCCCGGCGAGTGAGTAAAAGAG
Organism: Candidatus Sulfotelmatobacter sp.; assembly: GCA_049512915.1. Taxonomy (GTDB): domain Bacteria; phylum Acidobacteriota; class Terriglobia; order Terriglobales; family Acidobacteriaceae; genus Sulfotelmatobacter. Next base: position 12,969 of record JBEKWP010000061.1, read on the forward strand.
GCTCTTCTTCGCGATCTGTGCGGATATCCCACTGCGACCTCTGCGGTTAAGAGCTTTTTACTCCCATGCCCAGAGCCGAACAGCCTTCTGGCCTAGCGCACGGCTTTCTTTTCCCGATCCAGCGACGCTGGCCGCGCGCTCCGCGGCGGACGTTTCGCCCCATCCCGAAGCTGGCGAACATCGATCTTCAATTCATCAATGGTCCGGCTCAGCGTGTTGCGGTGCATCCCCAACTCGCGCGCCGCGCGGCATTGGTTGCCCTTATTTTCCTGAAGAACGGTGAGAATAAATCGTTTCTTGAATTCGCGCACACCCTCCGAATACAGGATGTTGCTCTTATACATTTGCAGAATGAGTGCTTCCAGTTGATCTTTCACGATAGGTCTCTCTCTTTTTTCTGAATGTCTTTTTTTAACTTTCTAAGCGCCCCGTACCTATTTCGGCTTCGCAACCGGAGCCCCGCTCAAATCCTGCGGGGCCCGATGCAGAAACTCCAACCCGTCATTGAACCGCGCCCGCAACTGCGCCGGCGCTACCCACATCGCAGCCCGGCCCACCACCAGGAAATACGGCGCCAACATCGAATTCTTCAGCATGGTTGAGGTAGGCGTGAACGCGGTCATACCCATCAAAACCACGGTGACTACCAAAACCCCCTTCACCACGCCGAGCAATGCTCCCATAAAACGGTCAAACCCGCTCAGCCCGGCTGCCTTCATCAGCTTGCGTGCGACCCGAGCCGCAACGTTAAACACCAGCAGGATCACAAAAAAGATGATGAGAAAGCTAAAAATATCCGCCAGCCACGCGTTCTTCAAAAACGTCATGAACCAATCCGACAACCCCGGATACTTCCACGCGGCAACAATGTAACCCACCACCAGTCCGGCCATGCTGAGAGCCTCCGCAAAGAAGCCCTGCACCGCAGCCGAAATAATGCTCAGCAGGATAACCGCGACAATCAGCCAGTCCGCCGCGGTCATGCTCTTCTCCCGCCTCCTACTTCTCCCCGGGCATTGCTCCTACACATCCAGCTTGTGTCCCGTAATCTGGAAATAGGCGTCAAGATACTTTTCGCTGGTCCGGCGCGCCACCTCACCCGGCAATGCCGGCGCAGGAGGCTGCTTGTTCCAGTGAATTTCTTCCAGGTAATCGCGAACGTACTGCTTGTCGTACGATTCTTGTCCGCGGCCGGGCGCGTACTTATCGGCGGGCCAGAAGCGGGAAGAGTCCGGCGTCAGCACTTCATCCGCCAGCGTGATGCCCTTCGCCGTTCGTCCAAACTCAAACTTGGTGTCGGCGATGATGATACCCCTCTGCCGGGCATATGCGGCAGCTTTCTTGTAGATCCGCAACGTCAGGTCGCGCAGCGTGCTGGAAGTCTCCGAACCCAAGATTTCGCACATCCGGGCAAATGAAATGTTTTCGTCATGCCCGCTCACTTCCTTCGTCGCCGGCGTAAAAATAGGCTCCGGAAACGCCTCCGACTCTCGCAACCCCGCCGGCAGCTCGATCCCGCACACCTTGCCCGTAGCCTTATACTCCTTCCAGGCCGATCCTGAAATGTATCCCCGCACCACGCACTCCACCGGAAACATCTCTGCCCGCTGCACAATCATCGACCGCCCGCGCAGCACCTCGGCATATTTCTGCAACGCCTGCGGATACTGTTCCATCTCCGCCGTGATCAAGTGGTTCGGAACGATGTCAGAGAGAAAGTCAAACCAGAACAAAGAAATCTGCGTCAGCACCCGCCCCTTATGCGGGATGCCGGTCGCCAGTACGTAGTCGAAAGCCGAAATGCGGTCGGTAGCGACGAACAGCAGGCGCTCACTGTCCAGCTGATAAACATCGCGCACCTTGCCGCTGGCATGAAGTTTCAGGTCCGGGAAATCGGTCTGCAGCACTACGGGATCAAGAAGTTTAGAGGTCATATTTTTAAATTTAACAGGGAACGAGCGAGGCGTAATTTTAGCCCCTCAGAAATTTTTGTCAACGGCAGAGATCACATCCTGGAAGGAAGTCTCTATCTTATTGAGTAGGGAAGCGCTCCCCGCCGACCGCATTCGGTGTTTCTCGCGCAACAGTTGTGGAAAAGCTGAGGATGAAAGTGGATAACTCAACGAAAGCCATCGATGCCCACCTGGGAACGGTCCCCCGAACTGTCCCCGACCGTGGACCGAATGCTCCCCAGCGTCCAACCCAGCCTCCCCCGCCGCCCTTGAGATCAACATTGACAACACGTACTTGCTGGACTAGTTTGTTTACGGGCAAGGGTGTAGCGACACGATGCGACTTCGTTTGACATTGGTTTTCTTCCTCCTGGCAGCCGCAGTCTGCGTATCCGTCGTGCCCCGGCCAGACCTGCCTGAGACTGCCTTCAACGAGGCGGACGCCCCCGTAAATCTTGCTCCTCCTGTACGTCCCCGTATCCAGATCATTTCTCCCGCGGTCAATCCCATCGCGGTTTTGCCCGCAATGTCTCACCAGTGTCTAAGCTGCTTCGTGCCCGGCGTGGCGCCCCAACCGGCACTCACGCTGAGACAGCGCCATCCTCGTTCGTTTCAGGATCTCCTCTGTACGTTTCTGATCTGAAGTCACCCCTCCATCCGATTGAATAGCTCGCTGTGCCCGTGGACTGGCGCTGTTGCGCGTCGCGTGGGTGCCGCAACGGACGAGTGCTCGACAAACCTGAATTCCGCGTACTCGCCCGTAAATCTCGAGCGCAATTCTGTCCCAGCCGAACCCCGTCAGGAGCCTGCCCACGGCAGAACCCGGCGTTCGGCCAGCAATCGTGGACTGAAAAAATTCAACCACCGAAGCAGAGGAGAGTCTCATGAAAAAGATCGTTTCCACCCTTGTTCAGCAAGAGAATGTTCAGCCAGTGAACGTTCAGCCACCGAACTCGCCCGCCGAGAGCCTCATTCGCACGCAATCTTCACGCACCGTTCCGCCCTCACCCTCAAAGTTCAGTCCGTCTTCCGGAGCGCAACACGCTACCCCGGAACCTGCAAACCCGGAGCCCAAACCGCTCTTTGATCGATGGCTCGATAGCTGGGGAAGACAAAACGGAGGTACGCAGCGATGAGCCCTGTGAAAAGGCTTTTTCGGACGAGATTGGCCGCGAGCAGGGCCCCGCAAGGAACTCGAGAAAACCGCGCCGCTGTTGCCGGCGCAATCACAGAGGCGGCGACGGACAAAGCGGGTAAGCCGTTTTTTCTTTCCAGCGCAGAACGCGCGGATCTAAACAGCGCGCTCGGCCAAGCCTATTCCGATTCGTCCCTTTATCTCAAGGATAAAAGAGTGGCTCAGTTGGTGCTGCTCCTGCGACTACTCCACCGGGACGTCGGAGAATTCGCAACATTGCCGCAATCCGAACTGCGCGAAATCATCTCCAGCGCGGTCGGAGTGTGTGGTTTTGCGAACCCCGTCGAGGCCCAGGACGTGATCGAGGTTGTTCTGGAGGTTTTCGAAACGGAGGGTCCCATCTAGGAAGCCCCCCGGATTCTTGTGGCTCTTGCCTGAAATGCCAGGCAAGCCGGATTTTACGCCACCGGTTTGCCCTCGCCACGTTCCTAATCATTTGTGGCGCAGGGCGCGGCTGCGTGTCCGACTGCGATTGATCGAACTGTCCTCGGGGGAGACGTTCCGTCAACGCAGTCGGACGCAAGCTGCCCCATGTCGGACGAAGAATGCCGCCACGGCAACATCCTGAGACTCCAGCCGCCGCCAGCGTAAAACCATGAAATTCGTCTGTTAATATGCCTTGACAAGTATATGCTCCGTGCCGTATATCAGACGAATGGAATCGATCTTCGAAGTCATTGCGGAGCCGAACCGCCGCGCGATCCTTAGCCTCCTTGTCTCGTCAGAACAGTCGGTGGGAGAGATCGAGCGCCAGCTTCGCATGTCGCAGCCAACCGTGTCCAAGCACCTGCGCGTGCTGCGCGAGGCTGGTTTCGTGGAATCCGAAGTGGCCGCCCAGCGCCGCCTCTACCGCCTGAAACCCGAGCCACTCCAACAGGTGGATGCCTGGCTGGCCCAGTTCCGCCGGTTCTGGTCCGCTCACGTAGATGCTCTCGAACGCCACCTCGATCGCATGCAGCGCGACCGAATGCCTGCATCCGTGCAACCTAAACCGGATCCATCCACACCAAGGAAAGGAAGACTCAGCAGAAAACAGCGCGCTCCAAACCGCGAACCTGACACAAAGAGAAAAGAGCAAGGAGAATCGAAATGAAGATCAAAGTAACCACCCTATACGTCGACGAGCAGGACAAAGCCCTGCGCTTCTATACCGAAGTCCTGGGTTTCACCAAGAAGACCGATTTCAGTCAGGGTCCCTACCGCTGGCTCACCGTAGCCTCGCCCGAGGACCCGGACGGCACCGAGTTGCAGCTGGCCCTGAACAACAATCCCGCAGCCAAAGCCTATCAGCAGGCGATTTTTCAACAGCGCCAGCCCGCCGCCAATTTTTTTACCGACAACGTCAAGGGCGACTACGAGCGGGTCAAGGCCCGCGGCGCCGAGTTCACCATGCCGCCCACCGACGTCACCGGCTCCACCATTGCCATGCTGAACGACACCTGCGGCAACCTCATTCAGCTCACCCAGCTGGCACGCTATTAAAGACGGCCGCTCAGGAGAAGACGGCCGCCGAGGAGAACAGCATGCTCGATCGCGCGCAGTACACACCGGGCCCCGCCAACCTGGCGCGGGTACAGAAAGACCCGGGACCAAACGGAGAAGAGAAGTGGACGCTCGTCCTCGTCCGCGAACTCCGCCACTCGCCCGAAAAAGTCTGGCAGGCGCTTACCGACCCCGCGCAGCTCCGCGAGTGGGCCCCCTTCGACGCCGATGGCAGCCTTGGCACGCTGGGAGCCACGGTGAAGCTCACCACAGTTTCGGCGCCCAAGGTCAACGTCTCCGAAGCCACAGTCACGCGAGCCGACGCTCCCCACGTCCTCGAGTACAACTGGGGCGACCACGATATGCGCTGGGAACTCGTAGACTCCGGCGGAGGCACCCGCCTGACCCTCTGGACCAACATCGGTCATCGCTTCATCGCCATGGGCGCAGCGGGATGGCACATTTGTTTCGATGTTCTCGATCACCTGCTCACCGGGACTCCCCTAGGCCGCATCGTCGGCCCCGACGCAATAAAGTTTGGCTGGCAGCGCCTGCACGCCGAGTACGCCAGCCAGTTCGGTATCGAACCGCCCAACTGGCCGCCTAAAGCGGCGCAGAACTCGTGAATTGAAATGACTCGGTGATCGCCGGGAATGGAGGACAAATCGTCGTGAAAGAAGCCACCAAACGTTCGATCTTTCGCTGGATCCACAGCGTCTTTGGCATTCCGATCCTCGGATATATCTATGATTCACCCACGAACACCCCGCACTACGCACTCACGATTCGGTTCGTCTTTCTTCCCATACTTGTCCTCTCAGGATTGTGGATGTGGCAAGGCCATCTCGTTCGACGACTGATAAGCTCACCCGATAAAACCACGCGCACGAACGCACGACAAGAACTTGGAGGTATGAAGACCCAATGAATCCATCCGAACGCATCGACCAACTCATCGCAGGACTCACAGACTGGCGCGGCAAAACTCTCGCCGCCGTCCGCAAGACTATCCTTGACGCCGACCGCGAGATCATCGAGGAATGGAAGTGGATGGGAAGCCCCGTCTGGTCTCGCGACGGAATGATCGCAGTCGGCAACGCTCACAAAGATAAGGTCAAGCTCACTTTTTCCCACGGCGCGAACCTCCCCGATCCCGACAAGCTCTTCAACGCCGGCCTCGGCGGCAACGCCTGGCGAGCCATCGATCTTTTCGAAGGCGACAAGCTTGATCAGCGCGCTCTAAAAAATCTCGTCCGCGCCGCCATTGATTACAATCAGGCGAAGTTGAAGCGGAAAGCCCCGGCGCGTCGACCAAAAGCAAGTTAAGAAATTAAATGTGGAGTCAGGAAGCCCTGTCATCCTGAGCGAAGCATGACGCCCACGAAGTGGACGTCATGCGCAGTCGAAGGATCCCTACCTCCGGGACACAATTGTCGTCCTGACAAGGCATTCCCACCACGGACGCGGAGGACGAAGTCCTTGGGTGGCGCAGCGCTTTAGCGCTGCGATAAGAAGCAATATGAATGAGGCCTTCAGTCCATGAGGGGCTAGCTCATGTAGGACGGACACTCCCGTCCGTCGCCTTTGACATTTTCTTAGACTCGGGGAGGGCGAACCAACGACGCCGAAAAATGGGGAGGGCCTGCCAACCGCAAAAAAAGGGCGGGCGTAGGGTCAAATGCGGCCAACGGCCAGCGCTAACCCATGCCTGCCCCAAAAGAGGCTGTCCCCTCTCTGGACCCCACCTCTTCGAAGTAGTCCAATAGTACCGTTCCCGAAATGGGATGACTGTTCAAAATTGCACACCTCTGCCCCAAAAAGGGAACCACTCACCAGCCTGCCCTGAGCGAAGCCGAAGGGGACCCCATACCCGCCGCGATCATCACCAGCCGCGCAAGGAATTTCCACCAGCCCATGTGGGACGGACACTCTTGTCCGTCGCCTTTGACGTTGGTTTTCCTTTGTCATCCTGAGGAAGCGGAGTCGCACGCGAAGCGGGCGACTCCCGACGAAGGACCTATGCATTTTCTCGGGCAGCATGCATAAAGGCCCGGTGAGGAACACGCTGTTGACGTTGCGAAACCATTTCTCGCGTCTTTTGCGTGGGGGAGCCCACCACGGCCCCGACTCAGTCCGCCGCCACCTTCTTCACATCCTCAAACTGGTTAATCTCTACAGTCCCCTCCGGGAACCGTGCCGTGATCTTCAACTCTCCGCCCATCGCTTTCACAAAGCTCTGCAGCGTGCTCACGTACATGTCCGAGCTTCGACACGGCCGCCTGATTCACTCCGAGGATTTTCGCCAGATGCACCTGCGTCATCTCCCGTGCCTCTCGCAGTTCCACCAACGGCATCTCCGCGCGATATTTTTCGGCCAAAACACGCGAACGCTCTCGCCCTGCAGGGGACATCCTCTCCCGAAGGGTGTTGAAATTCTTGGGCATCCTACAGCTCCTGTTGACGGGTCCTGCGACCCCGAAATTGAACCGCCAAGGAATACTGTGTCCAGCAAAAAGAATGTGAACCCACAAAGCCCCGTTTCCTTTCAACAACTTACCCCCGCCCAATCCCCCAATCAACCGCTAAACCCCATTTTTCCCCCGTTCGTTGAGATAAGGATGCGTAACTCCTTCCCCTCCAATAGCATCACTCCAGACCAATACCCAGGGAAAAGTGTAGGAACCAGGTTCAATTCCCGGGGAGAACCATAAGCAGTCGGGTTGTAGTACAGGTTTTGATGTACCGGTTTTGTGGGCAAGGATCGAAGGCGAAGCCAAGGCAAGTACTGCCCGAGTTTTTTCCTTAAGACCGAAACCCAAAACGGGAAAAGCTAGAAGCTAAAAGCTAGGAGCTAGAAGCTAACATGCGCAAGCCGATCAAGTACGTAGAAAAAGCAGTAACCGTCGCCGCCAAAGGCGCTTGGGTTGTCTTCGACCGGATGAATCGCATCAAGCCCAACCCATCGCCCACCCCGAAATGGTCCGACAAACCTCTGCTCAAGTCCTACGAGAAGTCGAAGCCGCCCCTCGGCTGGCCCCGCTCCACTGATTCTCTGTGCCCGAAGTGTGTCCCCGAAATCCGCCAGCAGATTCTCGACGGCAAACTGCCGCACGAAGTTCTGATGAACGAAAAAGTCGGCGAGATCAAAGCAACCATCATCGAACGCGACGGCAAGATCCTGATGGTGAAAGACTGCCCCAAGCACGGCCACTTCGAAGACGTGATGTCGATCGACACCGAATTCTCCAAGCATCTCGAAGACGTTTTCCCCGGCCGCGACATCGCCGCCCACAATGACGAAAAGCTCCATCATCACGGCTCTTCAACCGTGAAATACGGACGCGGCTCCGTTCTCACCATCGACCTGACCAACCGCTGCAACATGATGTGCGATCCCTGCTTCATGGACGCCAACCAGGTAGGCTTCGTCCACGAACTGCAATGGGAAGAAATCAAGACCATGCTCGACAACGCCATCACCATCAAGCCGCGCCGGCAGATGAGCGTGCAGTTCTCCGGTGGCGAGCCCACGCTGAGCCCGTACTTCTTGGACGCAGTCCGTTACGCCAGAAAAGTCGGATACAACTCCGTTCAAGCAGCCACCAACGGAATCGAGTTCGCAAAAAGTTTTGAGTTCTGTCAACAGGCAGTGGAAGCAGGCATGCGTTACGCCTACCTGCAATTCGATGGCATCGGCAACGCCGCCAACGCCCACCGCATGG
>JBEKWP010000062.1:0-21220 GCA_049512915.1 Candidatus Sulfotelmatobacter sp.
CATGCGCCGGCTCTCGCTTCGCTCCAGGCAGCCGGCGATGTTCGAGCCGCCGCCGAATGGAATAACCACCACGTCGTGGCGCGCCGCAGCCCGCAACGCCCTCAGCACGTCGGGCTCATTCTCGGGATAAAGCACCAGGTCAGGAGCACCCTCGGCCAATCCGCGCCGCATGCGAAACAAGTCGCGAAAACCCTTGCCATAGGCGTGGATCACGCGCTCGCGGCGGCTGTCGCAGATCTGATCGTCGCGCATGCCTCGCCGCAGATCCGCCAGGAACCCGTCATGCCGAATCGCATCCCGCAAGCGCACCGCCTCGAGCGGCACATGCGGATCGTCTGCGTCGTCACGTTCCACATCGAGCACCGCCTTGGCATAGGGCCACAACCCGGGATGCGCACAAGAGTCGAAGCCGACCTCTTCATCTCCCCATCCCCACCACTTCATGTGCCTGGCTGCGTACATATCGTGTTCACCTTACCAGCTGTTGAGCCCTTGACTCTTTGTATTCTGGACCTCCTGTGCAACGACCGAGGCGGAAATCGTCGGCTGCTGTTCCTCAACAGGCAGTGCAGCGAAGCCGCCGGCGAGTGGTTTCTGGCTGAGTGCGCGAATACGCCGTTCCAGCAATTCGACCGCAACCTTTCGAACCCCGCGCTCGTGAAGAGAGTCGGACGAATTCGATGCGAACCTGATCGGCTCTCCGAAGCGCACTGTGGCAGTTCCCAGCCGCGGCACATTTTGCCCTTTTGCAAGAACCTTGTGAGCACCCTCGATGTAGGCGGGCACGACAGGTACGCCAAGCGCCACAGCGAACAGTCCCGCACCCTTCTTGAATGCCTGCATTTCGCCGCTACTCGAGCGCGTGCCCTCAGGATAGAGGATCAAATTGCCGCTTGTTCGCTGCAAAAAATCGTCACACATTGCCAGACTCCGCTGCAGTGATTTGGGCTGGGCATGCCGATCGATGGGGATGACGTTCATGAATCGAGAGACTACGAACCTCACTTTGCGGGAGTCAAAGAAATAATCACTCGCGCCGAGCAGCGCGAATGCCGAAAAAGACCTCCCTGAAGCGGTCATCAAAACCGCGCTGTCGATATGGCTCGTGTGATTGCTGCAGATGATGAATGGAGAAGCCGGAATGTGCTCGCGCCCTTCGACTGTCAGCCGGCAGTAGCAGAAGAAAAACCATCGGCAGAAGGCTTGAAACATGGCGCTACCAGTGGCCGGCGCCAAGAACATGCCTTCCGCTTTGCCCGAGCCAGTCATGGGAGTGCAGGTGCCTCAGCTCTTTTCCCGATTCCCCGATCAAGACCAATGCGTCTGTTCGGGCGTGCCTACTGAAGATGCCACGCGTACGCCAGGGCGATCACAACGATGCCAACCACGATCCGGTAAACGATAAACACCCGCAGAGTGTTCGACTGCAGGTAGCGAATGAGCCAGGCGATGGTGGCGTAACCCACGATCGCGGAAACGACAATGCCGACGATAAAAGGCGCCTGCATTCCGGCAGGCAGGCCCTCCTTGTGAACCTCGTACGCCTTGAGCAGCGCGGCGCCCGCGATGAGCGGAGTAGAGAGCAGAAAGCTGAAGCGAACGGCGGCTTCGCGGGTCATGTTGCGGAACAATCCCGCAGTGATGGTTGAGCCGGACCGCGAAACGCCCGGCAGCAGGGCAAAGGCCTGCGCTATGCCGACTACCAGTGAGTCGGCGAAAGAGATGCGCGTCAGCGGTTTCTGCCGGGTGCCGACTTTTTCCGCCAGCCACATGAGAAGCGCAACGATGATCAATGCTGCCGCAATCAGGACAATGTGTTCGCGGAAATAATCTTCCGCGGAATGCTCGAGCAGCTTACCGGCAATTGCTCCGGGAATCGTCGCGAGAGCGAGAAACCACAGAAGCATGCGTTCATCCTGGCGCTCCTGCAGGGTCAGGTTTTCGTCCGAGCTGCCAGCTTCGGAGAAGCGGACGATCTTACCTCCCAGCGCGGCGCGGACAATCTGAAACCAGGTACGGCGGAAGTAGAAGAGAACGGAGAGCAGGGTGCCGAAGTGCAGCGCGACGTCGAAGGTGAGTTCATGAGCCGCGGAAAGCTCGTTCCAGCCCAGCAGACGCCGCACAATAATGAGATGTCCGGAGCTGGAGACGGGAATGAATTCCGCCAGTCCTTGAATAATGGCAAGAACCACCGCTTGATAAATGGGCAAATTTAGTCCGCCGTATTTCCGTAGGTTGGAATGCCTTGCTGAATGTAGAAGATCAGCCGCTCGGTACGCAAGGCCCATTCGCTTTGCCCATACTGGCTGACGACTTTCTGTGCCAGGGCCAGAGCACGATCTTTGGATTCAGCGGACTTCTTCTGGTTGGGCTCTGTCTTGTAAATCTCTATAAGCGCCGAGCGGCGCCAGGCGGCATCGTACAAGGCCTCTGGCGCGGCCGGAGATTGGGGATGTTCCTTGGCGTAGTTTTCGTAAAGATCAGCCTCTTTATCCGGACACTTCGCCAAACCTTCCCACTCGCCGCACAGCTTATTTTCTATCAGCCGAAAAGCGGCGAGGTCGGCCCACTTCGTGCCGGGGTATTTCTTGATGACCAGCTTCATCCACTCTTCATTCATCTGACCGCGCATGTAGGCTTGCCGCTCGCGCGCGGAAGGACGAGTCATTATGTCCGCCCGCTCGACTTGCCAGCGAATATCGGCTGCCCGATACAGAGCCTCCGCAGCCAGGGGCGAGGTCGGCATCAAATCATAAACCCGGAAGTAGAGTTGCATCGCGTCCTGCGCGGCATCGCGGCGGCCGCGGCGGCTGCTGGCCGCATCTTCGGAGTCCGCGGCTTCGCCAAAGATAATGCGGTCGCCGTCCTGGGTTGTGCTGGTGATTACCGCCCGTGCCGGAACCCAGCCGGTAATCGCCTTGCCCTCCTCTTCGTCTTCGGTTGCGCCCTCGTCATGGCTTGGCTGGCGGAGGATTGCTTCCACATGAACCCAGCCGCGGCTGGTGTCGATGATGACCAACTCGCGCCCCGGCCCTACCTCCGCCAGCTTGGCGGCGGAGCTGTCTGGAGCGACGCGGATGGTTTCTTCGCTTACCAGCGTCCCGCGCAGGGCATCAGCCCAGGCGAACGAAGCGCAGAGAGCAAGAACTGCGGCAGTCTTGAATATCAGAATCGTAAATCGCGGTTTCATAAAATTAGGAAGCTGCGAATATGTTAGCCCCTTTTTCCTCCCCGGGTCACGCCGCCATTGAAGTTTCTGGATGCTGAATCATCGAATGCGTTTCCCTCCATCGACTCGGACGCGAGAAAAGTTGATAGGATTGATTGCAGGTCGCACGATTCCCCGATGACGCCCTTATCCATATTCGGCCTGTTTGCAGTAACGGCGATGCTCGTATGCTATGCGCTGGAAGCGCGGAGCCGGTGGTTCATCCTGGCCTTCGCGGGAGCTTGCGCGCTCGGCTCCGTCTACGGATTTCTGCAGGGAGCCTGGCCGTTCGGATTGGTCGAAGCGGTGTGGTCGGTGGTCGCGATTCGGCGCTGGGCGGTCGCGGGACGCGCAAAATAGTCTGCCAGGCGTTTCGAAATCCTATCCCCGGCGGAACTCTTCCAACATCTTAGGGTCGATGTTGCCACCGCTGATAATGGCGACGTTCAACTTCGTAGCCGGAAGCTCATCGCGGTGGAACAGGAACGCGGCTACTGCCACCGCTCCGCTGGGTTCGGCCAGCGTGTCGGGATTAGCCGCCAGCAGACGGACTGTCTCAATAATCTCTTCTTCGCTTACGGCAACGATGTCGTCAACGTAGCGGCGGATGTGCTCGAAGTTGATGGGGCCAATGCTTTGAGTGCGCAATCCGTCGGCAATGGTGGAGGAGACCTGTTCAGCAGGGAACTGAACGATTTTTCCGGCGCGAAAGCTGGCGCGCGCATCGCCCGCCAGCTCTGGCTCTACGCCGATTATCTTAGTCGAGGGCCTGCTTAATTTAATTGCTGTCGCCACGCCGCTGAGCATTCCGCCGCCGCCGACGGGAGCCAGAACCGTTTCAACCTCCGGCAGGTCTTCGAGAATCTCCAGTCCCATCGTGCCTTGACCGGCGATGATCTGCTCATCGTTGTAGGGAGGCACGATCACGTAGCCATGCTGCGCCGCGATCTTTTCGGCCTTGAGCTGGCGTTCTGCGCTCCCGGGGCCCACCAAGACGATCTCGGCACCGAGCGCCGCTGTGGCTTCGCGCTTGATCGCGGGAGCGTTCCGTGGCATGACGATGACGGCCTTCACCCCCAGCGCCCGCGCGGCATAGGCCACGCCCTGCGCGTGGTTGCCGCTGGAGTAGGTGATGACTCCGCGCTTGCGGTCATTTTCCGAGAGGGAAGCGATTTTGTTGTAAGCTCCGCGAAGTTTGAAAGCGCCGATGGGTTGCTGATTTTCGGGCTTTAGGAAGAGTCGGAATCCGTCGTTTAGCAGATCACGCTGCTGCAGGTTGAATTCAATCAGATGCGTGCGCAAAGCCACGCCCGCAAGGCGGGACCGGGCCTCTTGAATTTGCTTCAAACCGACGATGGCGCCTCACTCCTTGACGAATTTCTGCACTCGACGGCCCCAGATATCTCCCACGTAGACGGCGCCATCCTTGCCGACGGCGAGGTCATGACCGACGTAAATTTGCCCGTCATAGTTGCCGTGGCGGCTCCAACGGTCCAGCACCTTACCGCTGAGATCGAGACGCAGGACTCCGCCGTGGTCCGGGGGTGCCGGCTTTTGATCGCTGCCATCCACCACATAGGCAAAACCATCCGGCCCGATAGTGACGGCGAAAGGCTTGCCCAGTTCGTCGCCCTTCCACGCGGAGAGAAACTTTCCATCATGATCAAAAACCTGAACTCTTCTATTTTCTCGATCCGCGACATAGACGCGGCCCTCGGCGTCAATTGAGATGCTGTGGGGAAGGTTGAACTCGCCAGGCTTATCGCCTTTGTTGCTTCCCCACTGGCCTAGAAACTTTCCATCCGGTGAGAAACGCGCAACCCGGTTGTTACCGTACCCGTCGCTGACGTAGATGGTTCCATCGGCACCGATGGCAACGTCAGTGGGTTTGTCGAAGTGACGACCGTCCTGACCGGGCGTGCGCGCCGTGCCCAGGGTCATCAAAAGCTTGCCATCGTGACTCAGCTTGAACACCTGGTGCAGCCCCACGTCAGTGAGCCAGAGATTATCCTCACGATCGATCCGGAGGCCGTGGGGCACGACGAACTGGTTCTCGCCGAACGCTCTAATTTGCCGGCCAGTTGCACCCTCAAAACAGAGAATCGTCGGCTCGGAAATGAAAGGGAGATTGGGTTCCGCCGAGTACTTGCGACTTCCGCGGTGAAAGACGAAGACTTGATTGTGGCTATCGACGGCCACACCCGAGACTTCGCCCAAAATGTAGCCCTCAGGCAGCGCAGGCCAGCCGTGCACGACACGATAGGCAGGGTGTGCGTTGCCGGTCGACTGGGGCCGACCCGGCGCTGAAAACGACGTCTGGCACAAGAGAAGCAGGACAGCCGAAAGAAAAAACCATTGGGAAAGTTTCATCGAGATCTCCAGATTCCTTGCTTCCGCCTGCAAAAGGAAAACTGCCGAATCTAAATTTCGAGTATTACGGGCATGATCAGCGGCCGTTTCTGGGTCTGCCTGGAGATATAGCGCTTCAAGTCAGCGCGAATCTTTTCTTTGATCACGCCGTAATCGGCTTTTTCTTCTTCGCTGGAGTGCGCCAGGGTGTCTTCGACGATGCGCTTGGCCCCGTCGAGCAAGCCGTCTTCGCCGGGATTGAAACCCCGCGTCACGATCTCCGGCGCGGTTTCCACACGGCCCGTGAGCTTGTTGATGGCGATGATGGGCAGCACGATGCCGTCTTCGCTCAAGTGCCGGCGGTCTTTAATGATTAAATCCTCGACCACATCCGTGCGCGAACCGGAATCGATGCAGACGCGACCTACGTTGACGCGGCCGGCCTTGCGGGCGGTATGCTCGTCGAACTCGAGAATGTCACCGCTCTCGATCAGAATTACTTTGCCCACCGAGCTGTGCATCGCGCCCGCCATTTCGGCGTGCAGCTTCAGTTGCCGGTACTCGCCGTGGATGGGAATAAAGTATTTCGGCTTGACCAGGTTGATGATCAGCTTCAGCTCTTCCTGGCTGGCGTGGCCGCTGACGTGAATCGGGGGCGAAGTACCGTCTTCGTAAATGACGTACGCCTCGCGACGGAACAGGTGATCGATCATGCGGTAGATGGTCTTCTCGTTGCCAGGAATGATGCGCGACGAGAGCACGACCGTGTCGCCCTTTTCGATCTTCGCATGTTTGTGATTATCCACAGCTGCGCGCGACAGCGCGGACATGGGCTCGCCCTGGGTTCCGCTGATCATCACACAAACTTTTTCCGGCGGGAAGTTTTTCATCTCGCCGGGATTGATCACGAGTCCTTCAGGAATCTCCAGATAGCCGAGATCTTCGGCGATTTCCGCGGAGTTGTTCATGGAGCGGCCGATGAAGGCCACCTTGCGTCCGTGCTGATGAGCCAGTTCCACGGCCAGCCGGATGCGGTGGATGGAAGAAGAGAAGCACGAAATGAAGAGCCGGCGCTGGGTGTGAGCGAAAACCTCGTCAAACTTGCGCCGCACCGCGCGCTCGCTCGGCGTGTAACCCTTGCGCTCAACGTTAGTCGAATCCTGAAACAGCGCCAGCACACCGTGCTGGCCATATTCGGCGAAGGCGTGCAGATCGAACAGGTGATTGTCAGTCGGCGTGGGATCGACCTTGAAATCACCGGTATGAATGATCACGCCCAGCGGAGTGTGAATTGCGAGCGCAACGCAATCCACCAGGCTATGCGTCACCCGAATGGGATGGATGGTGAAGGCACCGACTTTGAAACGCTCGCCGGCACGAATCTCGCGCAGGTCGGCGTCCTCGAGCAGTCCATGCTCGTCGAGTTTGTCCTCCACGTAGGCCAGCGTAAACTCAGTGCCCCACACCGGCACATTGAGTTCGGAGAGAATCCAGGGCAGGGCGCCGATGTGATCTTCGTGGCCGTGAGTGAGCACGATGCCGCGAACCCGCTGGCGATTTTCGATGAGGTAGGAAATATCGGGAACGACAATGTCGACGCCGAGCAATTCAGCCTCGGGAAACATCAGCCCCGCATCGATCACAATAATGTCATCGCCCCAGCGCACGGCCATGCAGTTCATACCGAACTCGCCGAGCCCTCCGAGGGGAACAACCTGCAATTTTCCAGTTGGCATTGGATATTGATGATGCTAGCACAGGAAGCAGTGGCCAGCGGCCAGCGGCCAGTGGCCAGTGGACTGAGAGCTGATCTCTTCCGCTGGTCTTTCGCGTCAGGCTGAGCTAAGGTTGAAGCAATGGCTGACGCTGAATCTAAATCCTGGCTTCGCCGCCGCGTCGAGAAGGCGCTGGTCAAGGGATTGACACGCGCCTACTCCACCGTGCAGGTGGATCCCGCAAGGTTTCTAGTACAACTCCGCGCCGCCTACAGGCTGCCCATCAGCGGTTATCACGGAGTGTATTCCCTCGAAATGGACGAACTCGACATGGTGGCCGACGAACTGATTCGAAGCGGCATGAAACTCGCCGCGCTTGAGGGGGCTGGCTTTGGACTCGGCGGATTGATCACCATCCTGCCCGATCTCGGCATCTTGTCGGCCATCACCATGCGCACCATCCAGAAGCTGAGTCTGGTCTATGGATTTCAGTTCAACACGGACAATGAAATCGCCGAACTCTGGATCGCCGCAGCCAGCGCGGCCGGGGTCGACATCAGCCGTGAGCTGCTGGAAAAGGAAGTGGTCAACAAGTTTGTTCCGCGCGTGATCCAGCGCATCGCCGCCCGGGCGAGTGCTGAGGTCGTTGAGAAGTGGGCGGGACGCATGATTCCACTGGTCAGTTCCGCCCTTGGCGCAGGCCTGAACTACTGGTTCGTGCGCGCCTGGGGTCAGCGCGCCAAGGCTCACTTCCGCCAGCGCCATCTGCAACTTCGGCAGCAAGCTCACCAGACGGCTTTGTCACCAAAACCACCCGAGGTTCTCCCGGCGCCGGCGCGCTAGCCAACCGTCTTTGTGATAAAAAAAAGAATGACCAAGTTCAGTTGCGCCGCGATTCTTTTCGATCTCGACGGAGTTCTTGTCGATTCCACGCGCTCGGTGGAGCGTCAATGGCGCATCTGGTCGCGCGAGCTGGGACTGGACGAAGAGAAGGCAGTGGCTGTTGCCCACGGCGTCCGGGCGATCGAAGTGATCCGCAGGGTTGCTCCTCATCTGGACGCGGAAAAGGAATTGCGCAAGCTGGAAAGCCGGGAGGCGGCAGATTATGACGGCGTCACCGTGATGCCTGGCGCGGTCGATCTGGTGCGCTCGATTCCTCACGGACGCTGGTGCGTGGTCACGTCCGGAACCCGGAATCTGGCGGTCGCGCGGCTGCGGCTGGCTGGTATACCGGCTCCGGATATCATGATCACTGCGGATGACGTGGAGCGGGGAAAGCCGCATCCCGAGCCATATTTGAAAGGTGCCGAGCTGTTGCGAGTGAATCCGGCAGAGTGTCTGGTGATCGAAGACGCGCCCGCCGGCATCCAGTCCGCACATGCCGCAGGGATGAAAGTGATTGGGTTGACCAGCACCTATCCAGCTTCTGCGCTGAGCGAGGCGGATGCGGTGATCCGGAAGCTCGATCAGATTCGCGTGGTTCCCGACGGTGCGCCGATGCTCGCGGTGAACATTGAGTAAGGCAAGGCGAGATCAGCGCAGCCAATCTTCCAGCTCAATCCCACGGTCCGTTTTCTCGTCGCGGTATTTCACGATCACCGGGGTATACAAAGAGATTCCCAGATCTGCCGCGGCGCCCTTCGTTACTGAGCGCGATCCCGGCACCACCACCGCGCCTTCGGGAACTTCAAGTGGCGCATCGGGTGTGGCCCGGTAAACTTCCTTGCGCACCAGGTCGTAGAGCGGCGTCGAGCGCGTCAAAATCGTACCTGCGCCCAGCACGGCGCGCGTGCGTACCAGCGTGCCTTCATACACCCCGCAGTTGCCGCCGACCAGCACATCGTCTTCAATGATCACGGGCGCGGCGTTGACTGGTTCGAGCACGCCGCCGATCTGCGCCGCAGCGCTCAGATGCACGCGCTTGCCGACTTGTGCGCAGGACCCGACAAGCGCGTGGGAATCGATCATCGTGCCCTCATCCACGTAGGCGCCTACGTTGATAAACATCGGCGGCATGCAAATCACCGACGGCGCCACGTAAGCTCCCACCCGCACCGACGAACCGCCGGGAACAATGCGTACACGGTCGGCGACAGAAAACTGCCGGGCAGGGAAGGTGTCTTTGTCCACGAAGGTGAGCGCAGCACAGCTCGTCTCAACCAGTTCGCCCAGGCGAAACCCCAGCAGGATGCCCTGCTTCACCCATGCGTTGACGACCCAGCGAGCTTCCCCTTTCTTGTTCGAGATCTTCTCGGCGGCGCGAATTTTGCCCTGCGTAAGCGCGTCGCGGAACTCGAGAAACGCCGGCCGCGCCTCGGGATTGCGCTCCACTTCGCCCAGCGCGGCGAGACGCTCGATGGAAGATTTCAGCGATGACATGCGGGGAAAGTATAAAGCAAACGAAGAAAGGAGAAGTCGTATATCCCTAAACGCACTTGCACTCACTGCGGATGAGTATGCCGGTCATGCCATGTGCGGCCTCGCGCCCCTGGACGAGCGTCGAGTACGGTCCGTGCCAGCGCGCGTGGTTGGCGTCATGCCCCGCGGGACGGCCCTTGCCCTGGTTGCATTGCCCGCATGATCCGCGGTGCAGCACGATCTTATGCGGGCCAGCGGCCCAGTTTTCATAGATGTAGAATTGCGCTGCCTCTGGAGCGGGCGCGGCCGGCTTCGTGATCAGTCCAACCTCCGTCACAATTTTCTGCAGCTTCGATCGTGTGTCACGCCGCATGGGCAACAGCGGCAAGCGATAGTTTTCTTCAATTTTGCCCATCATCGCCAGCACCGCCTTCACTGGAAGCGGGCTTGATTCGATGAAGTTCGCTAGCATCAGCGGCAAATATTTGTGATGGATACTACGCGCCGCGGTCCAATCATTGTTGAGCGCAGCCCGCGTCATAGTCGCCATCTCGTGAGGAATTTCGTTCGATGCCACCGAAACAAGTCCCACGCCGCCCAGAGCAATTACGGGCAAGGCGACTGAATCGTCCCCGGAAAAAACCAGAAACGTTTCCGGCACCACGTTGATAGCCTCGGCGACTTGCGTCATGTTGCCGCTGGCTTCCTTCACGCCGACAATGTTCGGAATCTCAGCGAGGCGCGCCAGAGTTTGTGGTTCGAGGTTCGCTCCGGTGCGGCCAGGCACGTTATAAAGAATGACCGGCTTCTCGCCCACGGCTTCCGCGATAGCCTTAAAGTGCCGGTACTGGCCCTCTTGCGTCGGCTTGTTGTAATAAGGAGAAGCGGTGAGGATGGCGTCGACCCCGGGCCGCGCGGCAACCTCTTTCGCTTTTTCGACCGCGTCGTGAGTGGAGTTCGAGGTCGCCCCGGCTACGATGGGCACACGGCCTGCCGCTACCTCGATGGTCGTGTCGATCACCTGCAGCCACTCGTCGTGGGTGAGAGTAGGCGTCTCGCCGGTGGTTCCGCAGGGGACCAGAAAATCTATGCCGGACTCCACCTGCCACGCCACGAGGTTGCGCAGAGCAGGGTCATCAACCGAGCCATCCTGATGAAAAGGAGTTACTAGCGCGGTACCACAGCCACGGAGTTGCATGCTAATAAGATAACGCGAATGGGGGTGCGTGGGAACGGGGTGAGGCTACAACTCTCGCCAGACATCTTTGAAATCGTAGAAGCCCTTCTTGCCGGCGATCCATTCGGCCGCCCGCACCGCGCCATCGGCAAAGCCCTGGCGAGACTTCGCGTCGTGACATAGATAGATCCGGTCGGCGGCAGAGTCGAGAACAACCTCATGCATACCCACCACATCGCCTTCGCGAAACGATGTGATTTCCAAAGGCTTGCCTTCGTTTTTGCCGCTGGCTTGGCTGATTACCCGCTGAATCGCGAGCGCCGTTCCGGAGGGAGCATCTTCTTTCCGAGCATGGTGCCGCTCGAAGATCTGTCCAGAATATTCATGCCGCAAGGCTGCGGCTGCGGCGCGCGCGACGTCGAAGAACAGATTGACTCCGACTGAAAAATTAGCCGCGTAAATGAATCCCGTGCCGTGGCTTTCGACCAACTGCCGGATGCGATCCAGTTCTCCGTGCCAGCCCGTGGTGCCGACCACCATACTCTTGCCCGCCGCAATACAGGCTTCGATGTTGGCGACGACGCAGGAAGGGCCGGTGAAATCGATTACCACATCGATCCCACCCAACTTGTCCGGGGTGAGACATGCCCCGCCGACGTTCTCCGCGCCGCCGACGACACGAACGTCATGCCCACGCTGGCGCGCGACCTCGGCAATTAGAGATCCGGTCTTGCCGCGGCCGAGAAGTAGGACGTTCATGGGGACGCACCTTTAACCCGAATCTTACGCGTATACCTCCGGATCCAGCTCCGCAAAAAACGTGCGATGCAGCCTCTGGATCACGTCCGGTACTTCATCTTCTTCGATTACAAAAGTTAGATTAATCTCTGACGCGCCCTGCGAGATCATGCGAATCTTTTTGTCGGCCAACTCGCTGAATACGAGCGCAGCTACGCCCGGTTTATCCCGCAGACTCTCGCCGACCAGGCAGACAATGGCTTTGCGGCCCTCATACTTCACGTCCGCCATCTTGGCCAGATCGGCAGCCAGAGCCGGAATCGCGTTATTTGAATCGACCGTGAGCGAAACGCTTACTTCGCTGGTTGAGACTACGTCGACCGCGACCTTGTGCCGGTCAAAGGCCTCGAAGATCGCGCGCAGAAAGCCATGAGCCAGCAGCATGCGCGGAGCGGCGACGTCTACAATCGTGATCCGTTTCTTCACCGCAATTGCTTTGAAAATGTTTTTTCCCTGGGGAGCGCGAGTGGTGATCTTCGTTCCCTCGCAGGACGGATTTCGCGAATTCAGCACATACACCGGGATGTTTTTCTGGATGGCGGGCAGCACCGTGGCCGGATGCAGTACCTTCGCGCCAAAGTATGCCAGTTCCGCAGCTTCGTCGAAACTGATCACCTTGATTCGCCGCGCGTCCGGACAAATGCGCGGGTCGGTAGTCAGAATCCCGTCGACGTCCGTCCAGATTTCAATACGATCGGCGCCCAGACCCGCGCCCACAATCGCAGCGGAAAAATCGGAGCCGCCCCGGCCAATGGTCGTGGTGATGCCGGCGCGGTTCGCTCCAATGAAGCCGCCCATCACGGGAACCCGGCCGGCATCCAGCAGGGGTTGCACTTTGTTCCGCAGCCGCTCGTTGGTTTCTTCCGTCTGGGGCACGGCTTCCGTGAAGCTGTTGTCGGTGACCAGAACTTCCCGCGAGTCCACGTGCGTAGCCTTCAGCCCGTGAGCCGAAAACGCCGCCGCCACAATCTTGCTGGAAAGCATTTCACCGAAAGCGGCAACGTGGTCGGTAGTCCGCGGAGTGATTTCACCGACCGCCGAAATGCCGCGCAGCAATTCATCCAGTCCCTCGAAGTCGCTTCCCAGTTCAGAATGAAAATCGGTGAACAGCGCCGTGCCCAGCAATTCGCTGGCGGTGTTGTAATGCCTTTCCTGAAGAGACCGGCAGAGTTTGAGCGCGGTTTTGCGCTCGCCAGCTCCCGCCGCGCGGGCCATGGTGAGCAAAGTGTCAGTAACTCTGGCCATGGCGCTCACCACGACCACAGGCTTTTGTGAAAGCCGGTCTTTGACGATTGCGGCCACGCGCTCGATGGCCCGGGCGTCTTCCACCGAGGTGCCGCCGAATTTCATCACGATCATCGGCGTCGCTTCCTTGCAAGAGTGGGGGAACGCCGATTATAAGAACACGGTTTGGGTTTCATTCTAAGAACTTGCGCTAAGAGCTTGCAGCTAAGAACTTGCGAAGTAGCCCTTGGCCTTGAGCAGTTCGGCATTCAACACCGCCGCTCCAGCGGCTCCGCGAATGGTGTTGTGCGAGAGCACGGTAAACTTCCAGTCCAGCACGCCGCACGGCCGCAAGCGCCCTACTGCAGTGGTCATTCCAGCTCCCAGGTCAACGTCGAAGCGCGGTTGCGGACGATCATTCGCCTCGAGGTAAACCACGGGACGCTCCGGGGCGCTCGGCAGCTTCAATTCCTGCGGTTCGCCGCGATACTCGTTCCACGCGGCGACGATCTCCTCCGGCTTGGCCTTGGTCTTCAGCCGCACCGAAACTGATTCTGTGTGCCCGTCTTCGACCGCAACCCGGTTGCATTGCGCGCTCATGGCAAAAGTTGCCGGAATAATCTTCGTGCCATTCATCTGGCCGAGAAGTTTAAGCGTTTCCTCTTCCATCTTCTCTTCTTCATTGCGGATGTAGGGAATCACATTGCCGAGAATATCGAGCGAAGCCACGCCCGGGTAACCCGCCCCACTTACGGCCTGCATCGTGACGGCCATCACCGTTTCCAGGCCAAAGCGCTTTTGCAAAGGCACCAGAGCCAGCACAAGTCCGATGGCGGAGCAGTTGGGATTGGTCACTACATACCCGCCGGATTTCTTCCGCCATGCCTGCCCGTCAATCAGCTTGATGTGCCCGGCATTCACCTCAGGGATCACCAGCGGCACATCCGACCGCATGCGCAGCGCACTCGAATTCGAAACCACGGCACAGCCGGCGTCAGCAAACCGCGGCTCCATTTCGGCGGCAATCGACGCATCGAGTGCGGCGAAAATAATCTTGGGCGCGCTTTCGGGCGTCGCGGGGGAGACTCTCATCGTAGCCACGTTGGCCGGAATCGGCGT
The DNA here is from genome assembly GCA_049512915.1 of Candidatus Sulfotelmatobacter sp. Taxonomy (GTDB): domain Bacteria; phylum Acidobacteriota; class Terriglobia; order Terriglobales; family Acidobacteriaceae; genus Sulfotelmatobacter. Next base: position 13,949 of record JBEKWP010000062.1, read on the forward strand.
CTTCAGCCGCCAGCGCGAGGCGTCCGAGTAGATCTTGCCTTCAGAACGGTCAGACGCCGCGAGCCATGCCACCTCGAACCAGGGATGGCGCTCCAACATCTGGATAAACCTCTGCCCAACCACGCCCGTGGCGCCCAGAATCCCGACAGGAAGTTTGTTGCTCATAAGAGGGTCCTTCGATTCTACAACAGCGGCTGTTTACAGAATCGTATCGAGGGGAGGGCCGAACCAAGCCAAAAACCTGCAAATCGAGAAGCTACAAGCACTTCCCAGCCTAGACTCTGTCCGCTTCGGCGCTCCAGTACTGCTCTCCTTCTGCCGATAGAAGGTTCTGGAGGACCACCATGCCGGAGCTCCGTCAGAATTTCTTTACCAAGGAATGGGTCATCATCGCCACCGAACGCGCCAAGCGTCCCGAAGAACTGGCGACGCATCGGCCCGCGCAAACCGTGCCGTCTTTCGTGGAGGCTTGTCCGTTCTGCCCCGGCAACGAGAGCAAGACGCCGCCTGAAGTCATGCGCTTCCCCGCAAAGGCCGATCAGACCTGGGCAGTACGAGTGATTCCGAACAAATTCGCTGCGCTTTCAAAAGACGCACAGCCTACCCGCAGCCAGCTGGACGTTTGGCGGCGCATCGAGGGCTTCGGCTTTCACGAAGTCGTCATCGATAGTCCGGATCACTCCTGCTGCATGGCTCTGTTGCCGGATGAACAGGTGGCCAGCATTCTGCGTGTCTACAAGGAGCGCTATACGTTGCTCAGTATGGACCGCCGGGTCAACCATGTGACCATCTTCAAGAACCACGGCCTTGATGCTGGCGCCAGCCTGCAACATCCGCATTCGCAGATCGTGGCGACGCCGGTGATCCCGAGCCAGGTCCGGCACCGCCTGCACGAGGCTCTACGCCATTACGACGACTCCGGAGAATGCATGTTCTGCCACATGGTCGAACGCGAAGTGGAGGAGCAGACCCGGATCGTCCTGAAGAGTGAGCACTTCGTGGCCATGGAAGTGTTCGCTTCGGCCACGCCCTTTGCTACTCACATCTTTCCGCTGCGCCACATGGCCACCTTCGGAGATATCTCAACAATGGAGATCACCGACCTGGCCTGTGTTTTACGCTGCCTGCTGGAGAAGATCTATGTGGGGCTTGAAAACCCTGATTTGAATTTCACCATCCGCAGTGGTCCTTCCGATTATGCCAGCGCCCGGCATTTTCACTGGTATGTAAGCGTGATTCCCCGACTCACACGAGTCGCCGGCTTCGAACTAGGTTCAGGTATGTTCATCAACACGGTCCTGCCGGAAGCGGCCGCGGAATTTCTCCGCAAGATCAGCGCAGGAAAAGCTGCGGGAGCCGGCGCCGCGGCTGGCTAAATTCGAGGACGAACCGAAAATGCACCGCAGACGTAAGAAGGGAAGCGTCGAAGAACTGAAGGCTGAGCACTGAGAACTGCTCTACTTCGACCGCCCAATCTGGTTATCCAGCACATACTCGCTGAGGGGACCGAACTTTCTCTTCTCGGCATAAAGGTGCCAGCGCCGGAAAACGATTCGCAAACTCGCCATCACCGGAATGGAAAGAAAAATCCCCAGAATGCCCGCGACTTCGGCACCGGCCATCACGCCAAAAATCGCCGCCAGAGGATGCAATTCCATACTGTGCCCCATGATGCGGGGCGAGGATACATAGTCCTGGATCAAGCGCCAGATGCCTAGAAAGATGACCAGCGCCACCCAGTGCTGGTAGCCCATCAGCAAGGCCACGCCCACGATTGCCACTGCCGCGGTCAGGGGCCCCAGCACCGGAATAAATTCCAGCAGGCCGCCCACTGTCGCCAGCACCAGGGCGTAGGGCATCCGCATCATGGCAAGAACCGCCGAATACATGACGAACGTCAGCGCCGCCAGGGTGAGTTGCGCCCGGATGAAATGGGCCAGCATCTGGTTTAAATCGCTAAGCACACCTTGCAGTAGTTCTCGCTGAGGTCGCGACTGCACCAGAGCCAGCAGAACTTCGCTGAAGGCACGGCCATCCTTCAGAAAGAAAATCGACAACAACGGAACAATGATCAGCAGCCACGCCTGTTTTGCCGCTTCCGCTATCCGCAGCCCCACCTTTTGCGCCAATTGTTCAATTTCATCACTATGGCTGGCGATGTAGTCGTGAAGCAGTTCGACTATTCGGGAGTTCCAGCCATGCTGTTCTCCCAGTTGTTCCGCGATCTGGCCGGAACTCAGCTTTGCCAAGGCCGGCAGCGACTGGCTCAAGCGCGCCCCTTCGTGGCCGATCCGCGGTCCCATGGAAATGAAAAACAGCACCACCAGGCCCAGCAGCAAAAGGTAAATTACTGCGATCGCGCGCACACGCCCATGCAGCAGTTTTTCCAGGCTTGAGACCAGAGGGCTCATCAGGTAGGCAAAGAAAATTGCAAACAGGAAGGCAATCAGCGTCTGCCGCGCGGCGTAGAGAAACCCCAAGCCCAGCGCGAACAACAGCACTGTGATCAGAACCCGCGCCGTCCGTGCATCTGCCACCGGCATGGTACCGAGTCAACTCCTGATCGAGTCCGTTGCAACCACCGCGTTCCGGCTAATCCCGCACTACCTCTGTATTGGTATTATCGTCTGGAATCAGCACCCGCATTAGCTTGAACTGATCTTTGTCGTCCACCCAGAGGGTCCACGAGAACGCTTCGCCCTTCAAGTCTAAGCGTAACAGTTCGCGCTCGGTTCCTCGAATATTGACCTTTTCTCTTCCCACGAGTTCCAGACGCACCCGCATCGAGGTCCGGTCTTGCGGCACCAGTACGCCGTATTCCCCCGGATCCTTCCGGCACCGCAACTCTCCGCCTTCGTTGCCGCAATTCGTCTTCAAGTAGCGCCATGCCAACACTTCGCGGTGCACAAAAAAATTGTTGTCGAGAATGGCCGATGTGCTGGGCATTAGAAATGGCTGCTCGGCCGGCTTTGCACCCGCCGAGGGCGTGATCTTCTCGAGCAGGAAATCGTCGTTGGGCGTGACTACGAGCGAACTGTTGCCGTCGCTCCACTCGTAGCGAAGCAACTCCGCCGAGCCCGTCATCTCTAATTCCGACTTCTGGCCGGAGGAAGCGGAACCGCCGATTTCTTTTAATTGTGACTTCACGATGCTGACGCCATTCTCCTGCTTCACGCTGAAGGTCTCGGTCACCACGCGCTGGCCCTTGACGAAGACCCCGAACGAGCCCGAATCGATCTCGGGGCTGGCCGGTTTCGGCTTGTCTTTCTTGTCTCCCGCGTACAAACCCGCCGCGCACGCTAGAACCACAACCGTTCCCCATCGCACCCGCGCCATCACAGTCACCACTTTTCTCCTCGCTGCTCTCGTCTTCGGTCTCCCCGTCTTTGCTCAAGGCCCAAAGCTTCAATCACCTCGGTCACAATTTCCGCAACGCTCTTCCCGCCCGTTTCCTGCCTGAAGGAAGCCTTCAGGTAATGCCTTCGCCGCGCCTCGTAAAGCTCGCCAAAGCGTTCCAGGCTGCCCCGCAAGGGGCGCTCTATTCCTTCCCGCTCGTCCTGTTGCCGGCAACGCCGCCACAAGTCCTCCACACCGGCGTCCAGGAATATGGTGGGAACGCGGCCGGCTGCGACCAGCCTGGCATTCTCCTTCTGCACGAAAGCCCCACCGCCGAGAGCCACGATCCTCTTGGGAGCACTTTGCAATTCCCGCATCAGTTCCTTTAAAGCCGCGTGCTCGGCCCGGCGAAAACCCACTTCGCCGGAATCGCGGAAGATTTCAGGGACCTTGCGCCCCTCCCGCCGTTCTACCCGGTCATCGAGATCCTCAAACGTCCATCCCAGTTGTTCGGCCAGGGCGCGGCCCACACTGCTCTTGCCGGCGCCCATGAAGCCGACAAGGATTACGCCCCGCGCTCCCGGCTGGCGGCGTGGTTTCTGGACTTTACGGCCAAGCACACCAAAGCCCGCCGTTTTCTCCGGGCCCTGAGCCGACCGTTTCCGCCGAACCGGTTTTCGCTTCGTTTTCTTTATTGTTTTTCGGAGCGTTTGCTGAGGTGAATTTTACCACTGAAGGTGCGCAATACCACGGTCGAGGACACTGCAACTCGACCCACGGTACCTGCGAAGGCACGTCCCTTATTGATGGGAAACCAGGTGTGATTCTTCGGTTGAAGAGGGATATCGTCATGCACTTCTCCGCGCACCGAACGGGCGCTCACGTCGGCGGAGGTCCATTCCGGGATGGCGGCTTCGATATCGCCGCTGTGGCTGGTCAGCCGGTATTCGCCGCTGTTGCCGAAGTCGCCAAAATAATTGATTCTGCCGCTGGTCGAAACTACCTGCACCAGGGGGCCGGTCACGCTCCTCAGCGTAACGTCTCCGCTGAGGGAATCGACCTCGACATGCCCGTTTTGGATGTTATCCAGATTGACCGCCCCATTCATAGTCTTGATGTGGACGTGGGCATCGGAGACGTCGCGAACATCCACGGCCGCTCCCGCGCCTTCCAAACTAACGTCGCCATGCAGTTTTTCGGCGCGCAGGGAACCGGTACTGGAATGCAAAGTGACGCTGGCATCAGCGGGAACCAGAACTTCGTAATCCACGCGTCCGGAATCAGCGTCGGCCCCGGCCAGCAGGTGCGATTGGATATCCACGCGGTTTCCGTTCTGACTGTTGTCGACCTCAACCTTGTCGGAGTGCAAAATCGCGTTGACCACGACCGTATTGTTCAACGACGGCTTCACCGAAATCGAGCCATAAGGATTCATCACCGACACGCCAGCTTTTGGCCCAACCGAGAAGTGATACTCCTTCTTGCTCTCGGCCACCAGCGTGCCCGCAACGATTACGCCAATCGCAACCAGTTTTGCCGTGCGTTTGCTTACCATGTGTAATTCCCCCGAGCGCGCTGATCCTCGCCGTCAATGCTATTCGAAATTTCCAACACTACTCCGCAGAACGGTCCATGGCCAGCTCAAAAAGCATGGCTTTCTGCTGGTACGCATCCATCAAGGACCGCCGGGCATCCTCGTCATTCGGAGTCTCATCCACAACGCCCTGGGCATCGCGAATGGAGTCGTTCACCTGCCGGAGGTTCTCTTCGTATTGCGTCTTTACTTCCGGCGCAGTATCCGCAATTTCCTGCCTGAGGTCGTCGTCGTTGAGATCCAGGGGATTCACTGCCGAGACCGCCACCGAGGCCCGTTGACCCAAGTGATCCGGCCGCGACTCTCGCCGCAGAGAGATTCCCAAAGCCAGCAGCAACATCGCCGCCATCGGAACCAGCCATCTGGCCGCACCCCAGCGACTGCCGAAGGAAGGGACCAGCCATCGGGCCGGTCGCTGCGGACGGATCAGGCCCTCTTGCCGCAACGCGGCTTCAATAGAATTCCAAACTCTAGGGCTGGGTTCGTCCGCCGCTTGCAGCCGGCTCGCGGCCGCTGCGATCTGATTCAAGTCTCTCACCAGCGCTGAGCACGCCGGACACGCCCTGAGATGGGATAGCTTTTCCCCGCTGCCGCTATCTTTGCCGCTGCCTTCCAGTTCCGCCAAGCTTTGCTGCAGCTCAACGCAATTCATAACCTTCTCCCCAAGTCAGCTGCGGCTCGAAGTCTGACCGCAACGCTTGCGCCCCTGCTCAGGTTAGTTCGTCCAGTGTTCGTCCTTCAGTGTTGTCTAACCTACTCGAGACTTTGCGGCCTTTTCGGCTCTATTCATCTTGAGCAGATCGCGCAACTTCATGCGCGCCTTGTGTAACTGCGACTTGCTGTTCCCAATCGAGCATCCCGCGATCCTGGCGATTTCATTATGCTCGAAACCTTCAATGTCATGCAGCACGAAAATAGTCCGGTAGCCAGGGGGTAAGTTGTCCACTGCCCTCTGCAATTGCATGCGGTCGATGGACCCGGCCAGCGCAATATCGTCCGCACCGAAGTCCCTCTTCGGAGAATCTTCTTCAGTCCCCTGCGTGGTCTCTTCCAACGAAACCACGGGAAGACTTTTCTTCCTCAAATGCATCAGCACGACGTTTACCGAAAGCCGGTGCAACCACGTCGAAAACGCCGACTCCCCGCGAAATGTCGCGATCTTGCGGAAGAGTTGCAGGAACGCCTCCTGCGCCAGATCCTCGGCCTCCGCCGTATTTGCAGTCATGCGCAGACACAGCGAATATACTCGCCGCTTGTGCTTGTCATAGAGCGCCTGGAACGCTTCTGCGTCCCCCCGCTTGGCCCGCTCGATTAAATCGGCTTCGCTGGGTTCAGTCGCCGGTTGCTGTCGTGGCTCGGTCAAGTTGCCTGTTCCGGGCCGCAATCACTGGGATGCGGCATAAGTAGTTTGTGTTGTATCGTTTGCGCGGATCTCGCTGTCACCGAGGTGGCCTCACAGTTCCAGAATATCAGAGTATTTCTACCAAACTTCGGATGCTCACATTATTCGAATTTGCGTCCCGAGCCATGTCGGAAAACCTTTGCATTCGGAGGCTTGGATGCACCAGCTTGCTTCAGACTTCAAACCCGCGCTGGACCGAAGAGTCGCAACCTCCGCAAATTGGTAGTGTGTCATGCTTCTGCCGCCTTCTTCGAAGTTGTAATCGTCTCCAGCCCATGCCCGTGAGGCCCCAGTTCCCGCCGCCGCAGGAGAAACGAAAACAGCACGCCCAGGAACCCGAGGACGGAGAAGATCCACATGCCCAAATGATAGCCGGCCGGATTGCTGGCATCGGCGTGCTCGTAATTGTTGGCCCAGCCGATCAGTAGATTGAGGCCGAAGAGCCCAATATTCTGGATCATCGTCATCAACCCGTAAGCCGTCCCTAATTTCGACTGATCGACAATGTAGGCGACCGAAGGCCACATCACCGCCGGGATCAACGAAAACGCCACCCCCATCATTGCCATGGGAACATACAGGCTGATCTGCGTATAAGCCATGATCAGATATACCGGGATCAGCAGCGACGACCCAAGCATCATCAAGAGCGCACGTTTTCCCACGCGATCCACCCACAGGCCAAACAAGGGCGTGGCGATCATCGCAAACAGGGTCAGCATGCTCGACAAGAACCCGCCGAATTCGCGGGATGTGCCGTGGGCCTCCATAAAAAACTTCACCGCAAAAGTTTGAAAAGGAAAGATGGCAGAGTAGAAAACGATGCAGAGCGCCACGATGAGCCAATAGCTTACCCCGAACTTCCAAAGGTCGGCGAACACCACCTTATCGGTTGAAACCGCCCCCAGGCTGTAATTTTTCTCGGCCCATGCTTCCATGA
>JBEKWP010000063.1:0-21099 GCA_049512915.1 Candidatus Sulfotelmatobacter sp.
CGACATCAAGAGCGAGGAAGAAAAGCGGCAGGAAGTGGAACAGCAGATGTCGGCGATGGTCACGCAGACGGCTACGCCGCTGGAAAGTGTGCCGGGCCTGGGTGAAGGACTGGTGGAGAAGCTAAATGCCGCCGGCGTGAGCACGGTGGAAGCTTTGGCTGACATGACGCCGGAACAATTAGAGGCGATTGAGGGCATTGGGCCGAAGACGGTGGAAAAAATCAGTCTTGCGGTGAATAATTACTTTGCCAGCCTGGAGCTGGGTGCGGCGGTGGAAGGCGCAGTGGAAGGTGAAGTGGCGGTGGAAGGCGATATCGCTGCGGCGGAAGCTTCTGAGCCGGTTTCGGAAGACATTACTTCGGAAGACATTACTGTGGAAGTTCCTGCGGCGACTGAAGAAGGCACAGTCGAAGCAGATGCGCTGGCCGCGGACGAGAATGAAGGGCAGGCGGAGGCTTCCGGAGAGCAGCCCGAACCGGAAGCGGAATCCACCTCCGAAACCAGAGAATAATCATGTCGCGCTGGCATAAGTTCGACGGCGTGGGACCGAAGAAACTGACTCCGTGAGGTCGATGATGACCTAACTACAGCACGGAGAAACGAAAGGCCGGATGAGTAAGGTTCGAATCAACGATCTTGCCCGAGAGCTGGAAGTCAAGAGCAAAGCCATTCTCGATACGCTCCCCCTAGTGGGAGTGACGGAGAAGAAGACGCACTCCAGTTCCCTGGAAGAGCACGAAGCGGAGAAAGTACGGGTGTACATCCGCTCCTCGGCGGAAGGTTCGTCCTCGGCCGGCAAGTCCAGTTCGCGCGCGTCTCGCGGCGAAGAAGAAATCAAAACCAAAATTGACCTGTCAAATATTTCCCGCCCTGGAGATGTGCTGAAGGCGATTACGCAGCGCAAGGAAGCTGTGGCACCGGCAGCGCCGCGTCCGACAGTGCCGCCAGTCACGCATGCTCCGGCGGAGAAGCCTGCGGCGGTTGCGCCTCCGGTGACGAAGCCCGTGGTTACGGCGCCGGCAGCATCGGTGGCTGCGCCACCGGCACTTCCTGTTCGCCCCGTCGTTGCGCCACCGGTGGTTTCGTCACCGGCTTCATCGTCACCTATAAGTGCCCCGGTGCGTCCAGCGGCACCCCCTCCAGCGGCGCCGGCTCCAGTTTCAGCTAGCACTCTGCCAGCGGCTCCCAGCGCGGCGCGTCCGGTCGTTCCTCCATCTGCCTCTGTGCCTCCACTGCCGCGGATGATCGTTCCGCAAACCGGACCGCGACCGGTGTACAAAGCTCCGCTGCGGGCGGCTCCACCGCCGGTGCAGCCGGGAGTGCCGATCGGAGGCGCTTCGCGTCCTGTGCCGGGACGTCCCGTGCCCGGGCAGCCAATTTTTCAGCGCCGTCCGCCGATGGCGGGCGGAGCTCCCGGTGCGCCGCGTCCGCCGCTGCGTCCGGGCGAGCGGAGACCGATGCATCCCACGCGGCAGTCGCCTGCCGGAGCACGCCCCTTGGGCGTGGGTCCAGCGCTTCCGCCTCCGGGAACCACGCGGCCGGGCAGCCGCCCGGGTGGGCCGGCGCGACGGCCGGGTCAGCGTTATGTTCCGCGGGGCGTGAAGGAAGGCCCGATGAAGGGCTACACGCCGCCGCCGCGCATGGTGGTGTCGAATGAGCCGCTGCCGATCACGCGCAGCATCACGATCACGGAAGGAATCAGCGTAAAGGATCTGGCGGAGAAGCTGGAGATCCGCGCCAAGGATCTGATTTCGCGGCTGCTGTCGAAGGGCGTATTCGCCACGATCAACCAGACGCTGGATGCCGAACTGGCGGGCGAGATGGCGCGCTTCTTCGGTGCCGAGACGAACGTGATCACGTTCGAAGAGCAGACGGCGAAAGAGATTGATGCGGCTGCGGCCGGTGAAGAGTTGGTGCCGGAGACCGGGATACGTCCGCCTGTGGTCACTATCATGGGTCACGTGGACCACGGCAAGACCACGCTGCTCGACTCCATCCGCCTGACGAATGTAGCGGAAGGCGAAGCCGGCGGCATCACTCAGCACATCGGCGCCTACAAGGTGCGCATTACAGACAAGGAATCGCCGGCATTCGGGCGCGAGATTGTATTCCTCGATACGCCGGGTCACGAAGCTTTTACGCGCATGCGATCGCGCGGGGCAAAAGCCACCGACATTGTAGTGCTCGTGGTTGCGGCCGACGACGGCGTCATGCCGCAGACGGTTGAGGCGATCGATCACGCGCATGCTGCGGAGGTTCCTATCATTGTGGCGGTGAACAAGATCGACAAGCCCGACGCGTTGCCTGACCGGGTGAAGAAGCAGCTGGCCGACCGTGGCTTGGTGCCGGAAGAGTGGGGTGGCAAGACCGTGTTTGTCGATGTTTCGGCGAAGAAGAAAACCAATCTGAATCTGCTGATGGAAATGATTTGCCTGGTCGCTGATCTTGGCGAATTGAAGGCTACGCCGGAACGTGCGGCGACTGGCGTGGTGCTGGAAGCGAAGCTCGATCGCGGGCGCGGTCCGGTGGCCACGGTGCTGGTTCAGAACGGAACCCTGAACGCGGGCGATAATTTTGTGGTGGGTAACGTGTACGGCAAGGTGCGTGCGATGTTTGACGACCGTGGCGCGCAGTTGCAGACCGCTCCGCCTTCTACGCCCGTGGAAATCATCGGTATGGAGGCGCTTCCGCAGGCTGGCGATCAGTTCGTTGTTGTCGCCGATCGCGACAAGGCGCGCGGCATTTCGGAATATCGCGAACAGAAGTCGCGCGAGGCGGCTTTGGCGAAGAGTTCTCGCGTGTCGCTGGAAGGATTGGCGGAGCAGATCAAGGCTGCGGGCACCAAGGAGCTGAACGTGATCCTTAAGGGTGATGTGCAGGGATCCGTGGAGGTGATTACCGATCTGCTCACGAAGCTCTCGAACGAGAAGGTGCGGCTGAAGCTGCTGCGGTCGGGCGTGGGCGCGATTACGGAGACCGACGTTCTGCTGGCTTCGGCGTCGAATGCGATCATCATTGGCTTCAACGTGCGGCCCGAACGCAAGGCCCAGGAGATTGCCGAGCAGGAAAAAGTGGACATCCGGCTGCACTCGATCATTTACGAACTGCAGGATGAGATCAAGCGTGCGATGAGCGGTTTGCTTGAGCCTACTTTCAAGGAACACTATCAAGGGCGCGCCGAAGTGCTGAATGTTTTCCGCATCCCGAAAGTCGGGACGGTAGCCGGTTGCCGCGTGAGCGATGGGTTGATCAAACGCGACTCGGAAGTCCGGTTGCTGCGCGACAATGTGCAGGTGTTCAAGGGCAAGGTTGGATCACTGCGACGCTTCAAGGACGATGCCAGCCAGGTTACAAACGGCATGGAGTGCGGCATCTCGATCTCCAACTACGGCGACATCAAGGTCGGCGACGTGATCGAGGCCTTTGCCACTGAGCGGATTGCCGCGGAAGTAATAGCCTAAGAACAGTGGCCAGTGGTCAGTGACCAGTGGCCGGTTAAACCTGATATCCATTTTGTTTTTACTGGCCACTGACCGCTGGCCACTGCATGATCGCCTTTCTCACGCTCGAACTTCACATCGAAGCGGCGCAATCGCTCAAAGACAAACGGCAGGTGGTGCGCAGTTTGAAAGACCGGCTCCGGGCCAGTTTTAACGTTTCGGTGGCCGAACTCGAGGCCAGCGGCTTGTGGAATCGCGCTACCGTTGGCGTGGTCAGCATCTCCGATTCCCGTGATTATCTCGATGGATTGATGAAAAACGTGGAGCGTAAGGCTATGCGCATTGCCAACAATCACGGGGCGGAAATATCGGACTCGTTCGTAGAGTATTTGTAGAGCTGATCGGCTCGATCCGAAATATCGAATCGCGCTTAAGCCGCTATCGCCTTGTTACCTCTGTACTTACCCGGATCAGTCTTTTGTGCGCGACAATAGCACGTCAGGGCCAACATCTTGGGCCGGTTTTCTGATATTCTCATGCGTTTTACTTCGAGGTGAGCAGTGGAGAAGCGCGGGGTGCAGTACCATCGCGGGCGGTTGGGCGAGGCCTTGCGCGAGGAGATCGAAACGCTGGTGGAAGGAGAACTGGCCGATCCGCGCATCGGGCTCGTGCGAGTGACGGCGGTTCACATCGCTGACGATGGCCGATCGGCGCAGGTTCTGGTAGATGTGGATGGCGACGACCGGGAAGCGGATCGCAGCCTCGAAGGCTTGATCGCCGCCAAAGAATACATAAGGCACGAACTGGTGGAACGATTGCGGCGGAGACGAGCGCCGGAATTGTATTTCCGGCTGGACCGTTCGGAGCGGGAAAAGGCGCGAGTGGAAGAACTGCTGGCACGGGCGAAAAAGAGGATGAAATCTCGAACCAAGCCGGGATTGGAGAAGGCATAGCGATGCTGCAGGATGTTCTCCGGCAAATCGAGCAGCGCGACCGGTTCGTGCTTACCTCGCACGCGCGGCCCGATGGCGATGCTGTGGGATCGGCGCTGGCGTGCTGTCAGGTTTTGCGCTCTCTCGGGAAGCAGGCCGACGTGGTGCTGCACGACGGCGTGCCGAGGATTTATCGCACGTTGCCGTTTGCTGATCAGGTGCTGCAGGCCAATCGCGTCACGGGGAGTTATGAGGCCGCAATCATTCTCGAGTGTGACAGCATTCACCGCACCAGGCTCGAGGGTCTGGAAGACCGCTTCCTGATCAGCATCGATCATCACGTCAGCGGGCGTCCCTTTGCCAACGTGAACTGGATTGATCCTCATGCGGTGGCGACGGCGGAAATGGTGTTTCGCCTGGCGCGCGAAGCAGGCGCGCAGTTCTCTCCGGAGATCGCTACCTGCCTTTACACCGCGCTGATGACCGATACCGGCTCGTTCATGTTCCAGGGAACGAACCAGAATACGTTCGCTCTGGCGCGTGAACTGGTTCTGGCGGGCGCCGATCCGTCGCACTGCGCACGCAGTATTTATTTTGCACACTCGATAGCCAAGATGAGGCTGCTCGGGGAGGCTTTGCGGAACCTCAACACCGATGGCCACGTGGGCTGGACCTGGGTGACGCAAGAGCAAATGGACCGCTGCGAAGCGAAGGAAGAGGATTGTGAAGGCCTGGTGAATTACGTGCTCTCGATCGGCGAAGTTGAGGTGGCGGCATTCTTCCGCGAGCTTCCCGCCGGACGTTTTCGCGTGAGTTTGCGCAGCAAGGGCAAGCTCGACGTGGCGCGAGTGGCCGAGAGATTTGGCGGGGGCGGGCACGAGTGCGCCAGCGGTTGTTCGCTGGAGGGTCCGCTTACCCAGGCGGTGCGCCAGGTTCTGGATTTGTTGCACCGCGGTCCTTCCGTACAATGAACCAACATAAGGCTTCAGTGTCCCAAGGTTTCGAGGGCCAATTCGTCCGAGGAAGCTTTGCCTGCGATCATTTTGAAACCTTGAAACTTCTGAAACCTTGAAACCTTCCGTTTTCCCATGACGAATCGAACCCGCACCGACTCGCTGTTGCTGGCGGGCTTCTGCGCGTTTCTGTTTTTATATGGATTGGCGCAGTTCGGGCTCATCGGAGCCGATGAACCGCGCTATGCCCAGGTGGCGCGCGAAATGCTGGAACGCCACGACTGGGTCACACCCGTGCTCGGAGGCCAGCCCTGGCTGGAGAAGCCTCCGCTGTATTACTGGCAAGCAATGATCGCGTACCGCGTGTTCGGTGTTAGCGATTGGGCAGCGCGACTGCCATCGGCAGTCGACGCCAGCTTCCTTGTGCTTGCGGTGTACTTCTTTCTCCGGCGCTTCCGGCCGGGATTTGAATTGGATGGCGCGCTGATCGCTGCTTCCTCTGCAGGAGTCATCGGCTATGCTCGCGCCGCTTCGATGGATATGGCGCTGGCCGCGGCTTTCACCATCGGAATGCTCGCGTGGTGGGGCTGGCGAGAAAGTGGAAAAAGAATTTACCTGGCGGTCTTTTATGGCTTCATGGCATTAGGGGCGCTGGCGAAGGGGCCGATCGCGCTGTTTCTCCCCGCGCTGGTGATCGTCCTCTATGCCGCCGCGGTTCGCGAATTGCGGCTGGTACTTAAAACCCTCTGGCTACCGGGCATTCTCCTGTTCTGTGCGATCGCCATGCCGTGGTATTTCACGGTGCAGATGCGCAACCCGGAGTTCTTTCGGGTATTCATTCTCGAACACAATCTGGGAAGGTTCTCGAAAGATCTCTATCACCATACCGAGCCCTTCTGGTATTACCTGCCGGTAACGGCGCTGGGACTGGTTCCGTGGACGGTCTTCGTGATTGCGGCGTTTCTTGAACAAGTCCGCTGGTGGGGCGAGAGCCATCCGGCGAACGGGACCGATCTTGATTGCGAAAATCGATTCGGCCTGTTCGCGTGCTGCTGGCTGCTTGTACCGGTCCTGTTGTTTTCGATTTCACAATCGAAACTGCCCGGCTATATTCTTCCCGCGATTCCGGCAGGAGCGCTGCTGTTAGTGGATTACCTGCGGCAACATTTTGACCAACGTGATGCCAGGCCAACTCCGACGGGACTGGCTGTGTTGCACGCATTGTTGGCCGGAGGACTGATCATTCCGGCGTTGCTGATTGGCTACATCGCGCAACATCGGCCGACGGGAGGGCGACCGATGCTGGTGGCGCTCGCCGCTGCATTGGTGCTGTGCAGCGGAATTGCGCTTACGCTGGTTCGCAAGGCGGCCCTGCGAATGCTACGGTTTGTGACCGTGATACCGGTCCTGCTTACGGTAGGAATCGTTTTGAGATTGGGGGGCGTGTCTCTGGATCAGACGCTTTCCGCGCGCCCACTGGCTTTCGAGATTGCTGGCATGGAAACCCATCCGCTGCCTCTGGCGGTCTACCATGTTCGGCGCGAACTGGAATATGGGCTGACCTTTTATCGCAACCAGCTCACCTTCAACTACGACTGGGGCAGCGTTCCACCGGAAGAGCACCTGCTCGTGGCGCCGGAGAATTCGCAGCCGGAGATTGCGAAGCGGGTGGCGGGCCGTCGAGTCTCTTACCTTGGGCATTATGCCGCGCAGCACGTCGACTACTATTGGGTCGCTGCGGCGGCGGCAAGTCGCACGCCGCAATCGCAGGTGCAGAAAAAGAGATGAGTGTCAATTTCACTGGCGTCTGGAATGCAAACTTAGGCAAGAGCAGATTCCTTGGCCCGTCACCCAGGACTATTTCGTTGAGAATCGAACAGTCGGATCCTGAACTGAGGCAAGAGATCGTCGTCACGAAGCTTGACGGAAGTGAAAATCGAGCAGTTTTCAGTTGCTGGATCAATGGGGAGGAAGATAGAAACACCCTGAACGGCATGCTTATTCGCGGAGGGGCACGGTGGGAACGCGAGGAACTAATCATCGAATCGTGGATGCGGTTTGGCGGGCGCGAAATGCATTTCTGTGATTGCTGGTCGCTGTCATCTGACCGGCAGACATTGGTCATGGAGCACCGCAACGACGATTTGGCGGGACAGGTCACGGTGTTCGATAGGGTTGGATAACCCGCTGTTGCTGCCCTGTATTCTGGCGGTTTGCCTCGCGTCGTGGAACGCACTAAACTCGGAGTTCTGCCGTCGCAAATGATGCCGTGGGTTGGTTTGGGCTGATTTTGCAGGAGCTCCGTGGAGATTCTCGACCTCAGACATTTTTCTTCGGTGGACCTGCGTCCCCTGCTCGATGATGAGACGCGAGCCTGGGCGAGCCTGCTTTCCTGGGACTACAACGGATCAGCGGAGATGATCCTGCGCTATGTCGACGCGAAAATCCTTCCGGGATATGCGGCGATTGAACGCGGGCGCATCTTCGGTTACAGCTTTTTCGTTTACGAGGGGAGCAAGGGCGTGGTCGGCGACCTTTTCGTGGCGAACGGCGGGCGCCTGCCAGACGCGCACGAAGTCGAAATCAAGCTGCTGACGCATGTGATCGAGACGCTGCAGCAGTCTCCCGGAATTCATCGGGTCGAAGCTCAGTTGCTGGCACATGAGGCGGGAAGTGTTGCCCGGCCATTTCTCAACCAGGGGTTCCAGCGGCATCCGCGGCTCTTCATGGTTCTACGGCTGAACGACTTTGTGCCGCCGGCCTCGACAGCGTTTCCGGATATCGAAATACGGCACTGGACCGAGGCCGACTACCAGCCCGCAGCCGCGGTGATTACGGCGGCGTATCGCGGGCACGTCGACGCCCAGATCAACGACCAGTACCACACGCTGAGCGGATCGCTGCGCTTCCTGAATAACATTGTGCGTTTTCCAGGGTGCGGTTTATTCGATGCGGAATCGTCCTATGCCGCTGTCGACCGGAAGGGGAAGAATTTGATCGGATTAATCCTGTGCTCGCGGGTTCGCAACGATGTGGGACACGTGACCCAGGTTTGTGTGCTTCCTGAATACCGTTCACGCGGAATCGGCGAGGCGCTGCTGGCGGCGACCTCCGTTAACCTGCGCAAGCGCGGCTTCGCCATGCTTTCGTTGACCGTTACCGAGGCTAATGCTGGAGCGGTCGCTCTCTATCGCCGCCTGAATTTTGAGTCGAAGCGGGTCTTCGATGCTTTCGTGTGGGAAGGGTAGAAGAAAGCTGCTAGCTCCTGGCTTCTAGCTTAGAGCCTTTGGTGTTGTTCCCCAGAAACGAGCCCGAATCCAAAGACGTTTCCATGCGGTGTGAGCCAGAAGCTAGAGGCTAGAAGCTACCTTCGCACCAGCCACATCGCCCATCCAGCTACCAGCAGCCCACCCAGGAAAAGGGCAAAACAATACAAACCGTAGCTCAGCATCTCGCGCGTGGTTTCGCGGTGGGTGATGCCGAAGACGATAGAGGCAAATAGCGCGAAAACAAAAGCAGCGCTGAAATGAGTGAGCTGGATGGTCATTGTTTTTGTTTTTCCCAGATCATTGTTTTTTCCCGATGGCGATGTGGTAGGCGTCGGCCACGGCAATAAAATTCAGCAATCCGGCGACGATCATGAACTTGGTTCCATAGTCGGCGATCGCGAAAGCGATTGCTCCCTGGCCCCAGTTCATGGCGAGAGTCACAATGTACATTCCACCCGCGCCGAGGTCGCCGATGAATCCGAGCATATCGAGAATATCGCCGCCGTTAGCTTTGTAGATGTGGCCCTGCATCATCAGGCCCAGAATGAAGAGGGTTCCGATGGAGACGAACAGCAGAGCTCCGCGAATCCAGCGTTTCTGGATCATGTGCCCGGCCCCAGGAATCAGCCAGCCCAGGGCAGGCGCGATGATCGACATGGTGTTGACGGGCTGCGCCGGCTCGGCCGCCTTCGCTTTCGCTGTAGTTTGATTTGCCATCAGATAATTACAATCTCACGTTGAATGTTGCCGGTGACTTCCGCCGACTTGGACCGGACCAGCATGTTGACCTCGCTGCGCACGCCGAATTCCGGCAGGTAAATACCGGGCTCGATGGAGAAACAAGAATTGGGAAGAATCTGGCGCTCGTCGTGGATTTCCAGATCGTCCATGTTGGCCCCATTGGAATGGACGTCGGTGCCGATGGAATGTCCGGTGCGATGAATGAAATATTCGCCGAAGCCATTCTTCTTGATGTGGCTGCGGGTGGCGCGGTCGACTTCCCATCCAGCGATGCGGCGCCCGGCATTGATTGCTTCGGTCACGGTCTTGACGCCTGCATCGCGCGCGTCGCGCACGATTTCAAATACCTGGCGCATGCGGTCCGATGGCGCCTTGCCAACGAAACCCATCCATGTGATGTCGTAATAGACCGCTCCCGCAACGTTTTTTTTCCCCCAGACGTCGAGCAGGATCAGATCGCCCTCGCGAATCGGAACGGGATGATCAGCGCGGGGCTCGTAGTGCGGATTGCCGGCATTGGCGTTCACGGCAACGATCGGCGGATCGTCGGTGAGTAGATTCTCACGGCGGAACGCTTCCATGAACCACTGTTGAATCCCGTGTTCGGTAGTTCCACCGTTGCGGGAGCGCTGTCCGATTTCCTTGAAAGCGGCTGCCACGATTGAATCCACACTGTCGCGCGCGGCAAAATGAGTTTTAATTTGTTCTTCGCTCCAGGTAGCTTCGAACTGTGCGACCAGGTCGGCGGAACTGACCACATTTTTCCCCAAACCGCGCAGCAACTCGATGGTCCCGCCATCGACCAGAGAAATCGTGAACACGATGTTATTGGGCGAATACTGCATGGCGATGTCACGGTAAGGTGCCAGCATCGACTTCAAGGTGTCAAAAAGTTCCTGCCATCCGGAATACTGGCGTTTGCTGCCGGGCAGGGAATCGAGGTGGCCGGCTTCGATTTTGTGGACCAGTTTTACCGGTTCACCCTGCGCGGGAATCAAATAGAACCAGCGCCGTGTGACCATAAGACCTGCGGGCAAGCCGAGCACGCGATAGGCGATGGGATCGCGATGGTGGTGGTCGTAGAACAGCCACGCGTCGATGTTGCGTTCGCGCAACGCAGATTGGATGGCAGCTAGGTCCATGGGCAAACCTCTATTGTAAACAATGGAAGTGATTTGGGCGAATCTGTGCTCTGGGAGATCCGCATTAAGAGTTCCGATCGTTTGAGGCTGATTCTTGGGTACACTAGGACACTAGATGGCTGCGATCGCCGAGCCTGTGGCTGAATCTGTGGTTGCGAAACGCGTCCGCCTTGAATCGATCGACGTGGTTCGCGGCGTCATCATGATCCTCATGGCACTCGACCATGTGCGGGATTTCTTCGGGAATTCGGGCTTGAATCCCACCGATCCTGCCACTACGACGATCCCACTATTTTTCACGCGCTGGATTACGCATTTCTGTGCGCCCGTGTTCTTCCTGCTGACCGGTACCGGCGCCTACCTGTCGCTGCGCAAGCAAACCCAACGGGAGTTATCGCGGTTTCTTTTCACCCGTGGGCTCTGGCTGATTTTTCTGGAACTCACCGTGACGCGCTGTCTTGGCTGGCAGTTTAACTTCGACTACCACGTGACGATGCTCATAGTTTTGTGGGCTCTGGGTTGGGCGATGATCGTGCTTTCGGCGCTGGTTTACTTGCCAGCTTCGGTGGTGACGGCGTTCGGCGTCGTCATGATCGCGACCCACAATCTGCTGGACTCTGTCGATTCGTCCAATCCGCTTTGGTCCATTCTGCACTCGCCCAATGTCATCGTGAACCACCCGGGCCGAGTCGTTCGTGTGATCTATGTACTGATCCCGTGGGTTGGAGTTACGGCGGCAGGGTACGGTCTGGGACAGATCTTTAGTTGGCCATCGGACCGCCGCAGGGCATTTCTGTTGCCGCTGGGCGCGGGCTTGAGCGCGGCATTTTTGGTTTTGCGTGGCATCAATCTTTATGGCGATCCGGTGCCCTGGAGCACGCAGAAATCGGCAGTGTTTACCGCGTTGTCATTTCTGAATACTACGAAGTACCCGCCGTCACTGCTGTACCTGCTGATGACCGTGGGCCCGGCGCTGCTTTTCCTGTGGGCGGTCGACGCCGGAACGCCGCAATGGCTGCGCCCCGCTCTCATCGTCGGCAAAGTGCCCATGTTTTATTATCTCTTGCATATACCTCTGATACACATGCTGGCTGTCGCAGTGTGTTATGCGCGCTACGGGCAGGTGCATTGGATGTTCGAGTCCCCGACGCTGCGCCAGTTTCCCATCACCCCGCCGCCGGGATGGGGATACTCGTTGCCGATCGTTTATCTGATTTGGGCTCTGGTGGTGTTTACGCTTTATCCGCTATGCCGCTGGTTTGCGGGTTTGAAGCAGCGCCGCAGCGATGCGTGGCTCAGCTATTTCTGAAGGGCGAGTTAAGCAGTTAGTCAGCGTTGCCAGCCAGCACGCGCTTTCTCACTGCCGGTGGCAGAGTCTCGCAGGCGGTCCGCAACACTAAACGCGGCGCTCGTCTGCGAATCTTCATCAGATACGGAACTGTCCGCTTGGCGTCAAACTTTGCGGTTTCGCGCAACAGCCAGCCTAGGCCTTTCCGCACCATGTCATCTTCGTCAGCGAGAAGGGAATTGGAAAGCTTGGTGATCTCCGGGAAGAACAGCTTCGCGCGTGATCCGCGAATCAGGGCCACGCACGCCGCTCGGCGACGCCAGCGGTTGGGTGACTTTGCCCAGCGGAAAACAGCTTTTGCGCGCGCGGGTTTGGACGCGATCATCGGAGCAATCAGATCGTGCACCAGCGCGTCATGATCGGACCAACTGCTGATGCGATCGAGCCAGGTCTCGAAGAGTTTGAACTCGGCGTCGCTGAACTCGCCATCGAGTTTCTCGAGCAAAAACACGGCGGCTATTTTTTCTTCAAGCACCGTTCCGGAAAAAAGGCGATCGGCGACCTCGATCAGGAAATCGAGCCCGTGTTCTTTTCTGACTTCCCGGCGAAAACGGACTGCGGCGCGGCGCAAGTCTGACGTGTACCAGCCGTGTGATTTGATTTCTTCTTTGAAGAACCACTGCACACCCGCGGCATGCTCAGCCGAGCCACCGTTTTTTAAAACGCCCCGAAGTTGAGCGGCGACGCCGGCGGGTGTGTTCTGGAGTTGAGGCATGGCTTAACTTAGCTAAACACCCCTGTTGCCTTGCGTTCTGAATGCACGGTCATAAATCCACAGCACCGCTGTGGTCGCTATGCCTACGCCAGTTACAGCCCACCATATGCGTTCCGGCTGATGAGTGACTTCTCCGAAATGATGCATGAGCGTGCCGCCGAACCATCCGCCGATGAGTGATCCGATTCCGATCGGCAGGAAGGCAAAACCCATGTAAGTGCCCTGTTGGCCCGGAGGCGCGAGCAGCGCGATGTATTCGTAGTAGCGCGGTTGCTGGATGATTTCTCCGAGAGCCAGAACAAACAGCGAGAGAACAGCGCCCCAGATCGTCGGCCGGAAAACAAGAATCAACCACGAAACTGAAGTGATAAGCGTGCCCAGGATTACGGCTTGGAACGCCGGTATTTTGCGCGTCAGAAAATTCACGGCCAGCGTGAGGCAGATCACCGTCAATCCGTCAGTCACAAGGATCGTCTCGACATCCGCGTGCGGATTGATGTAGCCGTGGATGTAGCCGGGCAAGCTGATGTATTGCTGCCAGAATACGATCCAGTAACCCGTGAAGAGCACGAGGAACCACATGAAGCGGCTGATACCGGCGAGGACCAGTACAAGGAGCCCCACCCAGATCCACCACGGCACAGAGACTTGCGGATAGATCCACAGGCCGATGCGGAGAAGCAGGGCGAACGCTAGTACGGGCAAAACCAGCCGGTAGTTGCCCACCACTACGCAGAAATTGCGGGCGACGGTGGCGATCGAAGGTGGAGGCGCGTCCCCGGGCTTGCGCGGATCGCGAAAGAAAAACAGCACTACAAAGAACATCGCGAAAACGAAAAGCGCTGCAACCCGATAAACACTCTCGACACCCAGATGGCGATGAGCCCAGGAGGCGAACAAGGGTCCGGCGGCGCCGCCGATGTTGACCATAGTGTAGTAAATGGAATAGCCGATGGAGCGGACGTTCGGCTTCGAGGCGCGGGCCGTGGTTCCGACCACGCAGGGCTTTACCAGCGCGATGCCGAGTGCGGGGAGTATGAGGATGAAGCCGACGAACAAACTGAGAGGCACGGCATTGCGCACCGGCGCCAGCCAGGATGCGCCGATGGAACCAATCAAGAAATACGCGGCCGTGAGGATGAGATACGCGATGGAAAGCGCGCGGCGGAAGCCGAGGCGGTCAGCGGCAGCTCCGCCGAAGATGGCGAGAAACCATACCATCCCGCCAAAGATGCCGGTGAGTGTTCCCGTCTGTTGCGCGGAAAAGTTCAGCCGCTCCTGAAGGTACAAGGCAAGGGACGCGAAAGCGCCGTAGTAGGAGAGGCGCTCGAAAATCTCGCTGATGTTGGCGACCCAGAACGGCCGCTCGAACCCGGTGCGAATTTCCTGCAAGCGTTCGGAAAAGCTCAAGAGTGGCTCCCTGAGGCCGGCGTTATATTCCAATCCGTCTGCGTACTTCTTCGGCCGAGAGCCCTGAGACACGAATGAGTTTCTCGCGGCTGGTCTGGCCGGAGGCAATGGTAACGGAAGATCGGGGCACCATCAAAAGTTTCGCGAAGAATTCGATGCAGGCCCGGTTGGCGCGGCCATCGACGGGTGGCGAGGTTAAAGAAAGCTTGAGCGCGTTGCCGAATTCGCCGGTAATGGCATTTTTCCTGGCGCGAGGATGGATCTTTACCGCAAACGTTACGGCGCCAGCAGACTCTTGAAGGGAAATCAATCGCTCTTCCCTAAAGAAAATGCAGTCTCGGCCAGCAAAAGAGCACCAATCAGCGGGATTTGCGGGTGCTGCAGCGTTCGTTCTTTTCCAATGCTCGCGATCAGCGCTATTACGAGTACCAGCATCGTCACGTTTGCAGTAATGCAAAACAGCCTCAGGCCTTTTACTTCGTGGCCGTTTCGTATGCGCAGCCAATTCAACATCGCGGTGAACAGCAGACCCAGGCACGTTCCGAAGATCCAGATTCTGCCGGTATAGCTCTTCGGCACGAGAAGGCAATCCACGATCGCGAGAATACAAAGGACCCCCGCGCAAAGGCGATCGAAAAGCTTCACGGTATTCCCCCCGAGTTCTCTGTGGCTAAATTTTTGTTCGTTCCCCAAAGATTGCCGTTCCCACGCGCACGCAAGTCGAGCCTTCTTCAATCGCCACTTCGAAGTCGTGCGACATGCCCATGGAAAGCTGGCTCATGACGACGGCGGGAAGTTTGCGAGCGGCAATCGAAGCGCGCAACTCGCGCAGCTTGCGGAAATACGGCCGCGCACCCTCGGGATCGTCGGTGAACGGGGGAACGGTCATCAGCCCGCGAAATACGAGCGCCTCCAGTCGCGGCGCTGCGAGCAGCAATTCTTCGAGCGCGGACGAGTCCGGCGCGACGCCGCTCTTGGCGGACTCGCTGCCCACGTTGATTTCGATGAGCACATCCAGCTTCCGGCTGAGCTTGCGCGCCGCGGCGTCCAGCTTCTCCGCC
The DNA here is from genome assembly GCA_049512915.1 of Candidatus Sulfotelmatobacter sp. Classification (GTDB taxonomy): domain Bacteria; phylum Acidobacteriota; class Terriglobia; order Terriglobales; family Acidobacteriaceae; genus Sulfotelmatobacter. Next base: position 15,012 of record JBEKWP010000063.1, read on the forward strand.
AGCTTCAGTGAGTCGACCGAATCGACGGCGCGGAATAGCTCCGCGGTTCTTGTGGCCTTGTTCGTCTGCAGATGTCCGATCATGTGCCACTCGGCGTCTGGCAAACCTTGGAGCGCTCCGACCTTGGCCGCAAATTCCTGCACCCGGTTTTCGCCGAACAGTCGCTGTCCGGCGTGATAACCCTCGCGGATGCGCTCTGTGGACTGAGTCTTGGTGACGGCCATCAGTGCAATGTCGTCCAGGCTGCGTCCGGCGCGTCCGGCCGCGCCGGCGATGCGCTCCTTTACCAATGAAATGTTTGCAGCGATCGACATGAGAACCAGGACGCGGGTGGGGAGTGCCCGCGCCGCACAAGCATTACATCATCGCAGTCGGCGGCGCCGGTTCGTTGGGATCTCCCGCGGCTGAAACGGGTACGAAGATCATTAGAGCCGCGAGGCCGACCAGGACAATCATTCCTCCCACGAGGTACGACGGATCGCTGAAGATTTGCGGCGGATGGTTCGGCGCGCCCCACGACGGCACAAATTGCAATCCCGCCCAAACCAGGCCCAGTAAGGCTTCTCCGGCAATCAACCCGGAAGCGACCAGAACTCCCGCATTTTCCACGCGGGCTTTCTGAGCGCTGTTGAATCCCCGGCGGTTCGCGACCCAGTCTCCCAGCGTGCGAAAGACTCCGCCCACAAAGATTGCGAACGTGGTTCCGAACGGTAAATACATGCCAACCGCCACCAGCATGGGGCTCTTCACTTGCATCATGATCATGGCGATGCCGAAGAGAATTCCCACCACCACCAGCGGCCACGGCATATCGTGGCCTACGATGCCCAGAGCCAATGTTGCCATAAGACCGGCCTGCGGGGCGGGAAGCTCAGGGCCGCCGAATCCCACGCCGCCGGCTTTAATGCTGCCTTCGTGCAGCAGCATTAAAGGAAAATACATGACCAGACTTGCTACCACGACCGCGATCAGCTCAGCCATCTGAATCTTCTGCGGAGTGCCTCCTAGAATGTAGCCGACCTTGAAGTCCTGCAACAGTTCGCCCGCCACGGCCGACGAAACGCAGACCACCGCCGCTACGCCCAGAACCGCGGCCACTCCCGAGGTACCGGAGACTCCCAGCGCCACCATCAGGAGAGCGGCAATCAGCAGCGTCGACAGGGTCAGACCGGAAATCGGATTGTTGGACGAGCCAATGAACCCAACCAGATTGCCCGATACGGTTGCGAAAAAAAATCCGACCAGAATCATCACCACTGCCGCCAGGATTGCCGGCAACAGCAGGCCTGAGATGTGAATGTAGAGCCAACACATCAGCACGAACATCACAGCAATCAAGCTGAAAACTGTCTTCGAACTCATGTAGCGTTCGGTGCGCGCCAACTGGGCTTGCTGATCGGCCGTCTGGCGCAGATCGGCGAATGCCTTGCCAATTCCGGCAGTCAGGCTGGCTCGCATTTTGAATAACGTGTACGCGGCGCCCACCAGCATTCCGCCGACGGCAATAGGACGCACGATATATCTCCATACCGCGTCCGCCATGGTCGCCCAATTGTCGGGAGTGTCGGCGGGAATATATGCCTTGAGCTGCGGTCCCAGAAAAAAGATCATCAAAGGCACCAACAATCCCCAGGCCAGCACGCTGCCGGCAAATTGGATCGACGCCAGCTTTACGCCAATGATGTAGCCCACACCGAGGTAGGCCGGACTCACGCTGGGCGCGGCAAACACGGTGGTTCCACCTGTGTGCAGGATGTGCGTGCTTCCCGTCGTGCCGAGGCGAACCTGAGAGTGTCCGAGACTGCCGACGCCAACGTGAAGATCCGTGTCGGCGGCGAACAGGCCGAACTTTCCCAGGATGTAAACGATGCCGCCAATGCCGATGTTCCAGAAGAGATATTTCGCGGCTTGGGCGCCCCGTTGTCCCGCTTTGTGGATCTCGGAGGCGGCCAACGATTCCGGAAAGGGCAACTCCGGGTCCTCCACCATGCCGCGCCGCACCAGGGAGATGAACAGAACTCCCAGGATGCTGCCGACCATGATCAGTGCGGTAGATTTCCAGTAGGCGTCGGCAAACCGGAAAGACGGCCAGGCCTTGGCGAGAAGGAAAGCAGGCAATGTAAAGATTGCACCCGCGGCGACCGATTCGCCGATGGAGCCGGCGGTTCGAGCAATGTTTTCTTCGAGCAACGATCCTTTCCACGCCCGCATGGCTGCCATGGCAATGACAGCGGCGGGATACGTGGCCGCGATGGTGATACCGGCACGCAAGCCCAGGTATGCGTTGGCTGCTCCGAGCACGATCGTCATCAGAAGTCCCAGCAGCACGGCGCGCAGGGTGAACTCTTTCATCTCCATGTTCTCGGGAACGAAAGGGACGTGTTTTTTGACGCCAGTTCCTGATCCGGGGACTGGGCTGCTCATAAGTGGAATCCTCGTAGGGTGTGAGATGAAAGCGATGTCGCGCGTAACTTATTCAAAACACTAAACGGCGGCACGTTAGCATGGCGATGGGCTGCATTACAAGTGCGGTGCCAGTTCCGGTTTGGGACCACTAGGGCAAAACCGGATTGGCTTGCTTCCGGCCTAGGCGTAAAATGGTGCTAATTGGTCTTCGCCCCTTCGCAGTTTAGTGATCCCGAGGTGTACCGTGCTGAAGAACTCCCCTGACCAGGTTTGGTTCCAGAAATATTTTAAATTTCACTGCGACGATTGTGGCAGCGACACCGGATTCCGCTCGCGACGCCGCAGTTTCTCTGAACGTTATCTCCTGCCGATTTTCATTTTGCAGCCAGTGCGCTGCACAGAGTGCTTCCGGCGAGATTACCGTTTGCTGTTTGTGCCGGTGAAGGAACGGCTGCCCGAACCGGTCAAAAAAGTGCCGACCCCGGCGCCTCGACCCAATCGTAACGTTGCCTAGCGGACCCGGCCGCCGTTATACTCTGGTTAAGCAGGCAATCGCACAGTCGCCCGCCCCAGAACTTTTTACCTGCGGGCCACACGGAGGCCGTCTTCAGCAGTAGTGAGGACAGAACTCGGGCTAGCCAGGCCAGATCCGCAGTGGCGAGCCCTTCTGTTGCTTCAGGAACCCATCAGGTTCAAACCCATGAGGTCCGGATTCATGAGATTCGGACCGGCGAGAGCTGGACCGCCCAGGTTGCCGCAAGTCTCTTCGCCGTTTTGTTTCCCTCCGACTGCCGCATTTGCCAAACCCCTCTAGTGAAAATTTCGCGCCTCCCGGTCTGCCAGGAATGTCTTGATGCCATGCACGCGATCGGGGGCGGAGTCTGCTCGATCTGCGGCGAGCGGCTGTTTTCTTCCTACGCTGTTGCCGGGGCTGCGGGCGAGCCCCGCTGCGGGCTGTGCCGCCGCGTCGAGCCGCCATTCGCGCGCGCGGCTGCGTATGGCAGCTATGAGAGTGGACTGCGCGAACTGATTCATCTGTTGAAGTATGGCGGGGTGCGCCCGGCCGCCAGTGTTCTTGGACGAATGCTGGCCGAGGCGATCGGGACGCTCGCACCTGGGTTTCCAGCAGATTCCGTGGCGGTGATCCCTGTGCCATTGCACCGCACCAAACTACGCCAGCGCGGCTTCAACCAGGCGGAACTGATTGCTCGGGCCGCGATGAAAATCAGGCCGCGAGGAAATCGCTGGCATTTGTGTGCGGGAGTGCTCGAAAGAAAGCGCGATACGGCTTCGCAAATTGGACTCACCAGTCACCAGCGGCGCGAAAACCTGCGAGGTGCTTTTGCAGTGGCACAGCCCGAGTTGGTCAAAGGCCGCGAAGTGCTGGTGGTGGACGATGTTTATACCACCGGCGCGACCGTTTCAGAGTGCGCGCGTGTATTACGCCGCGCTGGCGCTGCCAAAGTTTGGGCCGCGACCGTGGCGCGGACCCTGAAAATCTCGGCGCAGCATGCAGAGATCGGGCCGGAGGCCGAAGACAATCAAATGTCTGGAGGAATCGAAGCGGAGCCGGTTCCATTGGCTAAAGCCGTGGGAACCTAGATTGTAGACAACCAGAGATATGTCAACCAGGATTGAAACCGACGCAGGACCACCGGGACGCCATGCCGCCGGCCTGTTCGCGGCGGCGGCGATGCATCGCGACAGCAACGGCAATGCGCTGCACGCGCCCGTGCTCGTGCTGAATGCTTCCTACGAGCCCATCAATGTTTGTGCGGCGCGCCGCGCTCTGGTCCTGGTTCTCAAGGGCGTGGCCATGACGGAAGAGGAGAACGGACACTTCCTGCATGCGGCGCGCATCGCCATGCGTGTGCCCTCGGTGATTCGCTTGCTGGAGTACCGCCGCATCCCGCACCAAAGCCGCGCTTTGTCGCGGAAGAACATTCTGCTGCGCGACCGCAACACCTGCCAGTATTGTGCCACGGTGTTGCCTTCGGGCGAGTTGACGCTCGATCACGTGATTCCCCGTTCCCGCGGAGGGTCATCTACCTGGGAAAACCTTGTAGCTTGTTGCCATCTCTGCAATCGGCGCAAAGGCAACCAGTTTCCCCTCGAAGCCGGCATGAAGCTGATGCGCGAACCCCGCGCCTTCAACCTGCACACCAGCCGGCACATCATGCGCCTCATGGGACGGTCCGATGACAAGTGGAGGAAGTATCTCTTCTACTAGGTTTCAAGGTTGCAGAGTTTCAAGGTTTCAAAGTGGGACCAAGGCCAGTGCTTTTCTGCCTTGAAACCTTGAAACTTTCTAACCTTGAAACCTAGACTTAGGTGTGGCGCGTTCCTACCGTGAACTGCTCGTATGGCAGAAGGCCAAGTCGCTAGCTGCTCAGATTTACCGAGCCACGGAGGAGTTCCCCAAGCCTGAGACCTACGGCCTGACTTCTCAAATTAGACGGGCAGCGGTTTCGGTGCCCTCAAACATCGCAGAGGGCCAAGGCAGGTTGACGTCTGGCGAATTCTGTCACTTCCTCGGGCAAGCGCGTGGCTCTTTGCTGGAACTCGATACTCAACTCGCCATTGCGGTGGATCTGAATTACCTCCAGCAGGATCGCTACAAAGCCCTAGACCATGATACTTACCAAGTCCTAGGTCTCCTCAACCGCCTGATCGACTCCCTCCGCAAGAAGCCTGCGAAACCTTGAAACTCTGAAACCTTGAAACCTTACTTCTGCGGCGACTGAGGATTCGGATTCGGCGGCGAATCCGGCTTCTTCTGGTCCGGGTTCTGATCGGGAGTCTGCGGCGCTTTCTGATCCTGCGGCGTCCCTTTCGGCACTTCCTGGCCCTGATACAGAATCTTTACGCTCGATCCGAACCGCCTGTAGTCCTCATATTTCACAATCTCACGGATGTGAATATCCCCCGTGTTGAAGTGCAGGGTGTCATCGGCGCGAGTGTAGGTAGGGAACCAGTACTGATTGTCGATCTGCTCGCGCCAGGTGGTGAACTTTGGGTAGAGGTGTTCTTCTTTCCCCTTCTTCTTCGTGTCGCGAATTTCCGGGACGGCCTGCCCGTAAGTCTTCACGATCTGGAAGTCTTTGTCATCGACCCAGATGCGGCCCTGGAAGTAACGTTTCTTGCCGACAATCTGTTTGGGAGCGATATCGAAGACATAGCAGTGCAACTCGTCTTCCTGCTGCTGGCCGATGTAGAGGATGTTGTATTCCGGAACCTCCTCGGTAGTAAGCACGAAGGGCAGGCGGTTGCGGAAGTCCTGGACGTCGCCTTGGTCGAGCGACAGCCCTCCTTGCTCCAGCGTGGATTGCGGTGCAAAGACCACGTTCTCGATGCGATGGCCCTTATCGTCGTAGAGCACATCAAAGACTTCGTGATACTGACCGGTGACCGTGTCGCCGTCGCGAGTCTCCACCTTGATGTCCTGGCGGTAGGTGTAATGGTCGCGCGCTTCCTTGAACAGCTTCTCCCGCTCTGCGAAGCGCTTAATAATTTCCTCGGGGGTCGTACCCTTGGGCGGCGCGCTATCGAGCGCGCCTTCCTGCGCGGCAGCGGGCAGAGTGGCGAGCGCACTCGTCAGCAGGAAGAGGGTAAGCAAATACAGAGCACTGCGGGAAGCCGGTCTCATAGATACAGTTTACTGGATTTGGGCGTCGCGTAGCGC
>JBEKWP010000064.1:0-20954 GCA_049512915.1 Candidatus Sulfotelmatobacter sp.
CGGCAACCCAGTCGAGGATAATGTCGAGCTGTCGGCTCCCGCGAACGGCGGCGCCGGAGAGTGCGGCGTTTCCGTCAGCTTCCAATATCCGTACAAATTTTGGCTACCGTTCAGTTCTTTGAATAATCAGACCATCAACTTGCGGGCGCAGGCCCAGATGCGGGCGGAAACTCAATGAGGCACTGTCTTCATCCTTCAGATTGGAAGACGCGCGTCTTCCAGCGGCTCTGGGCCGACGACCGAGCTTCCCAGATTGTAGAGTTCGCGCTCTCGCTGCCTTTGCTGGTGCTGTTTGTGGTGGGAATTTTCGATTTCAGCGGAGCGATTTCCTTGAAGCAGAAGCTCACCAACGCGGCGCGCGAGGCCGCGCGTGTGGCCGCCGCCGATCCCGCCAATGATCTTGCTGCCGCCGCAGTCCCAGCCTCGGTCACGGATGCGTTCTATGTCACGGACAACTACCTGCTATCGGAAAAGATTAACGATTGCGGTTTGTCGCCAACTCCCCCTGCACCGACGCAATCCGCCCTCACCTGGACCTACAGCTCGAGTGGTTCCGGGTGCCCGGGCAGCGGAATCACGCTCAAGGTCAACCGCGGCTGCAAGAGTACGATCCCTTCGGGCCCCAACACCGTTAACTTGATCGAAACGTGCGTCACCATCACCTATCCATACAAGTGGCAATACAGCAGCGTCACTGGACTGCTGGGCATCACGTTCATCGGTCCGACTGGCATCACTACCACCGCTACCGCATTTAACGAGAATTGAGGAACCGCGCATGCTGCCGCCGCTCATCCGCCGCCAACGCCAACGAACTCACCCGAATCCACGCTCGGGCGAGCACGGATTCACGATGGCTCTGGTGACGGTGGCTTTGGTGACAATCATCGCCCTCGCGGCCCTTTCGATCGACATTGGCACGCTCTACCAGGCCAAGAACGAGGCGCAGCGCGCCGCGGACGCGGCGGCCCTGACGGCGGCGAGGATGATCTCGATGTCAGGCGTCACCGGAGACCCAGGCAATGCGAGCAGCTCTTGGCAAACGATCTGCGGCGGAGCCGCCAGCCCCGCCACCTTGGCCGCGATCAACGTGGCTCAACAAAACCTGATCAGCGGCGTCGCGGCCACGAGCGGTGACGTGACTGTGAAATACGCGGGAAGTACTGGCGTCTCCAACTCCAATTGTGCGAATGCGGGATCAGCCTTCGGCGTGAATCCTGTCGTTACCGTGACGGTTACGAGCGGCAAGCTGCCAATCTTCTTCGCCCGCGTTTTCACATTATTCCCTCATGGCAACTTTTCTAACACCACCGCAGTCGCCACTGCCACCGCCGAGGTATTCAATTCGTCCAACTCCGCCAGCGTGGCAGGCAGCATGATTCCGGTGCAGCCGCGTTGCGTAAAGCCTTGGATCGTCCCGAACAACGACCCAGGTCACGGGGGCACGGCCTTCGTATCACTTGTCGACGGATCTATCCAGAACCCAGGCGTCTTGGGAGGGAAAGTGATCGGAGATACCTTCAATTTGGTCGCTGACTGTACCCCTGGAGCGTCCAACTGCCACGGCCGTTTTAACATGCCCGATAGGCCCCCCGCGCGCAACGGGACCAATCTGGATTACGTGCCGGCATTAGTTTCGGGCAACCCAACTGCGGCTCCTTCTTGTGCAACCGCGAATACCTTCCAGGAAGCGATTGGGGGATGCGATCAGAGCACGGTGTACACCTGCGGAACCCCGAGCGGAACCCCAGGGGCAACACAGTTAGACCTGAACGAAAATCCCGTGAATCCTAGCGGCGACGGCGGAGACAGCCCCACCGCCGCTGAGTGCCTGATCAACCAGTCCGGGGGAAATGACTCGCTCGACACGACCACCTTCCCGTTTCAGATCAAGGCCGGCTCAGGCAATCCGCTGGTACAGTCAGGAGTTGTTGGCTCCAACAACGTGATCACCACGAGCAACAGCATCGTGACCCTGCCGATCTATGACGGCGCCGCGCTGCCGCCCGGCAACCACGAGCCTCCAGTTACGATCGTCGGATTCCTCCAGGTCTTCATCAACAACGTCAACACGACTAACGGAAACATGAACGTAACCGTACTGAACGTCGCTGGATGCAGTAACAATGCAGCGGGAAACCCCACTGTGACCGGAACCTCCCCCGTGCCGATCCGCCTGATCACGCCACCGTAGTCTGAGCCGCCTCGATTTACTGGAATCAGCGAGGCGGAACAATCACATCAAACAATCTCTATCGAACGATCAGTGGAGAGCAATCCAGAAAAACTGGTTCTCTAGTTCGGAGGGTCGTTATTTGGGGGAACTTCGTTCGCCGGATTCGGAGTCGGCGGCAACGTACGCGTCGGAGGCGCGGCTGCGGGCTGGGCGTCGGCATCATCTTCGTCGGTGGTCAGGGAGCGGGCCTGCGGCAGAGGAGTCGGCATCGGTCCATCCGGACGCGCGGTGAGAATAACGCGGTCCAGGCCGCCGGGATTAGTTGGCGAACTCAGGATCAGGAAATTGAATTGAGTACCGTTCAGCAGGTGAGCCAGGACTTCTGGAGCGGGCGCCGGGCCAAGCTCGGCCATGACTTTTTCCTGCTCCGCGCCCGCCGGGATCGCGATCTCCGCGCCGGTGCGCTCATGTACCGCTGAAAGAATTTCAGACAGGCTTGCTTTGTTGGAACTGATCGACAGCAACCCACTCTGAAACGAAACTTCGAGTGGCGGCTTCACCGGGGGCGGCGCTGGCGCAGAAGGCGGCACCGCCTGGACGGCATAATTCGCATTCACCAGAGCTGCCCTTGCGCGACCGCTGAATTTAGCTTCTTCCGTGCCCGCCGTTCCTCCGACTTTGAGGATCACAGTTCTTCCCGAAGGAAAAACCTGGTAGTGCTGTGGACCGTTCAAATCGAGGACTACCCGCGTGACCGGTGGATCCGAAGAGAACAACCCCACACGCAGGCTTTTCACTTCTCCGCGGTTCACCGGCTCGCTGCGCAACTGAGGCCCGGGGACCGCGTTGACAAAATCCACCACCAGACGATCGGGTCCAGTCAGTACATTGATCTGTGGAACCACACGGTCGCTGGTTTCGATCTCGATTTCAACTGGGTTTCGGGAATCGAGCACTCGCACTCGCCGAATCGAGGGCATGACCGCAGCCTGGGTGCAGAGCAAAGCAGGTGAACACACCGCCGCCCAGAGCAGCAAGACGGCACCGGCTCTGAGGGAGGGGACCATGAATACCTTAAATGCCTGTGTACAGTTGCGCTTAGGGCGATTCTAGCAGTGTTAGTGAGGAGAAACCCTTACGAAAGGATTACAACCTTTGGCCCTCCCGCCCCGGCTATGGCGTTAGCGGCCGGAGCAGGGCGTTGAGCAGATCGGGCTGCCCGGAGACGCGCTCCAGGTGCGGGTTCTGCTCGCCATCGTGGTACGGAATGGAATACGTCCGGAAAAACTGCGCATTTTCCACGAGCAATTCAATGGGCGCAGTGGTTCCGTGTGCCGACTTGATCGCCGCATGCAGAACTCCGGGAGTCCACTTGCGGCCGTTAACAGCGACTAACTTCATGCCCGGCCCCAGCCCGGACTGGTAGCCGGGCGAACCTACGATGACATCAATCAGTTTCCCATTCTTGTCGACGCTGAACCCCAGAGAATATGCAAAGCTCGCCGATTTCGATCGTGTTTCCCCGGCTTGGTCGAAGGCGTTCGGCAGGTCGTTGTAGACCAGCTTCCAGCCATCGCGCTCGATGCCGCCGAGCGGCGCATGAGTGCTGGTCGCGCCGACCTGCTCGCGCAGCAGACCGGCCCAATCATAAGCGGCAACATCATTCAGCGTGTGCACCACGTCCTCAAACGTATAGGGCACGACCATCGGAGGTCCGCTCTGGCCGCCCTCGAAGCGTCGGCAAAAATCATCGAGAGACCGCTGGCCGTGAGTCTGCTGCCGAATGATGGCGTCTGCTTCGAGCCAGATCAATTCCCCTTCGGGATAATAATCCAGACCGCGTCGCCAGTCTGACCACTGCGGTCCCATCATCCGCAGAATCTGCACCGAACGCGCAGTGTCTTCCAAAGGCCGCCAGGTGCGCCCGGAACGGTGGTCGAGGCTGGCGGCGGTTGCCGCCAGCGCCTCGCGATATTGCTCGGGAGATAACAGTCCGCTGCGCTCCGCAAGTAGATCGCCCAGATAATTCGTGAGGCCTTCGTAAACCCAGAGAAGATCGCCGATCATCGGCTCCTGATAGTTTCGCGTAGCCAGCCCCGCGGGCCGGCGATACTTGCCGTTCCAGGAGTGCGCGAACTCGTGCGGCAAAAGATCCGCATCCAACATGTGCAGGTCAGCGTCGAGCAGCGTGCGTTCAGGGGCGACGCTGTCGTTCGATTCGTGATGTTCCACTCCGTGCCCGCCGACCTGATCGCTAAGCGTGTATAAAAAGTGATACTGCCGGTAATGGCGTGCGCCGAACAGCGCGCCGGTTTCAGCAACCAGCTTACGGTAAGCAGCGAGGTCCTCCGGCTTCATCGCCAGATCCTCTTCGCTGTCGGCGACTAAATCCATTACATGCACCGGCGCATCCCTTGCGGCGGTCAACTCGATGCGACGGTAATGCTCTCCGGCGATCAAGGGCGAGTCCACCAGCGTGGTGAGCGAGACCGGGGCGAACTCGACGTCGTCGCCGGATGTGTGCGACGGTGTCAAAGCTGTTCCAAATTTCCATCCGGTTGGAAGTTTGATCGAAGGGACGAATTCGACCGCGTCGGAATCGGCACCCTGCGGATAAAGCACGACGGCATTCCAGTTGAGATCGAGCAGATTGCTGGAGGCGGCAGGACCTTCTCCGCCTGCGCTGTCATTCGAGGTGATTGCATCCAACGATACCTCAATCGCGCGCGCGCCGTCGGACACCGTAACGTGAAAAGCGTACATATCAATATCGTCCCGTTGCCAGGCCAGTGGCTTGCCTCCGGCCTCCATGTGAATGCCGGTGAGAGCCGCGATCGGGCCGCTGGGGCGATGATTGCCTGGAATCCACTTGGGAAACACCAGCGTCATGTCGCCCGGCTTGGCGGGAATGCTCAGCTTCGCATGGTAGAGATTCCGCGGAGCGTCGGTGAGATCCACACGCAGATGGATGGATTGAGCCTGGATGGATTGAGCAAACACGAAGACGCCCGGGCTCGCCGAACTTGGCGTTCCCACAACGAGCAAAATCGAAAACCCACGAGCCAGCCGCAAGAGCACCGAGAAACCTCCATGAGAACAACGCCAGGAGACAAGGACAAAATTGAGACTCAAGAGCCTACCGAAAGAATAGACATCTTCGCAAGTGAGGCCAGGCGAAGGTCAAACTAAGCGCAGAGTGAGGGAAGGCAGCGCGAGCCCCTCTACTTCAAAAGTCCAGAGATCGCCGCGGGTGGTCAAATGTCCAGCAGTAAGCGTACCCGAACTGACGATTTCTCCAGCGCTAAGCGGCTGGTCCGGAAAGCGCTTCGCGACAGCCGCGCCGAGTTCTGCCAGGCACAGAGCGGGGCTTTTCAAAGAATTTCGGCCGGACCCTTCCTCCACAAACTCCCCGCTCTTCGATACTCGCACCTTAAACCGGGGCAGATCCTCCACCAGTTTGGCGACGAGTTCGGGGCGCACCTGCAGTCTTTCGCCGACAACGAGCGCCGCGTGAAGTCCATATGACGCGACGAAATCGCTGGGCTGAAATTTCCAATCCGGAAAAGGGCAATCAATGATTTCGAATCCCAGGGCAAGCCAGTCGCTCGCTTCAAGCGCAGCATGGGCATCAGAACTCTCGCCCTTCAGCGACTGTTTCAAGCCAAAAACAATCTCAGGTTCGACCTTCAGCGAACGGGGATGAGCGATTGAAACGGCGCCGGAGTTGCCCTCGCTGAAATGCACCGTGTCGTTGTACATGTGGGCCCAAACCAGGGTTTCGAGTTTAAGCACGCGCCACATGGCCTTGTTGGCATAACCAACCTTGCGACCAACAGCCTTGTAACCACCACCTTCACGGAACCGTTTCAGCATTGCTTCGACTTCGTAGGCCGTGTCGAAGTCAAAACCCGGGCGCCCCGAAGGAGGGCTCGCGACCATCTGACCCGACTCATGCGCGGCCCGCAACTCACGCGCCAACAATTCAACGTCATTGTGCGACATAACGGAGAATCCAGACTTCCAGCATCTTAGCACCCGCCGTTTTTCGTGTCGGCGGATGCCCAGCCACATTGAAATCAGCAGTTGGACCTCTTCCTCCGGACGGCAAAAGTTCGACCGATGGCCGTTCCTACTCTGACAATAACTACTGCACCTCGATGGACTGTGTGCGCTCAAAACGGTGGTAACTTACAGTCGTGAGCCAACCTCAGTTTCCCGGCGCCCATAACGATGCGTCGGTTTGACGCAAGTCCAGCTATAGCCGGGAGGAGCTTCGTGAAGGAAACCGCAAGATCGTCGGCTTCAACCCTGGCGCTGCTCTGTTCCAGTCTCCTCTTCTTCTCTCGGATCTGCCTGGTGTTGCCTCTCACCCTCGGGACTTACGGCCTTCCAGCCGAGGCGCAAACCGTTGTCGTGGTGGGTTCCGGTTCGAGCGTACCGGCGCCTCTCTACAACCGCTGGGCGCAGGAGTACGGCAAGCACAACCCCAACCTTCAGATGCGATATTTGCCAGTCGGCACCAGCGAAGGGATCAAGGAGATTTCTCACGGAGCGAGCGATTTTGGCGCAGGCGAAGCTCAACTCACCGAGAAGGAGCGCAAAGACGGCGGTCTTATCGAATTGCCGGTCGTGCTCATCGGCATCGTCCCGGTCTACAACCTTCCCAACGTTTCGCAGCAACTTCGGCTTTCGGGAGAGGTGTTGGCCGGGATTTTTCTCGGCGATATAAAAACCTGGAATGCCCCGCAAATCGCGAAGCTCAATCCAAATATTTCCTTGCCGGGTCTTCCCATTCAGGTGGTGAATCGCCCTGCCGGAAAAGGATCCAATTATGTGTTCACTGATTTCCTCTCCAAGCAGAGTTCCAGGTTTCGCAACCAGGTTGGAATCAGCCCTTCTCCGAAATGGCCGGTGGGCGAACCCGCGGACCGCAGTTCCGACATGGCCGACACCGTGAAAAACACCCCCGGTTCCATCGGTTACGTCGAGTATCAGTATGCGGTAAAGAACAACATCCCCCAGGCCGAAGTGCTGAACCCCGCCGGTAAGTTTGTGAAGGCTTCCCCGGAGAGTATGGCGGCAGCCTGCAAAGGAGCAGAAGCTCCGCGGTGGAATAGCTTCTCCGCGTCGCTGTCGAATGCTCCCGGAGCTGAGTCTTTTCCCATTACCAGTTTCACCTGGATTTATCTGCGACCGTCGTCCTTTGATTCTTCTCGCGGGGCCGGATTGAGCGATCTGCTCGATTGGATATACAGCGACGGCCAACAGTATGCGGTTCAGGAAGGCTACGCCGAACTGCCTGCGCCGCTGCTCGAAGCTGTGCGGAAAACAATCACGGAATTGAAATAGGGTTCCACTTTTGCGTGCGTTGGCTGCAAGCGCACGTACGATTCGCCGCAGTCGACATGGAGGATTTGTGAAAGATTTCTTCGTCTTCGCTTGTATCGCGGGGCTCGCTTCTGTGGCTCTCGCGCAACAGCCCGCAACGCCGGCTACGGCTGGCGAGAGCCGATCATCCATCAGCGTTTCCGCCTCCTCGCCGCTGAAGGATATGTTCGACGCGAAGATCAAAGCTGAATGGGAAGCGCTGAAGAACAAAGACAAAAAGGCATACGGCGACCTGCTCGCTGACGACTACCAGGGCGTCGAGGTCGACGGCCAGGGCGAGCGGACAAAGATCCAGGCCATCAACGAACTCGTAGAGACGAACGTATTCAACTACACCCTGTGGGGCCTCAAGGTGATTCCACTGGGACCGGACGCCGCGTTCGTGATCTACGAAAGCACAATACAGTTCCCCCTCAAGTCAGTCGTCCGGTATTCCCGGGTATACATCGGTGAACTCTGGGTGAAGCGCGATGGGCAATGGAAGGAAATGCATTACCAGGAAACTCACGTCAAGTAGGCTCTCTCGCCCCTAAGATTGATTGCAACCGGCGTTATCGCGTGATCATCCCATCCAATTGAAGGAAGAAATTTCCCATGAGAACGTTATCGATCGCTCTGCTGCTTTCCGGCACGCTGGTTTTCGCGCAGGATAGCGGCTCCGGCAGCGCGAAGGATTCCAAAGGGCAGGTAACCATACAGGGCTGCGTTAACCGGTCCAGTGGCGATTACATCCTGATGAAGCAGAATCCGGGAGTGAGTTATCAGCTTCAGGCCACAGGCAAGATAAAACTGCGCCACTATCTAGGACAACGAGTGGAAGTAATCGGGAGCGAGTCTCCAACCATGAGCACAAGTTCCGACTCGATGAATAGGGTTGGTTCCGCGGCGCCAGTGACTCTGACCATCGCCTCGATCAGGACTATCGACAAAGAGTGCACGTCTAGCCCGGTCCCGTAAACGTTGATCTGCCAGTTCTGCCGCGCCGACCAAGACCTCAGTCGCAGTCCGGTGGCATGGCCATGATTTCGGATTCAGAATCGCAGGGCGGCTTTTTCTTGGCCGGCTCCAGCCGCGACGGGCGATTGTAGCGGAGAATCCATAGGCCGTCATCGTTGGTCAGATAGACCAAACCGTGTCCGCCGTCCGGAAGAAGGCTCGTGACTTTGTTGAAGGTCTCCAGCGTCTTGGGATCGCGCGGGTCGCTCAAGTCGAGCACGCGAACCGTTTCAGTGGGATGGTTGCTGCTGGTCAGGGTCGTCGGAGTTTTTTCCGGAGCTTGCGCGATGGCGACATCTGGGCTGAGCATTTCCAGATTGCCTGAGGTCGACTGGTTCGATTCCGCAGTTCGCTTTAGCAGGCTGGGCCTCTCCGGGTTAGAAACATCCACTACCATGAATCCTTGCTTCCCGGCCTGCTGCACGTAGAGGTAGTGCTTGCCGTTCTCTCTCTGCAGCAACATCTGGCTTCCCGCCGCCTGCGGCAAAGGCAAATGGGCAATCACGGTTGCCGGAACATCGGTGGGTTTCGCTGTAGTTTCCTCGCTCGCCCCGGCCAGCGTCGCGGCCAACAGCAATGACGACAACAGGGAGCAAGCTCGAGAGCGGTTCTTAAGACAGTTTCCCATAAATCACTTCACTATTTCCGACACGAAGCCTTCGGAAAGGTTCCTGTCTGAGGTAACTATACCACCGGCCTTGAGCGCCTCATTGCTCCGCCGCGACCCCCACGCAACCGGCGGCGTTCAGCGTTGAACAAACTGTGCCCGACTGAAGCGGCACGAAAGCGTGGTTATCGCTGGGATCGACCGAAATGCTGTGCGCATTCGATCCGGTCGGCATGTTGTACAACCACTGGTTCGTGCCCGCATCGATCACGCCCATCACCGCGGTCGGAAGCATGTCACGCGCTGCGAGATAGTACTTGTTGTCGCCCGGGTTGTACCAGGTCTCGTCCACGCCTCCAACCTGCGTGATTTCGAGGCAGTTGACGAACAGGCCCTGTTGTGGCGCCGTCGGTACTGCATTGTTCGGCGGTATGCAGGTTATATTTCCGCTCGTGGTGTTGCTGATGATGTATTCATTCGCGGGAAATGATTCGCCATCATGGTCGGCGCAGCCTACGAGGAAATTATCTCCCGGCCCTTGTGAGATGCCAGTAGGCATGCAGTCGTACATCTGAAAACTGTTCACCACCACCGGCCCCTCTGCAGTAATTTGAATTGCATCAAGGCTGCCGATTTGCGTGGTAGCAACGGAGTTTTCGTTGGTCAGCAACCAGAGGTTGCTGTTCGGATCGTAAGTCATGCCGCCTAATCCGGCCGGCGCTATGGCCCCGGCACAAGTCGAATCCGCGAATGGAGGAGTTTGGCTGCAAAACGCCCCAGTGGCATAGCTGATGATGGGGCCGTGATGACACGGGATTGTGTAAGAGACACCGCTGGGGGTTGTGCCGATGCCGGGCAAACCGGCTGGGCCGTCAGCGGCTGCCGATCCCGACACGCCGCTGAACACGTGCGGATTGGATGGATCGGGGCACGGGAAGGTGTTTCCGACTGTGTCCACAGGTACGGTAGCAGTGAGGCCAAGTCCTCCTGACGCAGCCCCTCCTGCTCCGTCGTAGTAGATTTGCCCGATGATGCACCGCGGAGGATTAAACGATCCGCCGACGCCCGGATCTAACGCGGGCGATGGGAGTGGGTTGCCGTCCGGTCCGGTTCCGGTTCCCACGATCCCAGTTCCCGTGGCTTGTAGAGGATAACCAAAAACCCCGGGTCCGACGCCAGGGTAGGGATAAGAGCCAAAGGTGCCAGTCGTCGCATTAAATGCGGGATTAAATCCCACAGGGTAGGGACCGTAAGCGAGGTTCGCATCAATTGGTAAACAGTGCAGATCCCCTTCACCCAGCGGGTCCGCCGCTGATGTCCTTGGCGGAGTTGCGCCGACAATGTACTCCATATCGATGAAGGTGATAAACGGCAATCCCGGATCACCGTTGATGACTGCGAGAACATTATGCGTCGGGTCGTAGGCCATTTCGTCGGCGCGATCGTCGCCGCAATCCGCTGCCGAGCCGGCCTCGCCGTTCCATGAGGCGATGCACCCCGAGATACCTTGCGGGCCGTCGTAGTCAGCAGAGACGCCCGTGGGGATGGTAGCGAGAATAGTTGGCGGAGTCGGTGGATTCGTATTCAGCTTCATCGTGGTCAGGTCGAAAACGATAACGTTGGAGCTGCCGTTGCCGACGAAGAGGACTTTGCCGTCGGCGGTGGTCGTGTTGCCGTCCGGCCCTGACATTGGGTTTACGCCGTTGGCGCGAGAAGCGCAGCACTGGGCTCCGGGAAACCCTCCGAGGTTGCCGCTGGGACCAAAGCCAGTATTCAGATGGAACCTCGAACCGTCCGCCCAAGTCATATCGGTTCGGCAGGCATACCGGACGAAATTGCCGAACACGTCAGCCGTCGGCGGAATAATCTCGACGATCGGTGTCGGAGGAGCCCCCGTGTAATTGGGTTGCAGCTCTGTGGGGCATGGACTGGCGCCATTACCAGCATCGGAAACACCGTTCTGTCCTTGAATCGAGAAAACCGCTAGGTTCTGGGACGTGTCGATCACCTGCATGGCTATTCCGATGCGGTCGGAAATAAAATCCAGATAAGGTCCTCCCGACCCCGTCGCGTTCGGAGCAATCGTGCTGATGTCGAAAGAATTGAATGGGCCGCCAGGCTCGCCCGTGGCGTTGTGCTCGGGCACGGCGATGACGTTGATGATCGTGTAAGCGCCGTTGACCGTGGTGCCGCACGTGGGGCAATTCGGCGTGGTGCCGCAGCCGCTCAGGATCACAAACAACGCGGTGAGAAGAATAGTAAGAAGAATCCTCGGTCTCATTCCAATTCCCTCCTGCGATTTCGCCTCGGAACCAGCCTTTGACCAGCTCCGGTCTTTACCCAACTCGTAAACTGCTCCATTCGCATTCAATGCTGGAGCGGACTAGAACCTGAACTGCAGCTGCTGCAGGACTACGTAATAATTCTGCGGCACTGCGCCGATTGTGCTTGGATCCTTCAACTGATCGATACCCAGGTTGACGGAGTACTTAACCCAGTAATTGGGATACCACGTCACTCCAAAGGTGAACTCGTCTGTATGGTAATTAAACCCAGGGACAAAACCAGGAGTGTAATAGTTCAAGAAGTTCGCCTGCGGTTCGTTGGCCTGGATGCCCATGTATCGAAAGCCGACTCCCCAGGCGCCTAACCCGCGTCCTTTGCCGCCCGGAGTGTCAGGTCCAAAAGTTGGGTTCCTTACTCGCGGCGTGCCGTTTTCCGGCTGCTTCTCTCCGGTCAGAAGATAAGTCGCACTGATGTCCCAGGCCTTGGCGATAATGGAGGGCAGACTCAAGAAGCCAAGCCCTCCCGCCTGCAGTGAGCCGACGTTGTTGCGGGACATGTTGAGTTGATCGAATTCACCTCGCAGAGCAAACGCCGACTTGAGATACGTAAACTCGCCGTTATAACGCTGGACCGGCCCGTTAATCGCAAACTGCGGGAAGAAATCATAGACTTGGTCGGGCAGCGTCCCGTTGAAGCTTTGATCTCCGGATAAACCGCGGGAACGCGCGCGGTCGGCGGCCCCACCAAAGGCCAGTCCTTTCAACCACTCACTTTTCGATTTGCGCCAGGGATAGAAACGAAGTCGCCCAATCACTTCCGGTTGATTGGTAGTGTTCGCGATGGCATACCCCTTCCCGTTAAAGGCTCCTACCCAGTACTGCACGACGCCGCCGCCCAAGTCGCCATGAATGGCGGCGCCCGGGCTGCGAAAAGCCGACGCTGCCGACGGGTACAAGATTGCCTGAAACCCGCGTTCCACAAAGTCCAGGTTGGTGGCGCCCATTCCCGCTTCCTGCGCAAAGGGTGTCTTGAACTGGCCGAACTGGAGTTGGAACTCGGGCCGGACCCTTATGTTGAGGTAAACATCACGCACGATCGATCCGTTGGTGCTCGCGGCGTCGGTTAGCAAGGCAAAATCGAAGTGCGAACCATAGTTGCCCTGGAAACCAAAACGAGCGCGGCGCAAGATGAACGTGTCGGCAGGCGCGCCATCACCCTTGTAGGCCCGGTAGTCGGTATCCACATATCCATAGGGGCTGATGCTGAACTGCCCATCAGGGCTTCGGATGAAAAAGTGTTCGCCGTTCCATCCCGCCGTCAGCGGAGCATCTTTCTTCGGAGCAACTTCGGGCGGCGCCTGATCGACCATGGCCGCTTCAACACCTAGGCCGGGTTGGACCAGGACCGCATTCGTGAGGCGGACGGCACTGGCGCCGGGGGCGTCGGGCGGCCGTGCACTGGCTTCCGCCGGCGCTGCCGCCACAGGTCGAATCTGCACGGCGCCGTTAACCGAACCGCTGACCGGCCCATTGTCCGATGCCCGCGCCTGTCCGGCCGCCAGCTTCTCCACCAGAGCCTTCAGCTCCTCGATGGTCTGGCGCTGCGCGGCCACCTCGCTGCGCAACTGGTTGACTTCTGCCTTGGTGGCAGTCTCGGAGGCCGCGTCGTCGGTTTTGCTCGCGGGCGCCGTGCTTTGAGCGCGGGCAAGCAACCCCGTCACCATGAAAACAACCAGAAGCGCGAAAAACTTCGTTAGTGAGCGCATGTGCTTCCTTTCCCGGGACGATTTGCGACGCGAGCCTGCCCTCAAAGCATGCGGACACGAAGGCCGCGAGGGCCGCGCTCTCCACTGTCCGTTCGGGCGGCGAACCAAATGGTTCTCCAGATGTTGCGAATGGGTTCTGATCCGGTCTGATGAGCGGACCAGTCAACGCGCGGGTTTATCACATTAAAATGCAGCCTGTCAAGAAAGACTTTTCCTCAGATGCGGACCACGATAACTCTGACAATACCCCGGCGCATCAGGAAGTTTAGTCAGGAGTAATTGTTTCGCGTTGTAAGAGACAGCTTGGCTCGCGCAGCCGAAACTTGACTCCGGCCGACTCCGTTGGAAACTGATTTGACACCTGATTTGACTCCGCTACAGCGCGCTGCCATGATGTCGGCATGCCCGACCGCAAGCTCAGAATCGTCCGCTTCATCGGGAGCACTCCGAACACTGCGTATTGCGATGTTTGCAAACTGGCATTTCGAACCCGGCAGGAATTTATTGTCGACGCCGATCAAGCGAAAGCCCAGCTGCAATCCGATTTCGAGAAGCATGTGTGCCGGCCCGAGGAGGGCGCCGTCAACGATGCCCTCAACCACATCCGGTAGGGTAGGAGCAGATCGAAGGATTTCATCCCATGGCATCGCATCTTGAAAACACCACCTCGCAATCCATGAATCAAGCCCCGGCGGGATTGAACCCGCTCAAGGATCTGCCTACGGGATTCTTTGAATTTCTGTTGCCTCTTCACAAGCAGTTCACGCCGTGGCAGCAGAAGCTGGTCGCAAAACGCGCCGAGGCCTTGCAGTCGTCGCATCGCGGTCATCCTCCGAACTACCTCGCAGCCTCGGAAGCAACTAGTTCAGACTGGCAGATCAAAGTGCCCGACTGGTGCGCGGATCAGCGCAACCAGATGACCGGCCCAGCCGACGACGCCGAGTTGACCGTCAAGCTGCTGAACTCCGGCTCACCTGCAGTCATGATCGACCTGGAAGACTCCATGGCGAACGCGTGGGATCAAACCATGCTGGGCGTGAGCAATACTCTCGCTGCCTACAAATATGAACTCAGCTATGACGACAAGAAGCGGCAGAAGAAAGTCACGGTGCAGCGCTCGAAAACCGTGACCTGGGTTCGTCCCCGCGGTTTGCACATCAGCCAGGGCGGAGTCATCAAGAACGAGATTATGTCCGCTTCCCTGTTCGATCTGGCTTTGATCTGGTACCAGATCGATCCGGCGAAGCTGCCGCATAACTTTTGCGTGTACATCCCTAAGAGCGAGTCTGCCGAGGAAGCTTTCTGGTGGCGCGATCTCTTTCAGGCTTTGGCCAAACAGAAAAGGTTGCCCAAGGACTACATCAAGTGCATGGCGCTGGTCGAGGCTCACCCGCTGGCTTATCAGATGGAGGAATTTCTTTTCAATCTTCGCGAGCACTGCCTGGGATTGAACCTGGGCCGCTGGGATTACATGGCCTCGCTGATCGACTTCATGATCGAGGATCCGAATTGGATTTTGCCGGATCGCAACACCATCCCGCACGACGTGGCCTTCTTTCAAAACTTCCGCACCTTGATGCCGGAGATTTGCCACAAGCACGGAGCCTTAGCCATCGGCGGCATGACAGCGCTTTTTCCCAGCCGCACCGATGCAGAGTTGAATGAGCGCGCCTTGAAGGTTCTGAAGCAAGACAAAAAGAACGAAGCCGACTGCTTGATGGATGGAGCGTGGACCGGGCATCCCGATCAAAACGAAATCGCGGTCGCGCAGTTTCCATATCCCAATCAAATTGCTAAACGGCCGAAGCTTCCCAATTCGCATCCCGATCTGCGGCCCATCCCCAAGGGCGTCGGCGAAATCACACTGGCTGGAACGCGCGCGGCGGTGCGCACCGTGATTCGTTATCGCAACGGCGTGCTCAACGGAAAAGGCGCGAGCCTACTCGATGGCTACATGGAAGACCTGGCTACCGATCGGATCTATCGCCTGATGATCGCGCAGCGCGTGCGGCATAAGGTGAAAGTGCCCGGCGACGGCGGCAAGCCCATCGAACATTCTTCTGCATTGATCACGCGTCTGTTCGACGAGGAGCTGGCAAAAATTCAGAAAGACTTGCCGGCAGAGATCGATCGCAAAGCCGCGGAGACTCTCCCCGAAGCTCGCCGCATCGCCGAGGAACTGATTGTGCAGGGACACCACTCGCCGATTTGAGCCAACGCCGATTTTGAGCTGTCGACGACTTCGACCCATCGACGATTTTGACCCATCGAGATCGCAATTTGTGAGGTCAAGCGGTTCCGTTCGGGCTGTTGATTTCTCACTCGAAATAAACTTTCCTCGAGCTGGTTGAAGTGGGAGGGACGGGGCGCTCTGCGCGGCAAGATCTCGATACCCCCTCCCCCCTGGGGTCTAGTGGAATCATTGGATTAGCAGGAAATTCCTCGCAAAATCCGGATTTCAAAGAACTTAAAGGTCAAAATCTAGAGAACAAACGAGTTAGGGGCGCGACGCGTTGGGTTCACCCAACCGTCACGGCCTCGACCATGATCGCGCCGTTTTATTTTGGGCGCAAGGTCAGATGTCACATCGACGTTGTGGAAATTCTAAGGAGCCGGCGTAAATTGGCGAACCTCGAGCCGGATTTCATACGAGACCGTGAACTGGCATAACATCCACGTTACGCTCATTTGAGGGTCAATGAGTGATAACGCCTGTTTGCGAGAATTGACTTCCGGTTTGCCGGGCCGTTGCCGGATTCACGACGTTCGACCAGATCATCCCAAGCTCGCAATTAGTGACCCTCATTCGCGGGAGCGAAATAGTCCGGCAGTAAATGAATTTGCACGTCCTCGCCCGGGAGCCGCACAGCGAGCTTGTGCTTCTTCCCATTGCGCGCCGCGTCGGCAGCAGTAAATTCCAATACGTACTGACTCCGAATGGCGGCCACGATCTGGGCAGCAGCGGATGCAGGGTCAGGATCGAGATAATGATCAGTGCCGCCACCCTCCTTTGCGAGAAACCTCATGTTTATTCGCCCAACCATCAATTCACTTTGCATTATGTTTCCTTTCGAAACAGGACACGCATAGACCACCGGCGCGCCAGACTGCTGCATCTTCCCAAAAAATCCAAGAAATCCAGCAGGGTAATCGGCTGGCCAGAAAGCTGGTGAGGCGTCGAGTCCTGCAACGCCCGCCGTAGAAAGCTCTTGGCCTCACGCACACCTGTTCGTAAAAGCGGGAGAACTCGTCTCTTTTGCCGTAGTTGCGTGCGAGGACGTTGAGCATCAGCATGGTGAGCGCGTCGACCGCGTCGGCGAGACTGGTTTCGCGCTTAACCAGAAATTGCATGATCTCTTCGCCCAAGCGTACCTGTTCAGGACGTTCCTCTTTGTTGGCGCGCATGTGTTTTCGAATCCATCTGCCAGTCCGATTCACATGCGTTCTTATATACGAATCCATATTCACAATCTCCATTCATCCTTCGCCGCATTCTAGCGTTCTTCTCGAACGCCCTCGGAGGCGGCCCTGTTTGGCTCCGGGCTTTCCGTAGCGCTTTGCGACATACGAACCCTTCGGAGCACGGAACTTCTTTAGTATCGGTAATACCGCCGCGAACAGTCGCTCTGCAGGTTGACCGCAAATAGACCGCACTCGACTGGTAGGTGCAAGCGAGTCACCGAGATAGTTTGGCGGATGCCGCCCATTCGCAACGATGTCCACCGCCGCCGGAAATTCACAGGCCCTCACTGTGACATCTGACCTTGTGCCGCTCCCACCACTCACCTGATAATTGCCATGCAGAGGCAGTAAACTCGCGGGAACGAAAAGGCAGCTCCGGACGTAAAATCGACCCATAACCCCTTTATTCTCAAGATTTTGACCTCTAACTCCTTTGCCCTGCGGATTTTACGGGGAAAAACCCGCTACCGCGATGATTCTAGAGAGCCGAGAGGGAGGGGGGTACACCGTTCGAAGAAGGTAGACAGTTATCAAACCGTAAACCATCCAGCTCAGCGCCAAGACCGATGAAGCCATTTTTTTTCCATCTCGGGAACGCCTTTGCCAGGTACTGGGTACCGGGTACCAGGTACTTCTACGCCGTCTTGTCAGCGACCCTGCTATCCACAGCGGCAGCCGCCGCCTCCGACTGCCTCCCCATCCGTGACGCGAAACAACATGTCGGAGAAATCAAGTGCGTGACCGGAAAAGTCCTGCGCGTGAAAGTCGGCGCCAGAGGCGTGCACTTCGTCGACTTCTGCGAAGATCAAATGGCTTGCCCCTTTACAGTCGTGGTCTTCCCTCACGACCTCAAAGATGTAGGCGACGTCAGACGCCTGGCGGGACAGGTCATTGAGATCCATGGTCCGGTAAAACTCTACGACGGCCGCGCCGAGATCATTCTGAACCGCATCAGCCAGCTGACCGCGGGATCGACTCTGATCCCGCCCTTGCCCAAGAATTACGATGTAGAAAAGCAAGGCCACTACAGCGCCGGCAGACTGCACCCGCCCAAGAAACCCGCGAAAACCTATACGCAGCCCAACTCGACGGCTACCTACGGCAACGAGGCTGATGTAAGTGAGGAGCCTCCGCAGTGAGATCGCCCCATCTCCCGCATGTACATATATGTTGACTATATGTACATCGATGGTAGACTACTTGGAAGGGGCAAACTTAGATGGCTGTCACACGGACGCGGGCCCATAAACACTTTCAACTGGATTCAGCGAAGATCAAGCGCGCTCAAAAAGCGCTGGGCGCAAAAACGGAGACGGAAACCCTCGAACGGGCGCTGGACAGGGTAATCGCTGAAGAACGAAGGAACCGCGTTTTGCGTGAAGCCAACGAACAATTCTTTAGGAGCGGCATCGAAATTAAAGACGTGTATGGCGTGCTGGATGAATAAATGCAGCCTGCCCTATTCGACACATCCATTTATGTTTCCGCCCCGCGGCGTGGAGATGCCAACCCAGCAGTTGCCAGATTCGTCGCCGAGAACGATATGTGGCTGAGCGCAGTCGTACTGGAGGAACTTTACGCTGGCACCCGGGAACGTGACCGGCATGTCGTAAAGCTGATCGAAGGTCAGTTTGATAAGGAGAATCGAATCCTGCTGCCGGATCTCGACGACTGGATTCAGGCCGGCAAAGTATTGTCACGATTGGCGGCCAAGTACGACTATGAGAAAATTGGGCGAAACCGGCTCACCAATGACGCGTTGATGGCGATGAGCGCGGCGCGAGCTGGAATCACCGTTGTTACCGCCAATGTGCGGGACTTCCGCAGGCTGGCCGAATTCCGCGCCTTTTCCTGGCAGGTCGTAAGCATCTGACCTCAAACCATGCCCTTCCTCAACTCCTCTAGCGGATACCGCGTCCCGCGCCAGATGATGCCGTCATTCCACAGCGCGTGGCTCATGGAGAGCAGCAACGTATACACAAACAGCACGGTGCTAAGGGGATGCAGCAGAAAATAATAAGCCGGAACTCCCGAGCGCCATGACATACCGAGATAAATCAAAAACATCGACCCCAGAGCGATGGCATAAGGTAAGCGTTCCCAGCCGTGCGCCAGCCACACTCCAAGAAAGGGCATCAGATTCAGGAACGCCAGCCCGAATGCCGCGATCAGCGTGCGCCACCACTGGAAAGACAATACGGCGAAAAAATTCTTGGTCAGGTTCTCGACCACGCCTCGCGCGCCGCGCGCCCAGCGAATCGAGATCAAGTCTTCACCGAAAACATTGCGCTGTGCGAAGCCCGCGTTCTTTACCACTTTGCCGAGCTTCATATCGTCGAGCACTTCCATGCGCAACGCCTCGTAGGTTCCCACCGCTTCATACGTGCTGCGGCGAATCATGTTGAATGCGCCGACGCCCATGTGGTCTTTCGATTTCGGATCCGCGACCTTCCAGGGTCGATGCCCGAACACAAACATCGTCTGAAAAAAAGCAATCATCATGAACTCGCCCGGACGCTTCATGATCATCTGCGGAAATACCACTACATGATCCGCACGCTCCGCTTCGCCATAAGCCAGCGCGCGCCGCAGCGAGTCCGCCTTGAACTGCACGTCAGCGTCGGTAAACAGCAGCCAGTCGCCTTTAGCCTCATTGCTCGCCGTCCACATGGCATGCGTCTTGCCCAGCCAACCCGAGGGCAATTCACGGTGATGAATCACGCGCAGCCGACCGTGCACGGCGGGACGAGCCGCAACGCTCTCCATGATTTCGCCCGTACGATCAGTAGAGCGGTCATTCACCGCGATCACTTCATAATTGCCATAATCGAGTTCGAGCAGGCGAGTTAGAGATTGCTCGATGTCGGCTTCTTCGTTGCGCGCCGGCACGATAATCGAAACCAGTGGATTGCCCGCTGCGGCAACTGGATTGCGGTTCCATTCAGGCTTCGTGATGTTCCCGACGCTCGGCATGCCGATCGCAGCGTCGATGATGCGAGAGAACCAGGCCAGCGCGAGAATCGTTCCTGCAATCCAGTGAAAGTAATGCATCCCGCCTAAGTCTTCCCTGCCTCAAGAGCAGCGCCGCTCACAGCCGGCGCGAATTTCATCCCGTAAAACAGTATGGCAGCTGAAATCACCATGGCGATAACCGGAAGGATAAATGCAGCCTGCAGCGAGCGCCGGTCCGCCACCCAGCCCATCATGGTGGGCGAAGGCACATCGCCCAGAATGTGGATGATAAAAATGTTTACCGCGATCGCCGTGGCGCGAATGTGAGCGTCGACGGAGTTGATCACCGCAGCGTTCAGCGGCGCGGTATTCAGCAGAAGAAAAAACGCGGCGAGTGCGATGGCGGGAATCATGGCGCGGCCCTTGACGAAGAGCGCCACAATCATCACCGGGACGCCGAGCGCCATGCTCGCTGCTGAAACCAGATAATAAGAACTCTTCATACGGCGTAAGAGATAGTCGCCGAGCCAGCCTCCGGCCAAAGCCGCGACAATTCCATCTCCGACAATGATCAGGCCGAACGTGAGGTTCGCCGCTTCCAGGGTGTAGTGGCGCTCGCTATAGAGGAACTGCGGCATCCACACCTGAATGCCGCCGAGGGAAAATGTCATGGCCGCCATGCCGAGCGTGGAAGTCAGGAACGCGGGATTGCGAACCAAATTAGCCCAGAGGTACTTAACGTAATTGACCATCACCCTCCAAATGTAGTTGAGTCTGGAGCCCGTACGCGCAACCGCCTGAAGGGGAGCCTGCTTAAGCGAATCAAATTGTCCGCGCTCCGGCTCTTTGAGAAACATTGCCGCGATCGCCAGCAGGAATCCGGGAGCGGCTGCGATGTAGAACGGGAACCGCCAGCCGTACCGCGGAGCCAAGTAGCCTCCCAGCAAATAGCCCGCCGCCGACCCCACGGGAATCGCCAGATAGAACACGCCCAGAATCCGGCCGCGTTTCTTTTCCGCAAAGAGATCGGCGACGAACGTCGGGGCGATCGTGACGAACGTTGCTTCGCCGATTCCAACCAGCGTGTGGCGAATCAGCAACTCGGTGTAGTTATGGGTAAAAGCAGTCAGCAGCGTGAGCCCGCTCCAGAAAAACGCGCCCAGAATGATGATGAACTTGCGCGAATAGCGGTCGGCCAGCGGACCAACAAACGGTGCGGCCACCATGTAGAAGCCGAGGAATGCGCTGGTGAGATAGCCTATCTGTGTCTTGGTAAGGTGAAACTCGTCCTGCACCAGCGGTTGCACCGCGAACAGCACGTT
>JBEKWP010000065.1:0-30579 GCA_049512915.1 Candidatus Sulfotelmatobacter sp.
TTCAGCCGGATGGGCCGCGATTCCAGTTCCAGCCGCCGGCGCAGATAATCGATCATTTGGCCCACGGTGACCGTCTCCTCGTCCACGTTGATCACTGGCCGCGTGCGCACCCGCTCCAGAATTTGCTGAAAGGTCTTGACCAGATCGATCACATCCGCAGCCATCTCCGGCTCGGTGCCTTCGGCGTCGACGAACTCTTTCAGCGACGGGTTGCTGAGCACGGCATCTTCGATCTGCTGCTTTTGCAAAAGCATTTGCGCCGCCGACTTGAACTTTTCGTGCTCCAGCAGCCGGTTTACCAGCTCGGTGCGCGGATCTTCCAACTCTTCAGCTTTTGCCGACGGATCCCGTGGCAGCAGCATCTTCGACTTGATGTGAATCAGCACTGCGGCCATGTAAATAAAGTCGGCCGCGACATTCACGTCCAGCTCGCGAATTTTCTCCACGTAAGCCAAGTACTGCGCCGTGATGCGAGCAATGGGAATGTCGTAAATGTCGATATCCTGCTTGCGAATCAGATCGAGCAGCAAATCCAGCGGCCCTTCGTAAACATCGCTCACCGAGATCGCAAAAGGAGAATCGCTTTCTTCTTTATTGCCGGCTCGCGAATCTGATTGTTTAATCGACACCGAACGCGGATCGGCAACGAGCACATGCGGGACGGACTCCGCCGCGCCGTCTCCGGAGGTAATAATTCCGTGCTCCACTCTGCTTTCCATCTTTACCTGCTCAAATCCTTCTTGGCATCATCCGCCGTCGGCGGCTCATACGCAAGTGACATTCCCATGGCGTCGCGGACCCCGTGCATAGTTTCCGCAGCGACCTTGCGCGCCCGTTCGCTGCCTGCCTCCAGAATATCCCAAGCCAGCCGCGGATTCTCCTCAAATCTCTTGCGCCGCTCCTGCATCGGATTCAGCAATCGCACCAGCCCATCCGCCGCCCAGCCTTTGCATTCGATGCACCCAATGCCGGCTGAACGGCAGCCGACGTTCACTTTCTCCATCGTTGGGCGGTCACTGAAAATCTTGTGAAGATCGCCCACCGGGCACACATCGGGATTTCCCGGGTCAGACCGCCGCACGCGCGCCGGATCCGTCACCATCGTCTTCAGCTTCTGCCGCACCACCGGCTCCGGGTCGGTCAGCAGGATGGTGTTGGCGTATGACTTCGACATTTTGCGCCCGTCGGTGCCCGGCAGCTTCGGCGCGGGCGTAAGCAGGGACTGCGGCTCGGGGAAGACATCTCCGCGCTTTCCATAAAATCCGTTGAACCGCCGCGCGATTTCCCGCGTGAGTTCCACATGCGCGACTTGATCTTCGCCGACGGGAACAACATCCGCCTTGTACATCAAGATATCCGCTGCCTGCAGCACGGGATAGCCCAAAAACCCATACGTCCCCAGGTCTTTATCCCTGATATTTTCTCTTTGTTCCTTGTATGTGGGAACCCGCTCCAGCCAGCCCAGTGGCGTGATCATCGAAAGCAGCAGGTGCAGCTCAGCGTGCGCCGGCACGTGCGACTGAATGAACAGCACGGATTTTTCCGGATCAAGCCCCGCCGCCAGCCAGTCCAGCGCGACTTCCAGCGAATTTTCTTTCACGCGGGAAGTGTCAGCGTAGTCGGTGGTGAGCGCGTGCCAGTCGACTACGCAGAAGAAGCACTGATACTGATCTTGCATGCGTACCCAATTCTCAAGCGCGCCCACATAGTTTCCCAGGTGAAGCTTGCCGGTCGGACGCATGCCGCTGAGCACGCGCTTCCGCAAGTTGGTCGAAGGTGTCATCAGTTTTTCAACGAGTCACAGAAGTAGAAATTAAAGAGGCACAACGGCGCCACAACGCCCAAATTCACAGCTTGCAGCATCATGCGAGGGTACATCGATACTATCACGCAGTGCGCGGATTTCGGAGTCAAAGCACAACTCCCGCTCGCTATGCTTTATAATTCGCGCTCCACTTCGAGTCGCCGGATCGAACTCGTCGGCATGTCAAATCTAGCCCGCAAGCTCCGCCTCACCGACTACTTCACGCTGGCCTGGGGCTCCATGGTCGGTGTCGGCTGGCTCGTGATCATGGACGACTGGCTTTTGCGCGGAGGCTCTCTCGGAGCCGTACTGGGCTTCGCCATCGGCGGCGCGCTCCTGTTCCCCATCGGCTGGGTTTATGGCCGGCTCGTTGCCGCCATGCCCGACGCTGCTGGCGAAATCGCTTACACCGCGGCCGCTTTTTCCCGTCCTGTCAGCTTCTCCACCGGATGGATGATGATGCTTGCCTACTTCATTGTCTGCCCGTGGGAAGCGGTGGCCGTCGGCCGCATCGCCGGATACATCTTTCCGTCGCTCGATTCGATCGAAATCTACCGCGTCGCCGGACGCCCGGTGTATCTCCCGCACCTGATCGTCGGTCTCGGCCTCACGGCGCTGCTCACGACGCTGAACTACCGCGGCGTTCGCCTCAGCGCAAATTTCCAGAACTGGACTTCCTTCGGCACCCTCGCCTTGTTTATCGTTTTTGTCGCGGTCGGCGCAAGCCAGGGTTCGCTCCACCACTTACCCCCACTCTTTACTCACACGCCGCTCGTTTCCGTGTTGCTGGTCCTGCAGATCGTGCCATATTTCATGACCGGATTCGAATCCGTAAGCAAGGCGGCCGAAGAGTCCACGCCCGAATTTCGCGAGCAGGGATTTCTCCAGGCCATCTGGATGGCCATTCTCGTCGGCATTCTGTTCTACACCGTCATCATCGCCGCGGTAGCATTCGTTGCTCCCTGGCACGAATTGACCTATGAAAAGTTCATGACCGCTGTTGCTTTCCAGCGCGCCGTCGGCTCACGCTGGATCGTAAACGTAATCCTGGCAGCGGCGCTGCTGTCGCTTTTCAAGTGCTTCAATGGAAATTTCGTAGCGGCAAGCCGCCTGTTGTTTGCCTTGGGACGTCGCGGCCTCGTCGACCCCAGAGCCGGTCAAATCCATCCTGAACATCAAACACCGTCGATCGCGGTTCTCTGCATTGGGCTCGTCACCGCCGCGTGTATGCTCCTGGGCGATGCGATTCTCGTGCCCATCACCGAAGTCGGCTCAGTCGCCTGCGCCATCGGATGGGCCGCGACCTGTGCCGCCTATCTCTCCATGGGGCGCTTAGGAAAACTCCCCGGCCACTCGGTCCTGTCGCCGGTCGAATGGTTGGTTGCCGGCTTTGGATTGCTCGTAGCCATCGCGATGATGTTGATGAAGGTTATTCCGGCGGTCCCCGGCCATTTCACCATGTACGAATGGCTGGCGCTGGGAATTTGGATTTTTCTTGGTGCGATCTCGAGGCGTCGCTCGCACTCAGTTTCGGAACCAGTTTCATAGAAAAGGAAAACTGATGAAGCTTCGTGCCGCGAATTTCATAGCCGTGATCGCTCTATCGCTCGCCACATCCAATTCATTGCTGGCGCAATCGCCAACCGCCTTCGACCTGGTCATCACCAATGGACACATCATCGACGGCACCGGTTCACCCTGGTATTCCGGCGACGTCGGCATCCGCGACGGAAAAGTTGCCGCCATCGGCAACCTGACTACGGCGCCCCGCAAGCGCACCATCGATGCCGCCGGCAAAGTTGTCGCTCCGGGCTTTATCGACATGCTCGGCCAATCCGAACTCTCCATTCTTGTCGAGCCGCGCCTGCCTTCGAAAATCTATCAGGGCATCACGACCGAAATTACCGGCGAAGGCGGCTCCATCGCCCCGCTCAACGACGCCATCATCCAACTTGATCGGCCCGGCTATGACCATTACAAAATCACCCCCGACTGGCGAACTTTCCGCCAGTATTTCGCACGCCTCGAAAAACAGGGCATGGGAATCAACCTGGCCAGCTACGTCGGCGCCACGCAGGTTCGCCGCATGGTGCTCGGCGACGATGACAAGCAACCCACGCCCGAACAACTCGAGCAAATGAAGGCGCTGGTGCGCCAAGCCATGAAAGACGGCGCGGTCGGGGTTTCCACCGCGCTCGAATACGCTCCCGCTCCCTATGCGAAAACCGAGGAACTGATCGCGCTCGCCGGTGAAGGCGGCAAGTTCGGCGGTATCTACTCCACGCATATGCGCAACGAAAGCGACTCCGTGCTCGAGTCCATCGACGAAGCCCTGCGCATTGGCCGCGAAGCCCACGTGCCCGTGGAAATCTGGCACATAAAAGTCGCCGGGAAAAATAACTGGGGACGCATGCCAGAAGTCGTCGCCAAGATCAACGCCGCTCGTGCGGCCGGCGCCGACGTTTCCGCCGACACTTACGCCTACACCGCCTGGTTCAACTCCTTCTCGGCCTTCGTCCCCCCGTGGGCGCATGACGGCGGCGATGCAAAAATGGTCGAGCGCTTGAAGGATCCTGTCACTCGCGAACGAATCCGCAAAGACATGCTCACACCTTCCAAAGATTGGGATAACGAATGGCAGGAAATCCCCGGGCCGGATGCCATCATGATCGGCGTCGCGCAGAATCCCAAGCTTCTTCCCCTGCAAGGCAAGCGCCTCTCCGAGATTGCACAACTCTGGAACAAAGATCCAATGGATGCCCTGTTCGATTTTCTCATCGAAGATCCCGACTCTGACGTTGCGGTCTTCGGTATGTCGCAGCCCGACGTCACGCTCGCCCTGCAGCAGCCTTGGGTCGCCATCGACAACGATTCTTCCGGGACTTCGCCGGAAGGCATTCTGGGCCAGGAACATCCGCATCCCCGCGCCTACGGCACGTTTCCCCGCATCCTGCGCAAGTACGTCCGCGAAGAAAAAGCCTTGACGCTCGAAGACGCCATCCGCAAATTCTCCGCCTTACCGGCGCAGCGCATGCGCCTTACCGATCGCGGTGTCCTCAAGGCTGGCATGTGGGCCGACGTTGTCATCTTCGATCCCGCGACCGTGCGCGATCTGGCTACATTCGACAATCCAAACC
Source organism: Candidatus Sulfotelmatobacter sp. (assembly GCA_049512915.1). Taxonomy (GTDB): domain Bacteria; phylum Acidobacteriota; class Terriglobia; order Terriglobales; family Acidobacteriaceae; genus Sulfotelmatobacter. The sequence continues at coordinate 4,942 of JBEKWP010000065.1, forward strand.
AGCTTTCCGAAGGGATGGAATATGTTCTCGTGAACGGCGTGCCCGTCATCGACCAGGGGAAAATGACAGGAGCGTTGCCGGGGAAAGTTCTGCGCGGCGCAGGATACATGCCATAACCTGGGCGGAGCAGGCCTTCCAGTCCTGCGCTAAGTACAGCCTCTTGGATTGGGGCTTGAGCCGATGACGTACGCCGCTGCCACTCTGCTTAGGGTTTCAGCCGCGCCTGCGTCACTGGGCTAGTTAAGGCGATGCGCGGCTCGGCCACAGTGCCCATGATGCTATAAACCAACGAACCTGCGCGAACCGCCGTCACACCCGTGCCTCGCGCCAGCTTCAGGTCCAACACTCGGTCCAACGAAGCAGTGCCGCTGATTTCATAGGTTCCGCCCGCCGACTCCAGCTTCCCATTTTGCATCTCGATCTTCCCGCCCCGCAAACGCGCACGCCCCTGCCACCGCGTCACGCGCAGAGGCCCGTCATCACTCGCCAACGAAATGTGCGGCAAAACGGCGTTCCGCATATCGAACTGCAGTTCACCGTTGGCTGATTCCCAGAAGGCCGCCGAATCCGTGCCCGACGCCGTAAGCTGATAAGTCCCCTCGGCAGTTCCCGAAATCCACGGGTCGTGCATCGCATTGGCCATCTGCGCCAGCGAAATCCCCGTCAGAGTTCCGCTCCCAGTGCAGGCCGGAGGCACGGCCGCAAAATCCACGTGCCAATCGCCACGATGCTTGCCGCCCAGCAGATCGGCACGCAAGTCCGAAACCTTCAGCTTCCCGCGTTCCAAGTCGAGCGACGCGGAAACCCGGTCAGCAACCAGGTTATGAATTCGTAAGTGCCCGACGCTTACCTTCCCCGATGCCCTCAGGTTTTCCAGAAACGTCGGTATCTTGGGTTCCTCTGGCGTAAGCATCTGGTACCACTGGCGCTGGTCCGGTTGCGAACCAAACCACTTCGACAGTTCGCTCAGCCCAATCTCTTCGCTATTCAAATTGAAGCGAACCAGGCACGCGCCCGGCATTCCGCAACCGCGCGGCAAAGCTACAGACCCCGTCCAGCGCGCATTTCCAACCTGCGCGTTCACCTTCTCCACGCGCGTTTCATCGGGCGACAGCTGCAGGTCCGCCGAGGAGATTTCAATGATTCCACTTACACCTCGCAGGCTGGCACGCAGGTTGTGCACCTGCGCCGTCCCGGTCACCTGCGGCAAAGAAAAGCCGGAGGAACTTCCAGAAATGTTCCCCGCCCACGATCCAGCGATCTGCAACCTCATCTCAGCCGCGCCCTCCACGCTGGCGTTCACCGCCGGCAAACCCAGCAGGCTGGCGAGGCGCAAGGTGCGCGATACGTCTCCATCTCCGCGGATCACCAAGCCATAACCCGAACGCGCCACCCAGCCAACCGCTTGCGCTGGCAAGGGGCGTCCCAGCGCGACCGGAAAAGGGCCGAACGCTACGTGCAACTCGTCAGGAGCCCGGAAACCATCGACCTCGAGCGGGCGAGCTAGCTTGCCCGGCGTAGCGGCATGAACCGTTGCCCCTACCGAGCTCAACACAAACGGTATGCTCCCGGCAGCGAATTCCACTTTGGTGATCGCTGACCGCAGACGAATGTTAGTAATTTCGCCCCGGCCCTCAAACTCTGGTCCTCTGGGCGATGCTCCTTCCTCCTTCACCGTAAGATTGCCCTCTACGTTTCCCGCAGAAACCAGGTCCGGCGGCAGGCTCTTCTTAGCGCGTCGAGCAAGTTGCGCCACAGCGTTCATGGGAACGCCTTCCAGCTTCATCGCCAAATCAACCCGATGCATGCCCGGCAGCCCGGCTTCGCCATGCACCTTGATCGTGCCGTTGCCGACCGGAGCGTTGCAAGAGATTTCATGGACCATCCCTTCCACCGAGCTGTAACGGCCGTCGCAGTGCACCGCCAGACGCAATCCCTCGCTGCTGGAAATGTCGTAGCGACGGAAATCCTGTATCGAGCCATCGAGGGCGACCCGCATCGCCGCCGGGATGCCGCTCAAAGTCGCGTCCAACCGGACTTCTCCCCGCCAGCCCTTATCGTTTCCCGACACCAGCTTCGTGAGCTGCCCCAACTGCGCGCGGTCCCACTCCAGGCTGAACTGCAGGGGCGTTTCACGCAGGCTTCCAGCCCGCCGCCATGTTCCATTCATCCGCAGCAGGCCCGCATCATTCAAACTCATATCGGTGCGCAGCGGTTCTGCTTTTAGCCGCGCTCCCCACGTATTTTCTGATTCCTGCCACAACCCAAAGTCCGCATTCAGCAGCGCATAAGGCTTTTTTTCCTGTCCTGCCTTGAAATTGATGCGCCCCGAACTGGCTTCAATGTAGGGAAAGCCGGGGCGCGCTTCCGACTTCGATTTTGCTGTCGGCGCCAGCGGCGTGCGCTCGGTGCGTTCCAGCAGCGCTTGCCAATTCCAGCGGCCGTCCGCCAGGCGCACCAGATTGAGGCTGGGCTCCGTTAGTTCCAACCGGGAAATGTCTAGTCGTCCGCGTATCAGCGAGGTCAGCCGCACCACGGCCGTCACTTCAGGAGCGCGCAGCATGGGCTCTGCGCCGAAAGCCGGGTCTTCATAGATGATCAGGTTATCCAGGTCAAACCCGGGCTGCGGCAGGAATCGAAGATGGACCGCGCCAATCTCGGCGGGACGCGCCACCGCCAGACTGATCGAATTTGCAATACGGGCCTTCAGCCGCGCAGCGCCCGGGCGCACCAGGAATAGACTCAGCAGAATCACAGCTGCTACGGTCACCACCTGCCGCCTGGAAGAAAGAAGCTTCACCGCACCACTTTCAGCGTTCGCGTCCAGCGCGTCTCATCAAAGAAGTGCAACACCACATGCGCTAGAAATCCCAACCGGTCGGCTATCCCGGTCTTCGTATATTGGTCGGCCGGGGTATCAAATGACCAGTAGATAAACATGGGACGCCCAATCACATTCGCCTGCGGAATGAAGCCCCAGTAGCGGCTGTCCAGGCTTACGCCCCGGTGATCGCCCATGGCGAAGTAATGCCCGGGAGGCACCACCAGATCGCCTCCCTCGATGTGCGAGGCAAGGTCCACGATCCAGTTCGGATAAACCCCATTTTCGTCGGAGGGAGGTACCGCGGGGAAATCGTTTCGGTAAGAATCGTTGGGATTATTCTGATCGTAATCGATGTAGGGCTCATTCAGCGCCTCCCCATTCCGATAGACCACGCCGTTGCGCAGATGGATGCGATCTCCCGGCACTCCGATGATCCGCTTGACCACATAAAGCCCCGCATCATGTGGATCGGGGTGCAGAAATACGACGATATCGCCGCGTCGCACCGCGCGATAGGGAAGCAGCGGCCCCACCCAGGAAGTCCTCGGAGCAAACTGGATGCGGTTCACAAACACGTGATCCCCGATCAGCAGCGTGTTCTCCATTGAACTGGAAGGGATCTCGAACGCCTGCACTACAAATGTGATGATGAATAATCCCGTCACCAGCACGGCCGCCAGCGACGCGAGGAACTCTACCGGAGTCTCGCTTGGTTTCTCTTCGACCTCGTCCTGCTCTTTATTGTGTTTATTTGCCAATGTGCTCAATCCATCCAGTCTGGTTTTTCAGCTCCGTGCTTTTTCGCAAATTGCGAGCCTTAACGCACCAGCCGCAGTGTGCGGTGCCACCGCGTGACCTGAAAGATGTGCGTTACCACGTAGGCGAGGTGGTACAGTTTAGCACTTACCGAAGACGGCGCCGTTCCATCGCCCTCGGCCCCTTGTACCGACCAGTAGATCACCAGCGGGCGCCCGATAATATTGGCCCGGGGCACAAAGCCCCAGTAACGGCTGTCGGAACTATTGTCGCGATTGTCTCCCATCACAAAATAATGCCCCTCGGGAACAATCAATTGTCCGTCCTCGACCAGTTTACGCAACTGCAGCCACCATTCCGGCGTCAGGCCCGACGTCGCATCCAGCCGCGGAAAATTATCCCGGAATACATCATCCGCCGGCCGGCTGAAGCGCGCGTATGGCTCCTTCAACGGCACGCCGTTTACCAGCACCTGCTTGTTGACCATCCGGACGCGGTCTCCAGGCAAACCAATCACCCGTTTCACGAAATGCTGCGCCGGGTCTACCGGATAGTGAAACACTACAATGTCGCCGCGCTGCACGCGACGGTAGGGCATCAAATAGTCTCCAGCGCTGCCTCCGCCGTAGCACAGCTTGTTGACCAGCAGGTAATCGCCTACCAGCAGCGTGTTCTCCATCGACGGAGAAGGAATCTGGAACGCTTGGACGACGAATGTGATCACAAACACCGCGATCACCACGGTTCCCAGCAGCGATTGTATCGAGCTGGTCACATCCGTTCCGGCCGCCCACGCCGCTCCACGATTTCCCGAAAAACGATCACCCGAGAAACCATCGCCCGAGGGCTGGTGGTGGGGAGAACTGTCCCCCGGGGAATGATCATCGAGAGCATGATCGGCCGCCGAGGGTTCGAGCCCGGCATGCTGGCTGGGAGAAAGCTCGCTCGAAGAAATGCCGCCCGAAGGATGTTGGCCTGCAAAATTTTCGTCTGGGGGATTCATGCACTCACTTATCCAGCGTCTTTACTTATCTGCGGACCTCGACCCCCGCTCCACCCTCGCTCCCGCCGTTTGCGGCCGCGAGGCCAGATAGGACAGCAACTGCCGCGCCGCATCCTGCTCCGCCGTCTTCTTCGTGGTGCCTTCTGCTCGTCCCACAAATTCCGCGCGGCCTTCACCGTTCTTGTTGTTCAGACGAACTTCCACGGTAAACGTCTTGCTGTGTTCCGGTCCGGCCTCCTGTACGAGTACATAGGAAGGCTGCGCCATCCCGAGACCCTGCAAGGTTTCCTGCAGTGCCGACTTGAAGTCAGTCATAGGCAGCGTACCGCCCTCGCGCTCCATCCGCTCCAACTCGGGCGCCAGAATTTTCCGCACAATGAATTCACGCGCCGGTTCCATTCCGCTATCCAGGTAGATCGCCGCCAGAATCGCCTCTAGCGCGTCCACCAGCAGCGCCGTCTTGCTGCGGCCACCGCTTTTCTCCTCGCCTCGCCCCAGCCGTAGATAGTGGCCCAGTTCCAGTTGCTTGAGAGTTCACCCTCGCGAAACTGCGGAAAGCGCTGGAATAATTCCTCGCTGGTCACCAACGCCAGAATTGCGTCTCCCAGAAACTCCAGCTGTTCGTTGTCGTTGACCTTGTACTTGCTCTCCCCCGCCTGTTGCGCCTCCTGCTCCCGCGCCTGCGAGCTATGGGTCAGGGCCTGCTCGATCACCGCCCGGCGGCGGAAGTGGTAGTTTAACGCCGTCTCCAGCGCGGTGATTTCCCGTTCTTTCATGATTGCATCGCCGGAGGTCCGGAATCAGTTCTTCGGAGGCGCAGGCGCCGGAGTACTGCTGCCGCCAACCAACTGCGTCAAGCGATCTTTCTCATCGCGTGCAGCCTTGCCCGCGGGAGTGCCTTCCTGGGTCATGCTCACCGCCTGGTTGGCATATTTCAAGGCCTCGGGATATTTGCTCTGCATATCCAGCGCCACCGACAGCCGGAAGATCGCGATCGGATCCATTTCCTGCGGATAGGCGTCAATTGACTTTCTCAGATTTCCTTCCGCATCCGCCCACGCCTTCGCATTGAAATCGAGCGTCCCCACAATCTCGTAGGCCTCGGAACGCACGTACCCCTTGAATACATCTACTTTCTCCGGAGGCAGGCCCCCGGGAAGGTCCGTATCCACGGTGACCAGCGCGCGTTGAGCATCTTTTCTCGCCTCTGCCAGGCGTTGATCTTTATCCAGGTCAGTCTCGCGGGTACGCTCGGCCAGCACTTGGGCGACTCCCAGCAGAGCTTGCGGATCGTCCGGATCTATTGCCAGAAGTTTCTGTGACGTCGCCAACATCTTGTCCGTGTCATTGGACCGCTGGTAAGAGGCTACTACGGCCCTATAAAGCAGTTGCCGCAACTCGCTGTCCGGAAACTTCGCAGCGAAATCGTCCGCCGCTTTCTCCTGGGCCGCAGGGTCGGTCAATGCCGCCGCCGTCTTATACGCGGTGAACTCCTCTTGCGTCTTGGCCTGTGGAGGACGCTTGCCTGCCGGCACTGCCGCCTGTGCCGCCGGCGCATTCTGCGCCGCGGGCTTGTCACTGGTCTGCGCAAACCCGTTCCCCGCGAAACCCCAGACCGATATTCCCAGCACTGCGGTAATGATCGCTGCTCGCTTCATGCTTTCTCCTTGGTTTGTGCCGCCTGATTCAAAACTGGCCCGCTTCCAACTTCTGCAACTCCGGTACACCGGTCGCATTGTAACCGTACTCGAATTGTAATCGCGAGGCCCATCCTACTGCGGTTTGGCCGGAGGTTCATATGCCTGCTGCAACCCCCGTTCTGCCGCCGCCTTGACCTCCGGCAATCCACCCCCGGCGTTCAACGCCGCCCGGTACTCCTGCAACGCGGCCTCACGGTCCTCTTTCATATCCAGAATCCTGCCCAAATACACATGCGACCATCCCACCACCTTGGGATCCTGCGTCGCCGCGATCGCCTTCTGGAAGTTATCCTGCGCTCCGTCCCGGTTCCTGTTGGCCACAGCCACTTCCGCCAGAATGAACAGTGCCCGGCCCTGGTCGCCGATCTTCCTATCGAGCGCCTGCTGCGCCAGTTCCTGCGCGCCTTTCGGGTCGCCAGCCGTCAGCCGCTTTTCCGCCGTTATCAGCATCCGACGATCTTCCGGACGCGACAGCTGCACCAGTTCCGGTGACGTCGCGCTGGCAAACTGCACCGCAGCCGCGGCTTTCTGCTCTCTACCCAGGTCCAGGTTCGCTATAAAATCGCCGTATGCTCCTCGAATTCCCGTGGGATCTTTCTCAAACGCTACCACGGCGTCGTAGAAGTATTTCGTGAGAATGTATCCCTGCTTCACGGCGTCATCGACGGCCTGCGTCCGCATCGCTTCCTGCGCCGGCTGCTTGCCTCCCGTAGTGCGGATCTCGATGGCCCGTATCAAGCATTCCGTCACCAGCAGCGAGATGTCGGTCTTGAAGCTCTCTTCCAGCGGCGCACGCTTCACCGACTGCAGCAGAGGTTCCAGCCGCTTGATGGAGCTGTAATGCTTCTCCGCCAGCGGATCCAGTTCGTAGTGCAGAAATGTGTGCCTGATCTGTTCCATCTTCAGCGCCGACTTTGGCGCTTCTCCCGAAGGCGCATTCGGGGCCGGGAACACGATTACGTAATAATCCGTCCCGTAGTTCCGCGCATCCGTCTCATTCGGCGAACCCATGAAGTCCAGATAAATCGTGAACCTCCGCCCCAGATATTGCGACGAAGGCAGTTTCAGATAGATCTCGGTATCGAACACCATCTTTTGCAGCGGTTCGTGGTAGCGTTTCATGGCCGCTGCGTAATCGTTGCGGTGCCGCTCCCAGATCGAATGCAACCCGGCCTTCTCGTAAAAGGGTTCCAGCAGCTTTCCGAAAAGTGCAATCGCGGATGCATCCGGAGGCAGATCCTCCTCCTTCGTTCGCGGCAGAAAATGCGGCGGTCCATCCACATATAACGCCAGTGAGAGGTATTGCGACAGATTGCGGTTCGGATCGCTTGATGCCACATGGCCCTGGTAGAACTCGCACAGCGCTGTCCGCGCGGCCTCGGCATCCGGCGAATTCAACAGATTTTTCTGTAGCTCAGCCCGCACGGTGCTCCGGACGGGGTCGGAGATGGTCAAGTCCTGATCGTAGCCACACGTGTTGAGCGCCACCAGCATGGAAAAAATCGTCTCATTGCTGTCCAGCACGATCAGAGACTGATTCTGCGGAACCTGATTCTGGGCCGCCCGCTTTTGCGGAGTCTGGTTCGCCGGAGTCTGACCTTGCGGAGCTTGAGTTGGCGCTGGCGGTTTCCGCGGAGCTTCCTCCTCCGAAGAGGACTGATCCTTGGAAGATGATTGCCCCTGAGAAGACTGGTCTTGGGAAGGCGACTGCCCCTGAGAAGACTGGTCCTGCGCAGGCGGCTGGCTCTGCGGAGACGGACTCTGCGGAGCCGGTTTTTCCGGAAGCGGAACCGGGTCCTGCCCGGCACACAACGGCGCCAGCAGCCCCAACAGGGCCGCAAACCACAGACTGCGCAATCGCAGACTCAGGAAACCCTCCACAGGATTAATGGTGTGCCGAGCGGAGAACACCCTCAAGTGTAAGGACTTCGGCACAGTGGGTCAAACCCGAACCGGGGGTCGGAGGAGAGGACCGGAAAAACTGCTCCTTGGTGTATCTCCGGATGATGAAAGACTCATTCGCGAGAAGGCCTGCCCTGTTTGAGGAAGCGCCGAGAGAAACCCGGGGAAGCCGAAAGGTGTGGCCGTTTTCAGGCAGCGCGAAGCTTCATCTTCAGCCCGCTCTACCCTCGCACGCTAATCCTCGAGAACGACAGCACCGCTCGCGACGAGATCGGCCGTCCCATCGACATCGCCGGACGGAATGTCGTGAAGATCAGCATCCTCTTCACCTGCGGCAGCAATTCCTGAGATTCCCCCGGATCGGAAAGAATCTTGTAATCGTCCACTCTCCCACGCGAATCCACGTGGGCTTCAATCACCAGCGAATCTGTATTCATTGCGCTCAGCGTCGTGCCAAAGGCGCTCTCTTGCAACTCTGGACCAGTATTCAGCACCAGCGGCACATCCTGATTATTCGCCTGCACTTCTCCCGGCATCGCCAGGATGGCAGTCACTAAACCAAAAATCAATAAGGCGCAGACCAGGCCAGCTGTAGCCGGCACCATAAACGCGTTCACCGCATTTTCCACCCGCATGCGCAGGCCTTCGTACCGGGGACGCCGTCCCTCCGCCGCCTCCCGCGAAATAGCCAGCCGCAGCTTCAGCCCGAGGTCCGCTGGCTGCTGCACACGCCTTACGCTCATCAGCAGCTGTTGAGTCTGCCGCAGCATCCGGTATTCCAGCGCGCACGCCGAACATCCCTCCACATGCGCCTGCAACCCCTGCATCTCAGCCCCGGTCACCGCCCCATCCAGATACGGAGACAGCAATCCCCTCACGTGCGCACACTTCATCCCCGGTTTCGGCGAACCCGGATCCATGGCCACATACCTCATGGCGTCACCTCAACCCTTCTTCCCCCTCCAGCAACCTGGCCCTGCAAATTTTGGGACCGCAAACTTGTCTCTTCCTTATCTTCATCCGGAGCAGTGAGCCCCAGTTCTCCGCCAACCTCTCGCACATACGGCGCCAGCCGCTGCTTCAACGCCTGCCGCCCGCGCGTGATTCTCGATTTCACCGTTCCCAGGGAAATCTGCAGAACCTCCGCAATCTCTTCATAGGACATCTCTTCCAGATCGCGCAAAATCAGCGCCGTTCGGTACGGCTCCGCCACCTGCCGCAACTCCGCATCTACCCGCTTCTGCACTTCCCGGTGCGCTATGCTCTCGAACGGCGAATCCTTGCGGTCGGTCAGCGCGTTTTGCATCGCCGTATTTTGCATCGGGCCATCCCCGTTCGCCAGTCCGTCCGATTCCGCCGGTTCGATGGAAGTCTCGTGCGCTTTATGCCGGAACCACCATCGCTTCCGGTTCGCCGCTTCGTGCAACGCAATCCGGTAAATCCAGGTCTTCAAACTCGATTCGCCATGGAAGCTCTTCATTCCACGGAACACTTTCAGGAAAACATCCTGTGTCGTGTCCGCCGCGTCCGCCGGATCGCTCACCACGCGGTACACCAGCCCATACACCGGCCGTTGAAATTCACCGATCAGCCAAGCGTAGGCCTCTTCCGATCCGGCCTTCAGGTCTGCGACAATTGCCGCTTCCTGCCCCCGTGCTCCGATCGCGCTCGCCAGATCTCCCAAGGTGGTCACTCCCGCCTTACTTCCAAGACTGCGTGACTGTAAAGGTGATTATAGAATTCTCCACCTCATCCCCAACCGAAAAATCGCCCACCGCCCCTGGCTTACGGCTTAGAGGTCACCGCGGCATGTTACCGGCGCACACCCTAATCCACATAGACTCCGCCCAGACGTTCCAGGTTCCCGTCCGTAAGTGGTTTATTTACAAAGGTCTAGCTATTCGTGGCCTTGGTCTGCTGAGGCCGGCGGCTTTTTCTTTCTCCCAAGCCGATTTCGCTCCGACTCCGGGACCGGCTTGCCAGGGGGATTGAAGTAAGCGTCGCTAAACACGACGTTGCCCTGAAAGCTCTTCATGCTGTCGCGATAGCGCTGGCTGGAAATCGTGGTGCGGATCTCGGGTTTCGCGTCGTCGAGCGCCAAGGTGTGCTTGCTGATCATTTTATAAATGAAGTGAGCGCCCACCGGGTCGGAGAATACTTCGGAAACTTCTCCCGGCTTCAGATCCATCACCGCCTCGTGCCGCGGAGGCAGCGCAGCGCGGCGCACCTTCTCCATCTTCGTATTGGACCTGGTGTGCGGAATTCCAGCTTCCGTGTAGGCCTCGACCTGCAACTTATCGGGATCTTCGCCCTTGACCGCCCGGGCGCGAAGATCGGCCGCCACAGTCGTCATCGCTTCTTCATCAGCCTTGGTTTGCCCGTCTTCACCATCCCCGTGCGCTGCCGCGGCTTGCTTTAAGCGGGGAACAAAGATACGTGCCAGCGTAGCTTCCTCGTAGGAGGCTTCATTCTTTTTGTAATAGTCCGCGAGATCTGCGTCGCTGATGTTATTGGCCTCGGCCTGCAGCTCGCGGGAAAGGTCTTGAGAAAGCAGTTGCATGCGTGCATAGCGGATCTCTTCTTCGAACGGCGGCGTTTTGTCGAGGCCACGTTTTTCTGCAGCCGCAGCCATTCTCAGAATGCGCGCATAAGCGTTTGCCACATTGAGCCGAAGCGACAGCGACATCCCTGGCTCCAGCGCCTCACAGAGCTTTTCAAATTGTGCTCGAGTGATCACGGTTTTGCAGCCGTTACCTGGCGGAGCCGGTTCAGTGCAGAAATCATTCACCGTAATGACCGGATCGTCGGGGGCAACAACCGCCTCTGGCGCTTCACCGGCCGGAACTGTGGCCGGTGACACACTTTGCCCGTAGGCCAGGCTGGCGAGCAGGAGACAGATCAGACCCGCAAGACACGGGAAGCGCATGCCTCAGTATCCCCGTTGCCAATGCTCCACGCAAACAAAACGGGCACGCAGCCAGGCTGCGTGCCCCGGTTGAATCGATTGATCAACCTACGCGTCATTGCTCAAAGGCTCCTATGTTGATTTGCCCATTGGCGTTGACCCGCGGATTGCCGTTGAAGTCCACCGTGCCGAAATCGGCCGAACCTAGACCAGCGTTGCCTGTGTTTTCAGCCGGAGAACTCTTCGGGATGTCAAAATTCGGTGTGGGCGAGCAGGCGGTCAGCGGCGTCGGCGGCCCACTCTCCTTCGTAGACGTGCAACTGGGTACAGTCAGGTAGTCGGGATTCGCAAATACCGAATTCGCATCCTGCCCGGTCTTCGACTGGTAGGAAGCGAACGAGGAGTAGCTTTTCCCGTTCAACTCAAACGTGGTCGTCGAGCTGGTCGTGTAGAAATCGTTGTAATTCGAAGTGACTCCGCTGCCCGACACGTAACCGTACATGAACAGACCTTCCGCGCCGGTATAAACAATGTTGTTTTCGAACACAATCCCCGTAGCCCGGTACTGGATCTGGAATTCGCCACTGCCGGTCTGTTGCGTGTCATTGTCGTAAAGGCTGTTGTTCACGATGGTGATATCGGTGCTTCCGCCCGTCCCGGTTTTGGCGTAGCCGCCTACCGAAACGCCGCACGAATTCGCCGCGTAGATCAGGTTGTTGCGGATGATCACGTTGCTCGAAACCTCGCCTGAGGTTTCGCTCGCAGCCTCGATATTGAGGTCATTGCCATAGAGCGTGTTGCGCTCGAACGTCACCTCCGTGCATCCATCGCAGTACAGGCCATCCTCATCGTAGGAATTACCTTCCCCCGGGTTCTTGAAGGCGCTGTTGTTATAGATCAGGTTGCCGTAAACGTCTCCATTCTTGGCCTGATCGTAGCCAGTCGGACCGACTCCCTCGAAGCCAATTGCGTCCATGCCAATATTGTCATTGTCATAGATAGTGTTGTTCGACACGACAAAGTTCTGCACGTTGCCGTTGTAGGTAGTCGTCTCGCTTTCCCCGGTGAGGCATCCCGTCACCGTGTTGCCGCTGACTGTCACGCTGAGCGGGGTGGAACTGGTACCGAAAACGCCTATCCCATAAGCATTCCCGTTCTTCCCCGCGGTGGTTTGGATGTTCTTCACGGTATTGTTGAGTATGTTGATCCCGCTTCCGCTGCCGGCAATAAGAATTCCGGCCGGCACATCCGCTTTTTTCGAAGTCTTGTAGTTTTGGATGGTAAACCCCTCGATGGTCAGATAGCTCACCCCACTCGTCGCGCCGATCATAAACAGGCCCTGCGTATTGCAACAAAGGAAGCCGTTGCTGGTTTCGAAACTAGGCGTAGCGCAGCAGGCGACGCTCGTCCCGTCCACAATAGCCACGCCCTGTCCATTGAAGACGATAGGAGCCGAGGACGTTCCTGAGTTGGCGAACAACACGCTCTCGCTGTAGGTTCCAGCTCCCACATAGACGGTGCTGCCCGCCGTAGCTTCGAGCGCCGCGTGCCCAATGGTGAGCCAGGGCGCGCTGGCACTTCCGTTATTGGAGTCGCTGCCGTTCTTGGCAACGTAATACGGTTGTGCCTGCGCGCAACAGCAAAACGCGAGCCAGCAAGACAAGAAGAGGAACGGAGCGCGCATCAATTCACGCTTCAATAGGGGCTGCGTGCTGGGGTGAAAGCGATTAATCATTGAAAGGCCTCCTGATGGATTTCTGGGTTCGTGGCTTGAGAATCGGACCCTCCGCGTGTAACAACGGCTGGGATATTACGAACGATTATTTTTACTTTCGTTTGTTGAGGTTTGTCAAGAAAAAAGAAATAAATAGAAGGATAGAGGAGCGCGACCCGGGAATGAGGACGTCCCCAAAAGCAACTATGCCTGGTCACCCGCGACTGTGGGCACCGGCCGGGAGAACCGGCTGGGATTGGCGCCCCGTGGGGACTATGCCGTGGGGTCTACGCCGTGGTGGTTCGCGTGCGCTCGGGAAGCTTCTTAAGAATCTCCTGTACCGCCGCCAATAGCTTCTCCGATCCCTTATCCAAATCGAGGACTGACTTCTCCAGGAAAGCGATGGCTCCATCTCCCTCCAGCCGGGCCGCATTCCTTTGAGACAGGCCCGTCATCACCGCCACTGGGATCGCCTGCGTGACCGGGTCTTTCTTCAACGCGACGAGCACATCCCGGCCGCTCATCTTCGGCAGCAATATATCCATCAGAATCAGATCGGGCAATTCCTCCCGCGCCATACGCAAAGCTTTTTCACCGTCGGTCGCGCTGCTCACTTCATAGCCAGCACGCGCCAGCGCGCGCTCCGCAGTCAGTCTCAGAAACTTGCTGTCGTCCACTAGCAGAATCTTGGTCATCGTTCGCAACCCTTCCGATTCCGTTCTTCCTGATACTGGTTCTATCGGCAGATTCGGAATTCGGATAAAAACAGAAGGGAAGGGACGCACTACGCCTTCACAACGTGAGAGGTGTCTAAGAAACCTGACCTCTGGAATGCCGCTGCCGAATCCCGCCGCGCTATTGGCGTCTCCGGTGCGAAGGTGTACGATCCTCCTGTCTTTCTACAGGGCGACTGGGTCAGCCGCCTAATCGTTAGCGAAACTGTCAGGCAACTCGAGGAGGGACCGTGCCGCATCGTCGGGAGGTCGCCATCCCGCCGCGCCATGCTGCCAAAGTGCTTTTCTGGACTTCCTTGTCTTTATCTTTACTTTTGTGCGTAACTCCTGCGCTCGCGCAAAAAATAGTACAAAAAGACAGCAGCCCTCCGAAGTACGACCTTCACACCGAGACAAAGACCAAAGGAGTCGTGGAGGAAATAAACCTTCTCTCGTTCGGAGCCAGAAAAGACTTCACCGAACTCGTCCTGAAGAGCGGAGACGACAAGATCCACATCTACCTCTGCCCCAAACCGTTTCAGGAGGAGATGGGAATCACCTTCGCCAAAGGTGACGAGATTGCCGTCACCGGTTCCAAAGTCAAGCAGGACGCGTCAGACATAATCCTGGTGCGCGAGCTCGTAAAAGGCACTGACACCCTGATGTTCCGCGACGACAAAGGCAACCCGGTATGGGATTGGCGCACTGGCAAGTGACGTGGGGAGTTCCTTAAACGCACCTTTCCGTTCCATGCACCGATTTCTTTCGCCTCGTTAGTCGCTAATGAAGATCTTCTTGTTCTTTACCACGGTTCCAGTTTCGCCAAACCAGATCGTGCAGCGAACGTTATGCTCTTCGAACACCCAACTATTACTCGCCCGCTCTTTCTCGCCCAGCGAAAGATTACGGTCTTGCGCGAGCTTTGAGACGCCATCCTTTGTCATCCCGAAAGAGATTTCGTCGCACACGGACCGAGTACTCAAACTGATATGCTCTGTGGACTGGGTTTCTTCCTTCCCTTCGAGGCCCGGCGCCATGAGAACCGGCGCGCCGCCGAGCTTTCTGCGCCACAGTTCACGCCCATCCGCAGTGAGTGCGCGAACGTAGGCACCATCAGGACACGACTCCTCGTCATAAATGTCAGGTCCGGTTGCGGTCGGCACCGCTTGGGTCATTTTCATACTCTTGCATCCGGGCAAGGGGCTAACTGACCACATTATCGTTCCGGCGGGCAAGGAAGGTCCGGAACGAATCTCAATGCTGGCCTCAGAGGAATCGTCTTCGACAGAAGCAGTCAGAACCACCGTCGAGGAGGGTTCCTCTGCCTGCAGGGTCGCTTCATCGCCAGCCACCGTCAGTTTGGCAGCCTGTTCGGGAGAAACACCCCAGCGTACATTGCGCCGCAAGCGTCCGTCCCTGCCCACAGCGCGAAACGTGCGCGTCTCGCCTATCAACATTGTGGCCTTCGTAGGCACCACGGAAAGCGCGGGGGCGTCTTGCGCCAAGAGCACTCGCCCGGTCCTGGTCATGCTGCACGCGAGAAGTGCCAGAACGGCAGCGCATGTCACTTTCCGCATTCGTTTGTATCCCTCATGATTCAACTTCAGGCTACGTCCGGCGGGGAAACTCCGAAAGTTACCTTGGGGAGCCGATTTTCTTCCCGGCCCGGCTACCCTCGCATTTCGTTGACTGCATCGAGCCGCGTCCGTAAGATGAAGCAGCGAAAAGCCAAACTTCTCGACTGATCGACTAGACTGATCGACCAAATTGATCGACTAAACACTGATCTAGTAAACACTGATCTACTAAAGTAATGATCGGCCAAACCATTTCCCACTATCGCATCGTAGAGAAGCTCGGCGGCGGCGGCATGGGCGTGGTTTACAAGGCTGAAGACACGCGCCTCCACCGCTTCGTCGCCCTGAAATTCCTTCCCGACGAAGTTGCCCGCGATCCCCAGGCGCTCAGCCGTTTTCAGCGCGAAGCGCAGGCCGCTTCGGCTCTGAATCATCCCAACATCTGCACGATCTACGATATCGGCGAGCAGGACGGCCAGGCCTTCATTGCCATGGAGTTTCTGGATGGCGTAACCCTGAAGCACCGCATCGCCGGCCGTCCCATGGAAGCCAGCCAGATTCTTTTCCTGGCCATCGAAATTGCCGACGCCCTCGACGCCGCTCACGCCAAGGGCATCGTTCACCGTGACATCAAGCCCGCCAACATCTTCGTCACCGAACGCGGTCACGCCAAGATTCTCGATTTCGGACTGGCTAAGGTCACGCTCGCCGGCAGTTCCACCAGCCAGATCGCCGCGCTGAACACCGTCACCGGCACAGTTGACGAACAGCTGACCAATCCAGGAACCGCCGTCGGAACCATTTCCTACATGTCCCCCGAGCAGGCCCGAGGCAAAGAACTCGATCCCCGTACCGATCTGTTTTCATTCGGCGCCGTCCTCTACGAGATGGCGACCGGCACCTTGCCTTTCCGCGGAGAAAGCTCAGCCACGATTTTCGAGGCGATTCTTAACCGCGCCCCGGCGCCAGCCATCCGCATAAACCCCGATCTGCCGCCTAAGCTCGAAGACATCATCAATAAAGCTCTGGAGAAGGATCGCGACCTGCGCTACCAGCACGCCTCCGACATGCGCACCGACCTGCAACGTCTGAAGCGCGATACCGATTCCAGCCGCCAGATCCCGGCAGCCAACGCGGAGTCAGCAAGCTCCGCCTTAGCGGCCGCCCAGCCCGCGCATACTTCCAGCAGTTCCGCAGTTGTCACCGTCGCCAAACAGCACAAGCTAGGACTCGGCATCACCAGCCTGGTTGCGGTTCTTCTGGTCGGCGCTGCCTCCTACGGCGTCTACACTTTTCTCTCGCGATCGAAGCCCGCCCCGTTCCAGAACTTTTCCGTCAGCAAGATAACCGAGACCGGCAAAGCGACGCTGGTTGCCATCTCTCCCGATGGCAAATACGTCCTCAACGTCGTGAATGAGAACGGCCAGCAAAGCCTGTGGCTGCGTAACATTCCAACAGGCAGCAATACCCAGGTCGTGGCCCCCGCGCTGGTGGGCTATCAGGGCTTGCGTTTTTCTCCCGACGGCAATTACTTATATTTCGTTCGCACCGAAGTCGGCAGCCGCTCCCTGAAGTACTTGTACCGCGCTCCCGTGCTCGGTGGCACTCCAGAGAAGCTGGTCACGGACATCGATTCCAACATTAGCTTCTCTCCCGACGGCAAGAAATTCGTCTACATGCTCGCCAACAATCCCAAGGTTGGCGAAGTCCGCCTGATCATCCGCTCGCTCGAAGGGAACGAAGAAAAAACCCTGGCCACCAGCCCTGTCAGTGAGCAGATATTCGATCCCGCCTGGTCGCCGGACGGCAAAACCATCGTCAGCGCGGTTTCTCAGCCGGGAGACATGCTTTCCGGCTTGACCGCGATCGATGTCGAAAGCGGCAAACAAAACTTGTTCGTGACTACGAACGAGATGTACTTCCAGAAGCCAGTCTGGCTGCCCGATGGCAGCGGTCTGCTGGTTTTGGGCGCCGGCGCTTATTTCACTCAGGTGCAAATTGTTTTTGTTTCGTTCCCCTCGGGCAAAGTGTCCGCCGTCACGCGCGATGCCAACTCTTATGTAGACCTCAGCGTAGCCGCCGACGGCCACGCTCTGGCCACCGTCCTCAGCCAGACCCATCTCACTCCCTACGTCATGCCCGACGGCGCCGGCAGTTCCCAGGTCCGGCAGCTCCCCACGGGCTCCCCCGTTACGAATATTTCCTGGACCCGCGACGGCCAGCTTATGACCTCAGCCGGAGCGAACGGTCTCACCCTGCTCAATCCTGACTCTGGCGCCAAAACTCCTTTCCTTTCGCAGCTTCGTTTCGCAAATTTTGCCCGCGCCTGCTCCGATGGACACGTTGTCTTCTCAGCCGAGCCGACCGGGGGGAAAATTCAGAACAACGTTTGGGTTGCGGATGGCGATGGTGCGAATTCCAGAAAGCTTACCAGCGGAAAATACGACTTTCTTCCCGTCTGCAGTACCGATGCGAAGACCGTGCTCTACGAAGACGCGGACGGAACGCTGGAAAAGGTTCCGCTGCAGGGTGGCGCTTCACAGAAAGGCCCGGAATTCGAGGTTTTCAGCCGCATCGCAGTCACTCCCGATGGAAAGCTTGCCGCTTTCGTCACTTTTCGCCTCGGCGACCCCAAAGAAAAGCTGGCCATGTTGTCTCTCGATTCCAACCAGCCTCCGCGATTTCTGGAATTCGAACGGCCCCGCGTGGAGTCTCTTGGGAATTTCGGTGATGCGCCTGTCAGCTTCACCCGCGACGGCAAAGGTATTGTCTACCCCGTGCGCGAAGGCGATGTCGATAATCTCTGGCTCCAGAACCTCGACGGGTCGCCAGGAAAACAAATCACCGATTTCAAGTCCGAACTCATCCGCGATTTCGACTGGTCCTTCGACGGCAAACAACTCGCCGTCATCCGCGGCCACCGCGACTCCGACGTAGTCCTCATCCGCAATTCCGAGAAGTAATGTCTTACGCCGCAGTCCCAGCCAACGGCAGCCAGACTTGGAACCGCGTTTCACCGGGCTTCGAAGCAACCTGAATACTCCCCCGGTGCTTCTTCACAATTCGTTGCACCGTGTCCAGGCCAAGTCCCGTGCCTTCCCCAACGCCCTTGGTGGTGAAAAAAGGTTCGAAGATGTGCGGCAGCACCTCTTCGGGAATTCCCGGGCCGTTGTCGGTAATCTCCACCACGGCGCAACGGTCGTCGCTGTAGGTTCGAACGCGCAGCTCGCCTTTGCCATGCATCGCGTCGATCGCGTTATCAATAATGTTGGTCCACACCTGATTGAGTTCGCTGCCAAACGAATTCACCAGCAGCGGAACGCCCTTGTAATCGCGCTGCACGGCCACTCCCTGCTTCAACTTGTGGTTCAGAATAGTAAGCGTAGTTTCCAGGCTCTTCACCACATCCACGTTCAAAACTGGAGCCTGGTCCATGTGGGTGTATTCCTTGATGGCCCCGACCAAATCCGAGATGCGCGAAGTGCTGCTCTCGATTTCGTGCAACAGACTGGCGATCTCAACCGAAGCGGCGATACGAACCAGCGCGGCTCGAGCCGTCTCCGCATCGAGGATCGCAAACAACGATTCGACTGTTTCCGGCTTGACGTTTCGTCGCGCCAGCCCAGCCGCCAGCATCCACAAATCGTTCTGTCCATGACTGCGCAACAAAGAATCGATCTGGTCTTCCAGGTCGCTGATGGTCAGCGGATCCGGCGGAACAACGTCCGGTACTGTGAACGAAATTTCCAGTTTTTCGATTTCCGATTTCTGTGCAAGAGAAAGATCGCGCCTTCCCAGCTCGAGACTCGCATCCCTGATCTTCTTTAGAGTCTCGCGCAGTTGGCTGGCCGCGCGTTTCGCAGCCGAAGCCGGATTGTTGAGTTCATGCGCCAGTCCCGCCGATAGCTTGCCCAAGGAAGCCAACCGGTCGCGCTGTTGCTCGAGGCGGGTAGTCTCGCGAATCCGGTCCGACATCAGGCCCACCAGTCGCTGAGTCAGCACCGGCATTTTCTGCACCAATTCTGGGAACTTCGATGCCGGAAATCGCAGCGCGCGGCCATCCGTGAGAGCTCGCCCGCTCACCGTAAACTGCTTCATCCTCGAAAACGGCAGCACTCCAGTGACGTCGCCCGGTTCCAGGTCAAAGACGAACGTTTCGCCGCCGAGCTCGCCCCGCCCTTGAAGACGTCCCTCAAGAACCACAAACATCGCATCCGCCGGATCGCCCTCGCGCGAATACACATCACCCGCCTTCAGGCTCATCTCTTGCGACTGGCTGAGGAACCAGTCGAGCTGATCGTCTGGCAAATCAGCAAATTCCTGCACCCGACGTATTTCGGATTTATCGACCATTTAGACCTTGCTTAAGTATTGATGAATGAACTGCACCGCCACCGATCCTTCCCCCACTCCGGAAGCCACGCGTTTTATCGAACCGTGCCGCACATCGCCCACGGAAAAAATGCCGGGAACATTGGTCTCGAGCAGAAACGGATCGCGGTCCGGCGTCCATCCCTTCGGACGTTCCCCGCCCCGCATAAGATCAGGGCCTGTCAACAGGAAACCGCGTTCATCGCGCTCTAGAATGCCCGCCAGCCAGTCCGTCCGCGGCAGCGCTCCAATGAAAATAAACATCGCACTCGCCGGCACCCGCTCGAGCTTCCCGGTATCAGAGCACAGCACCGAAATCTCTTCCAGATGCGTCTCGCCGTGTGCTTCAGCCAGGCTCGCATGCGTCCATAGCTGAATGTTAGGCGTTTCCTTAATCTGGTCGATCAAATATTGCGACATCGTGCTGGAGAGCGACTCGCCGCGCACAAGAATAACGACCCGCTCCGCGTATTTCGCGAAGTTCATCGCCGCTTGACCCGCCGAGTTCGCCCCGCCCACCACGTAGACGATTTCGCCCTTGCAGGACAAAGCCTCGGTAGCGCCGCCGCCGTAATAAATTCCCGCACCCTGCAACCGGTTGACGCCCGGAGCTTCCAGCCGCTTCCACTGCACCCCTGTCGCAATCATCAGCGCGTGACAGGAGATCTCGTTTCCATCCGCCAGTTTGATGATCCGGTAAGGCCCTTCCGCGCGGGCGCCAACCACTTCCTGCGCCAGGATTTCCACTCCGAAACGCTGCGCCTGCACCACCGCTCGCCGTGCCAGATCCGCGCCGCTCAGTCCGGTGGGAAATCCCAGATAATTCTCGATGCGCGAACTCATCCCGGCCTGGCCGCCCGGCGCTTCCCGCTCAACCATCACCGTTTTCAGACCTTCGGAGGCTCCATAAACCGCAGCGGCCAACCCTGCCGGCCCGCCTCCCACAATCGCCAGGTCGTAGAAGTCGGTCTGAGCCCGCGTGCGCAACCCAACTTTTTGCGCGACTTCCGCAGGCACGCCCTCGAGCAGCTTCGTCCCATCCGGAAACAGCACCACCGGCAGATTCGCCGCTTCCGGGCCCAAAGCTTCCAGCAACTGCTTGGTTTCTGGATCATTGGCCGAAAGCTCCACGTCCGTCCACTGATAGGGAACGCGGTTGCGCGCCAGAAAGTCCCGCAACTCATACGATCGCGGCGACCAGCGCGTGCCCAGCACCCGGATGCCCTGAAACGTCGGACGGAACGAAGCCTGCCAGTCATCGAGCAGATCATCAAGTTGCGGATACAGGTGCTCCGCCGGAGGATCCCACGGCTTCAGGAAAAAATAGTTGATGCTGGCCTGATTGATGGCGCTGATCGCGGCGTTGGTATCCGCATAAGCGGTCAGCAACGCCCGCTTCGCGCTGGGAAAGATTCCCATGGCCTGTTGCAGAAATTCCACTCCGTCCATCCGCGGCATGCGCTGGTCGGCCAGCAGCAAAGCCACGCTGTCATTCCGCACCTTCAACTGCTTCAGCAGGTCAAGCGCGCCCTCGGGCGAATCGCTGCCGATCACGCGGTATTCCGCCCCGTAGTGCGAACGCAGATCGCGCTCGATCGCCCGCAACACATCAGAGTCGTCATCCACGCTCAGCAAAATTGGTTTCGCCATGCTCGTTCCCGATCCCGGGAGAAATGCCAGGCAGATTTCCCTGCAAAGAGATAAAGAAGATGATGCCACACTTCGGCATTCCTTGCGGGAAGCTGCTCAGATGAATTTAGTTAGATACAGAAAGTTGGCATTCGGTCGCGCAATTCGTTGACCAGCGATGAGCCGCGCAACCTGGAGCGACGAGACCGAAGGGCCGAGATGCGCCTACGTCAGGATGCTACGATGGAAATGTAAACGCCTTCCCCGGCAGGTCGTGCAGGTGCCGTTAAAATATGCCCGCGAAGAAGCATCAAGTAACACTCGGTTGTGGGCTCATTGGGATTGGACGACCCTGGGGATTCGTGGCTTCCGAAGTTCCCACCGAAGCGCAGGCGTTCAGGTTCCTCGAACACGCATTCGAGCTTGGGATTCGGTTTTTCGATACAGCTCCTTCCTATGCATTCAGTGAAGCGAGACTCGGCAGTTTCTTGCGCAGATTGACACGCGAGCATCGCAAACAGGTTGTGGTCGCAACAAAATTCGGCGAGAGTTGGGACGAGTCGTCGCAGGATGTAGTAGTGGACCATTCCCTGGACGCACTCACCCGATCACTCGACCGGAGTTTGAATCTGTTGGGTGCAATTGATGTCCTGCAAATTCACAAGACGACACCCGAAGTGCTCCGCAGTCATGCCATTGCGAAAGCTTGGGAATACGCCGCAACCGCGAACATAACGCAGTTCGGCGCCAGCATAAAAGATGCGGAGTCAGGACGGATTGTGTGTAGCCAGAGCCCTTACTCGGTAATTCAATTGCCTTACAACATCGACAGCGCCACGTTGGCTTCCACGATCGACACGGCCACTGAACACAAGAGGTTTGTACTGGTAAATCGGCCCTTTAATATGGGTAAGCTGGCGGTGTCAGCAGGGCCACATCGCCTCCAGTCGCTCGTGGCCGCCTTCCGGTTTGTCCTGGCCCCTCGGTATGACGGAATTGTTCTTACCGGAACCAAGAGTATTCAGCACCTGGATGAAAATTGGCTGGCATTCCGTGAAGCGGCGGAACAAAGGCTCCTCATCTAGAGGCTACCTTTCATTTGCTCGGAGCGCCCGCCGTCTGGAAATGATTCACACGACTCAAACAATCTCCAGCTGCTCTGATTGAACAAGACGACAATCTACACAGCCTCCGCCGGTGTAGCCACAATTTCGAACTCTACCTGCCGCTTGCCGAGAACAGGATGCGACGCCGTCAGTCGCACTCTCCCTGCCTCCTCTTTCGCTCGCAGCCACACCGCCCCAGTCCCACCCACCAGCGCAAAAGGATTGTCGCCGATAATCTCCGCTGGCCCCTCAATCTCCAGCTGGATCGCACCGCCGGCTAAAGAGCGGATCACTCCGAATTCATCGGTGACGCGCAATACAACCCGCGTTGTATCGGCTCCATCGGCCAGGAGCGTGTTATCATCCGGCAAAACCGAGAACTGCTGGTCAATCCCTTTACCGGAGTAACGCCTCACGATCGCCTGCTTGCCGTGAATGTAGCCCTCGATCCGCAGATCTCCCCAGGCGTGGCGGAATGGCTGCAAGTGAACAACGAAAGGCGGATGGAGCAGGTTGCCAAACTCCGTCCGGTCGGGATCAGCCTCGGCTATCACTTTGTCATCGACGTAAAACTTCAGATGTTCGCAATTGGAGCAGACCACAGCCTTGCTGAATCCTATCGATTCGTCCCCAGGCGCCCAGCGGAACGCGGGTTCCAGCACGATTTCCTCCTGCGGGTCGCACTGCGATTTGTAGAAGCCTGCAGCGGGTTTGGGCTCGCGAAAAATGTCGGCTACGCCGTGGTAACAAATCCGGTCGCCAGAACCAAAATCGTAATGCGTGTTGTAATCGAAGGCGCACCAGCCAAGTCCACCCGCATACTGCGGCGTCGATGCCAGTTGGTTGTGCACTCGCGCATGCCTCAGCGTGTGCTCGGTGAGTCTCTCCGTATTGTCAAAGCTCTTGGTGGGATAGGTATGCCCAATGAATTCCGTGTTCAGGTACAGAGGGTGGTTGGGCTTTCTGAGCGGAAAGGCGAAATCGTTGATCGTAAACACATCTTCGAGAAGCTCCGATTGCTCGAAGTTGCGTATGCCCCCGGTTTGCCGCGTCGGGTCCAGTCGATGAGCAAGCGCATTAGTCCGAGCGTAGAAGTCGTGATCGTCGTCGGATTCGTTGATGCGCACTCCCCACAGAATGATCGAAGGGTGATTCCAATCGCGGCGAATCATGCGGCGCACGTTGTCCACCGAAATATCTTTCCAGGCCGCATCGCCGATGTGCTGCCAGCCCGGAATTTCCTCCAGCACCAGAAGGCCGACTTCGTCGCATGCATCCAGAAAATGCCGCGACTGAGGATAGTGTGACGTGCGCACGATGTTGCATTTGAAATTCTTGCGAAGGATCTGTGCATCGCGCTTCTGCACTCGTCCAGGCATAGCCTGACCCACAAAAGGGAAGGTCTGATGACGGTCAAGCCCGCGCAACTTGATCACTTTGCCGTTCAGCTCGAAACCGTGGTCGGTAAACCGGGCCTCACGAAAACCGATGGTGCGGGAATCCTCATCCACCAGGTTCGACCCATTCAGCAAACGAACCCGCACGGTATAGAGTTTGGGCTGCGTGAGATCCCAGAGCACAATAGGCCCGAGCTTTTCCAGTCGCACGGTATGCGCCACGGAATCAACCGCGGCGCCTGCCGCTCCAACCCGCTGCGTGCCCACAGCGAGGACGCGGTCGCCGTCGTGCAGCGTGACCTCAATCGACAGCGTTTCACCCGAGGGCTCCAAATGCTGCAGAAAGCACTCCACCGCAACACTCGGATTTGCAGTGAGCACATCTTGCGGTTTGGCAAAAATGTTTTCAATGAAAGTTGCGGGAACCACGCGCAGCGCAACTTCGCGATAAATCCCGCCGAAAGTGAGATAGTCGATCTGGTGCCCAAAAGGTGGAATGTCGCTCCGTTCGGTGGAATCAACCTCGACGGCGAGCACGTTGTCAGAATCAAAGTCGAGATGCGGAGTGAGTTCAAAAGAGAAAGGTGTGTATCCTCCCTTGTACTCCCCCAGGCGAACTCCATTCAGCCAGACCGTTGAAGCCGTCATCACTCCTTCGAAATCTACGAAAACGCGTCGATCGCGCACTCCCGCGGGAAGTTTGAAATGCCGGCGATAGACCGACACGAATTCATAGTCTTTGCCGTCAAAGCTGTGCCACGGCAGGCGAATGTTCGTGTGAGGAATCACCACCCGCTCAAAAGTAGAATCGTCGAAGTCCTTGCCGCGGGCCTCTGGAATGGCAGACCGGCTAAAGCGCCAATTCCGGTTCATCGGAAGCACAAGCCGCCCACCCGCCCCAAGCGCAGGAGGCGGATCAGATGTTTTCGCGAAGGCATGCTGCGCCAGCATTCCGGCGATCAGCGTGCTGGTTGTTTTTATGAAATCTCGTCTTTGCATGATGGAAGCAATTAGAAGTTGAAA
The DNA here is from genome assembly GCA_049512915.1 of Candidatus Sulfotelmatobacter sp. Lineage (GTDB taxonomy): Bacteria > Acidobacteriota > Terriglobia > Terriglobales > Acidobacteriaceae > Sulfotelmatobacter. The sequence continues at coordinate 29,562 of JBEKWP010000065.1, forward strand.
CCGTGTGTCAGTTTCCTCTTTTCCTCTCAACCGTGTTCAACTCTTTTACCACGTTGCCGGAACACCCGATAAGTTCAGGAATTTAGTCAAAACTGGCAATTGTAAGCCATGACATCGAACGTCCGCCTCCCCCATTAGTAGGAGCGTTCCGCTTTTCCAAGATCGGCTGCTGCCCGGCGTTGAGGAGCGAACCGGTCCGCTGTAACGTGGCTGGTTGGCCCCGCCAGTATGTCCGGGGAATGTCGGCGCACAAATAGCCGCAGTCCCCTGCGCCCGCATCCCCTTGACAAACATAGCGTTCGAAGACTAAAAGTTTTAAAAGTCCTCTCGACTCTCGGACCAACGCGGAGATCATTTCAATGCCCCAGTCGCGTAGAGATTTTTTCAAGACGGCAACGGTCGGTGCGGTCGGTGCCACCATCTTTGGATTCGATCTTCAGCCCGCCTACGCCCAACTCAAAGAATTAAAGATTGCACGCGCCGCCGAAACACGCTCGACCTGTCCCTATTGCGCGGTCGGTTGCGGCGTCCTCATCTACACGATCGGCGATCGGGCAAAGAACGTCACGCCGCAAGTGATCCACGTCGAAGGCGACCCTGATCATCCCACCAACCGCGGAACGCTCTGTCCCAAGGGCTCCTCCCTCGAACAGGACATGCTCAACCCGCGGCGGCTCACCAAGCCGCAAGTGCGTCGCCCCGGAGCGACTGACTGGCAAGACATTTCCTGGGACGACGCTCTGAACGAAATTGCGCGCTGGACCAAGAAAACGCGCGATAACTCTTTTGTCGAGAAAGACGCACAGGGCCGCACCGTGAATCGTTGCGAAGGCATCTCGTTCATCGGCGGCTGCACCGACACCAATGAGTTCAATTTTCTGGCCGTCAAGGCCATGAGGGGGTTGGGCCTGGTTTATTTAGAAAACCAAGCCCGTGTTTGACACGGCCCCACGGTCTCAAGTTTGGGACCAACATTCGGACGCGGGGCCATGACCAATGGCTGGATCGACATCAAGAA
>JBEKWP010000066.1:0-23046 GCA_049512915.1 Candidatus Sulfotelmatobacter sp.
CTGTTAACTCTTCCCTCAATTGCCACTCGGCTCCATCCGAGCTATCCTGCAACTTCCGAATTATTGCGAGCCCATGGCTAATCTTTTCGAGCTGCCCCGGTACATTGCAGTGGAAGGTCCAATCCGAGTCGGCAAAAGCACGCTGGCGCGCATTCTGGCGGAGCGGCTGAATGCCCAGCGCGTGATGGAGCCCGAGTCGAATCCCTTTCTCGGCGCATTCTACGAGGGCGAGCGGGGCGCGGCGTTTCAGGCGCAATTTGCGTTTCTGGTGCGGCGCTTCGAGCAGCTGCAGGCGCTCGACCTGGGGCCGCGCTCGCAGAAGACGGTGGTCGCCGACTATATCATCGAAAAAGATAAGCTCTTTGCCTGCCTTAACCTCACCGATCAGGAACTCGATACCTACAACCGCTATTACAACCACTTTCGCGAGCAATTGCCTACGCCCGATCTTGTTATCTACCTACAGGCCACACCCGAAGTGCTGAAGAAGCGGCTGAAGAAAAAGAATGCGCCCGGAGAGCGCGCCGTGAGCGACGAGTATCTGGAGGAAGTGGTCAAGGCGTATGAGCACTTCTTTTTTCACTACACGTCGTCGGATCTGCTGATCGTCAACACTTCCGATATTGATTTCGTTGACCGCAACGAAGACTTGCAGGAGTTGCTGCGCAAGGTGACCGAGCCGATCAAGGGGACGCAATACTTTTTGCCGCTGGGCGGGCAGGAAGCGGTGGGGGCGTAGCGAAGCGTTGTTGTCAGGCCTCGTTGCCGGGCGTTTTCCCTCGACCAGTGCTGTTTTTTAAAGAAAAAGGAGATTCCACTTCAGAATGATTCGCACCAATTTCGTGATTGCACTCGTACTGTTCGCGCTTCCTGCATTCGCCCAGCGTGGCCAATCTGCCAAGCCGGCGGCCGATGCCAGCGCAACTCCCGCGTCAGAAAAATCTGGCGAAGCGAAATCGGCTGACTCGAAATCCGCGGACTCGAAGTCCGCTGAGCCGATGAAGAATCCTCTGCCCGCGGACAAGTCTGTGCCGCAGACGATCACCGTGAACGGCAAGACGCTTCACTACACGGCAACCGTCGGCACAATCACGCTGAAAGGCAAGGACGACAAGCCCACCGGCGTGGTGATGTACACGGCATTCACGCTCGACCAAGCAAAAGGCGACAGCGGTTCGCACCGGCCGGTCACGTTCGCGCTCAATGGCGGCCCGGGGGCCTCGTCCGTCTATCTGAACCTGGGCGCGATCGGGCCGAAGCACGTTGCGTTTGCGAATGAGGGTGATTCGCCTTCGGACCCGGCGACGCTGACCGACAATCCCGGCACCTGGCTCGACTTTACCGACATGGTCTTTATCGACCCGATCGGCACGGGATTCTCGCGTTCTCTCGTCGACGAGGCGGAGACGAAGAAGCTTTTCTATGCGCCCAAGCCGGACATCGAGTATCTCTCGCTCGTCATCTACAAGTGGCTGGTGCAGAACGATCGCTTGCTCGATAAAAAATATCTGGTCGGGGAGAGCTATGGCGGATATCGCGGGCCATTGCTGACGCACTATCTACAATCAACCCTGGGCGTGGCTATGAACGGCCTGGTGCTGGTGAGTCCATACCTGAACCCGGAGAAAGGCGATGGGGACCTGTCGCCGATTCCCTGGATGATCGACCTGCCGTCGATAACAGCCGCGCATCTGGAAGCCGAAGGCAAGCTGACCGACGCGGCCATGCAGCAAGTGATCGCGTACACGCGCGGAGACTACGCGGAGGCGCTGCTGAAAGGCCGCAGCGATCCGGCGGCGAACGACGCGATGATTGCGCATGTAACCGACATGACGGGGCTTGACCCGAGGTTCGTGAAGTTTGCCGGCGGCCGGCTCGACATTCGAGCCTATCTCCGCGAGGTGCACCGGACGCAAGGATTAATCGGCAGCGTGTACGACTCGAACGTGACCGCGCCCGATCCGTTTCCCTATGCCCCGACGCAACAGACCGGCGATCCCATTCTCGAGAGCATCATCGCGCCGACGACCACGGCCATGGTCGACTTCATCACGCGAACGGTGGGATGGAAAACCGATGCGCGCTATGAGGCCCTGTCGGAGGACGTCAACCGGCAATGGGATCGCAACGACGATCTGCGTAAAGGTGCGGTGAGAGACCTGCGCGAATCGGTTGCTGCCGATCCCAAGCTGCGGGTGCTGATCGTGCATGGATGGAACGACCTCTCGTGCCCGTTCATGGGATCAGTGCTCAGCGTAGACCAGATGCCTATCATGGGGGATGCGAATCGGGTGCAGATCCACGAGTTTCCCGGCGGCCACATGTTTTATACGCGTACTGTGAATGCGGACTCGCTGCATAAGTTGGCGGAGACCATGGTGGAGACGCATTAACGAGGACGGTCTGGGTCGCAACCAGTGCTGCTCGATGTGATCCCGCACTACAATCTGGTGCTTATGCATAGACGAATCGGTGTTCTCCTGGTTGGTTCCCTGTGTGTAGTTGTGTCCGCGGCACAAGAGGCGCCTAAGCCGGTAGATGTCCGGGCACGCGACGTGCTTTCACCGATTCACGGCAATCTCGTCGTGTCCGGGCTTAAGGAGCCAGTCGATGTCCTGCGAGATCGCTGGGGTGTCGCGCACATTTACGCAAAGAATCAGCACGATCTTTTCTTTGCGCAAGGCTTTGTCGTGGCCCAGGACCGGCTCTTCCAGATGGAGATGTGGAAACGCGCAGGGAAGGGCCGTTTAGCCGAGGTGCTCGGGCCGCCGGCGGTGCAGCGCGACATCAATGCCAGACTGCTTCGTTACCGGGGCGATATGAAGGCCGAGTATGAGAGCTACTCGCCCGATACGGAGGCAATCCTGAGCGCTTTCACCGACGGGATCAATGCCGAGATACGCTCACTCACGGCAAAGAACGGGGCCGGCTTGCCGATTGAGTTTCAGATGGCCGGCTTCGAGCCGCAGCCCTGGAAGCCGCAGGATTGTCTCAATCGAATGGCGGCATTCGCCATGACTGGAAATGCGTTCAGCGAGCTGCGTGATGCAGAGTTGATCACGAAGCTGGGTGTGCAGAAGGCCAGCGCCGTTCTGAGCCTCGATCCGAAGGTAGAACTTGACCCCGCGGCGGGTGTGGATTTCGCCGGGCTGAATCCGTCACTTCTCAAGAACCTCATCGGAAGCGATGCGAGGATCGAGTTTCCGTCGGACGGCAAGCAAGGCAGCAATGACTGGACGATCGCAGGAAGGCTGACGTCCACGGGCAAGCCGATTTTGGCCAATGATCCTCATCGTGTGATGGCGTTGCCGTCGTTGCGTTACATCGTCCATCTGGTAGCACCCGGTTGGGATGTGATCGGCGCGGGCGAACCGGGATTGCCGGGAGTCGCGGTGGGTCACAATCAGAACATTGCGTGGGGATTCACCATCTTCGGCCTCGACCAGCAGGATCTGTACATCGAAGAGCTGAATCCGCAAGATCCGCTTCAGTACAAAACGGCGAATGGATGGGCGCGGGTACAGGTGGAGCACGAAAGCATCGCAGTCAAAGGAAAGCCGCCGGTCGAAGTCGACTTGAAGTTTACCCGTCATGGCCCTGTGCTTTGGGAAGACGGCAAGCGCGCGCTGGCGCTTCGATGGGTTGGAGCCGAGCCTGGAACGGCGGGCTATCTCGCATCTCTTGCTGTCGATCGGGCGGCGAACTGGAAGGAATTCGAAGATGCCATGAAGCGCTGGAAGGTGCCGTCGGAAAACATTGTCTATGCCGACACGGCGGGCAACATCGGGGAACACTCCACTGGTTTGGCGCCACTGCGAAAAAACTGGACCGGGCTGTTGCCCGTGCCCGGCGCCGCGGACTACGAGTGGTCAGGATATGTGCCGAACTCGGAACTCCCTCACAGTTTCAATCCACCGGTCGGGTTCGTCGCAACCGCAAATCACAAGATGACCCCGCAGAATTATCCGTACAACGTTGGCTTCGAATGGGCTCCTCCCGATCGCGTGCATCGCATCGAGGAAGTGATCTCTGGCATTCGAGACAGCGGGAAGAAGATTACTCTGGAGGATATGGAGAAGCTCCAGACTGATGTCGTGTCGCTGGTGGCGCGCCGGTTAGTGGACCTGCTGAAAGAGTCGTCGCCGAAATCGACCGCCGCGACGCAAATGATAGCGGGATGGGATGCGACGTTAAGTAGAGAGTCCGGAGCTGCTGCGCTTTATGAGGTTTGGCTGAAGGAACTGCACGGCGTAGTCGCCAAGAAGGAAGGGGTTGACGCGTTTGAAGACGAGTGGTCATTGAAGAACATGATCGAAGATCTTTCGGATCCGTCGCCGCAGGTTTTCGGCGCCGATGCAGTTGCGGGCAGAAATCAGGTGTTACAGCAAACTCTCGAATCCGCATGGAAGCAGACGGAACAGCTGCTGGGCACCGATCCGCAGACGTGGTCATGGGGCCGGTTGCATACGATTCAGTTCCGGCACTCGCTCGACCGTTTACCTGACGCCGCGACATTGGATTTGGGACCGTTATCGCGGCCCGGCGATGGCGACACCGTGAATGCCACCTGGGCAGGTAAAAAGTTCGAACAGGAGGGCGGCGCGAGCTATCGAGAGATTCTGGACACGGCCGATTGGGACCATTCGCTGGCCGTAAATACTCCGGGACAAAGCGGGCAGCCGGGGTCGTCGCATTACTCGGATCTGCTTCCGCTGTGGGATAAGGGCGAATATTTTCCGTTGCTCTATTCGCGTAAGGCCGTGGAGATGAATGCCCGGGATCGGTTGATGCTGGCGCCGAAGTGATCCCCGGGGCATTCCCTTAAATTGCGATTCCTGCTGGTGACTGTAGTCGCGGACCTCAAGAGGTCTTGCATTACGCCTCTCGGGTTATTACAATTGTAATAACAAAGGAAGGGCGTGATGGTCCCACTCAAGATCCGAAAGTTTGGTAACTCACTGGGCGTTGTTCTGCCCAAGGAAGTCATTCAACGCCTGCGAACGGGGGATGGCGAGCAGGTTTTTCTGATCGAGGCCGGAGACGGGGATTACCGGCTCACTCCGTACGATCCCGGGTTCGAGAAGAAAATGAAGAAGGCGGAAGAGATCATGGGCCGATACCGCAACACGCTGCACGCTCTGGCCAAGTGAAGCGTGGCTTCGAAACGTAGAGAACCGGTCTGGATCGAGACCCGCGACGTGCTCGCCATTCACGATCGCCTTTTGGCGCTGCACGGCGGTGCTGCGGGATTGCGCGATCGGGGGCTTCTTGAATCGGCTCTTGCGCGGCCGCGTCAACACTATGCGTACGTCGTCTCCCCAGACGTCGCTGGAATGGCAGCCCTCTATACCGCGGGCGTCGTGCGCAACCATCCTTTTGTAGATGGAAATAAGCGGACTGGTTTTGTGGCCGGCATTCTATTTCTCGAACTCAACGGTTTCGACTTCAATGCAAGCGAGGAGGATGGCACGCAGGCCGTCATGTCCCTGGCAGCGGGATCGCACGATGAGGCCGCGTATGCGGCGTGGCTGCGGGAGAATGTACGGCGAAAACGGTGAGAAACGCTGGCTGACTACAACCTCATCGACGAAGGGCCCTGATACGTTTACAATAGTTGAAGCATCCACGAAGATGCGGAACAGGCTCTATCCGGCCGAGCCGGAGGGGCACTGGAGGCCATGATGAGTCTCACCCCGATCGGCGGGCGTCCCGACTTTCCTAGTCCCGGCGAGACCCGCGAAAAGATCACTACCGCTTCCCTACGCGAACGAAAACTCCGCCATGAACCAATCACCTGCCTCACCGCCTACGATTACGCCACTGCGTGCCTGGTGGATGGGGCCGGCATTGAGATGATTCTGGTGGGCGATTCGCTTGCCCAAACCATTCTCGGCTACGAAAACACGCTCTCGGTCACCATGGACGAGATGCTGCATCACGTGAAGGCGGTGCGGCGCGGCGTGAAGCATGCGCTGCTGCTGGCCGACATGCCTTTCGGGTCTTATCACGTCGACCCGGAAAGCGCCCTCGATAACGCAACGCGCTTTGTGAAAGAAGGCGGCGCGGAAGTGGTGAAGATCGAGGGCGGCGAGAAGCGTGCCGACCTGATTCGTCGCATCGTCGACGCCGAAATTCCCGTGGCCGGCCACATTGGCCTGACGCCGCAATCGGTCAATACGATGGGCGGCTACAAGGTGCAGGGGAGGGATCTCAGCGGCATCGAGCAACTCATGCGCGACGCCGTGGCGCTCGACCGCGCCGGCGTCTGCTGCATTGTGCTGGAAGGAATTCCGCGCGAAGTGGCGGCCATGATTACGGCCGAGGTGGGCACGCCGACCATCGGCATTGGCGCCGGTCCGGAGTGCGACGGCCAGGTGCTGGTGTTCCACGACCTTGTCAACCTGACATTTACCACGCCTGCGAAGTTTGTGCGCCGCTACGGCGATGCGGCCGCTCTGATCAGCGGCGCGGCGCGCGCGTTTCGGGCGGATGTGAAGTCGCTGCAGTATCCGTTGGATGAGGAGTCCTATCATCTGCCTCGGGAGACGAAAGCCGGGCTGGACACCGTGCTGGCGCGGAAACGGGCGCTGCGGCGCTAGAAAATCCTTGCCACGGATTTACCCGGATCTCACGGATAGATCTAAGATCGCCTTCGAGCATCGTGGGCTGCGTTGGTGCTAGGCTATATTCCTCAGGAGGTCGCTATGACTCACTTCTTGCCTGGTTTTTTTCTGCCGTTTCTCGGTTTTGGGTTTGTCATGTATTTTTTGCCTTCGATCCTTGCCTTTGCACGCAGTAAGCGGGATACGACTGCGATTGTGCTGCTGAACTTTTTTCTGGGCTGGACGATGATCGGATGGGTGGTCGCGTTGGTCTGGGCGGTGAAGACGGACGTTCCCGCGGTGGTGCGGTGAGTTCTTTTACCGTCTCGCGCCGACTCGGGCGAACCGGTCTGGTATCTGTTTTGATGATGAGCTTCGGGCTTGCCTGTTCGCAGCGGAACGCGCCACCGCCGCCGGATGCGGCGACTCTTCTGCAGGCCGTTGCGGCCGCCGATCCCGCGAAGTATCCGTCCCTGCAACAAACCAGGCATTGGAGCAATCCCTATCTCGTCATCCGTCCCGAAGCAGTGGGCCTACTGACCAGCATCACCGCCAATGAAGAGCAAATTTTGAAGCCGGGGGAAGTCTTGAATGCGCTGGCGCGGTTGCCCGCATCCGCGTGGCCTTACGGGCGCGCGGTCGCGATCCTGGTGGATGAGAAGCCTGCTGCTTCCGAAGCGGACAAAGTCGCGATTCGACGAAACCGCGGCATTGTCGCGGGCGATCTCGAAGGAGCGCACGTCGCGATCGATTGGATCTCCACCCCCTGAAGCGCCCTGCCCAGCGATGAAAATCTGCGAGACCATCGAAGAGATGCGGGCGGCGTGCCGTGCAGCGCGGCGCGGCGGCCAGCGATTGGGATTTGTGCCGACCATGGGGGCGCTGCATGAAGGGCACTTGTCTTTGATTCGAGCGGCGAGAGCAGCCTGTGGCATTGTGGCGGCGTCGATTTTTGTAAATCCAACGCAATTTGGGCCGAACGAAGATCTGGCGAAATATCCGCGGGATTTCGAGCGCGACCGCGACTTGCTGGCGGAGGAAGGCGTGGAATTGCTCTTCGCTCCTTCAGTTGACGAGATGTATCCGGCGGGGGCGGTGACCTGGGTTACGGTGGAAGAGCTGAGCGGCAAGCTGGACGGGTGTTCGCGGCCCGGACATTTTCGCGGGGTCACGACCGTGGTAGCCAAACTGTTTCACATTGTCGAGCCGGACGCAGCCTTCTTCGGGCAGAAGGATGCGGCGCAGTTGGCAATTATTCGCCGCATGGTGCGTGACCTGAAGTTTCCCGTGGAGATTGTCGCGGGTGCGATTGTGCGGGAAGCCGATGGACTGGCCATGAGTTCGCGCAACGCCTATCTCGACTCCGCGCAAAGACGATCGGCGCTGGTACTGCATCGTGCGCTGACGAGAGTGAAAAAGATGTGGGAAGCCGGCGAGCGCGATGCGGCAAAGCTCACAGCTGCCGGCCGCGAAGAGATTGCAGGAGAAAAATCGGTGCGCCTCGACTACTTCGAAATCGTCGATCCGGACAATCTCGATCCGGTCCAGAACCCCGCCGCCGGCGCGCTGGTCGCGGGCGCGGCGTTCGTAGGCACGACGCGACTTCTCGACAACATTTTGCTTCCCACGTTACCCTCTTAGGAGATGTCATCCCGAGCGGCGCGAGGGATCTTGGTTCTTGCCTGTGTCGTCCGGACTGTCGCAGCCTGCACACACCAGGATCCCTCACTTCGTTCGGGATTACAGAATTTCGCGGGAACTAAGGTCGCGAGCGTACTGCGGTGGAGGCCGTCGAAGAAGTATCGGGAACGGCAGCTGCAGGTAACAGCCTCTCGCGCACCATGGTTTCGATCTGCGACCAGAGGTGAGCGTCGCATTCGCTCTGCATGTGGTCCGGAATGAAGAAGTGATCAGCCCACGAGGCGCCGGGGCACGGCACGGGATTCTTTCTGTAATCCACAAGATAGTTTCCCAGGATCGCGGTTCTATCGGGGTCGGCAGCGACGATCCGCGGCCGGCCGTGGATGATGCCGTGCGGCTGGTAAAAGTTCACAGCCTCGGCGACGTTGGCGGGAATGACGGCATCGTTCTGCCAGACTTTTGCGACGCTATCGACCTGCACGGTCAGCATAACCGGCACGCCCACGCGTTGCAGGTCGCGGGCTAGCGACACGGCCGCGGACGCTCCCCAACTGTGGCCGAAGAGAATGATGCGGGCTCGAGCTTTTTCTTCTGCGGAAAGAACGCCGTCGCGATTGGTATCGAGAAGGCGGAGGACAGCGTCGTAGGCTTGTTTTCTGCGGCGGTTCTCGAAAACCCGGATATAAGTGTCTTTGGGAACGGTTCGCTGAATCTGTTGTGCGAACTGAACCGGACCCTGGTGCGGGTTGTCATGCCTGACAAAGCCGCCGACGAAGCCGATCACAATATTTGAGGGAGCTACAGGCGTCTGGGGGCGGACTGCATCGACCGCCCGGCAGAGTTCGGGCCCAGTTGCGGCTAGTATTGCGAGAGTGACGAGCGAAACGCGAAATAGACTGAACCGGCGCATGCAAGTTCCTGTGTACTAAGATGACTCGTTCCGTGCGGGGGATGCTGAAAAAACGGACAGGGCTGAAGATTAGCTTGCTTTCAGCCAAATGCCGTGAGCAGAGCGGCTTTCCGCACATTCGACTCGACCGACAGTCTACACCCATTTGTCAAGTTTTCGGCGGGCTTCAGCTTCGGGAGGGCTTTTCCGTCCGGAGACGAAGGCGTTTCCTGCCAGGATGTACCGCAGCCGCTTGTCGACTGCCTTGGTGATGCCGATGCGGGGGGTGGTTTTGATGTTCCTGGCGCGGAAGCCGTCGTCCCCGATCCACAAGCTGGAATGCGGCGAGGTCAGATCGCCGCCGTTGTCGCGGGTGCGGGTGATGCCGAAAGCTTCGGCCATGCGTCCGGGGCCGCTGGTCAGGCGAATCAGATCCCGCGGCCCGCGCACCTCGATTTTTCGCGCCCGCGCCATCGCTTTGATGCCGCGCAGCGGCTCGACCGCGCGGAACAGCACGCCTCCTGCCTTGCCGTCACGCTCGCATGACACATTCAGGCAGTAATGATTGCCATAGATGAAATAAACGTAGGCGTAGCCGGGCGGCCCGAACAGGACTGCAGTGCGGGCGGTGTTGCCGGCGGCGGAGTGCGAGGCGGGATCGTTTTTTCCGAGGTACGCTTCGACCTCGACGATGCGGGCGGAGAGAAACTGCCCGCCGCTTTGGCGCACCAACACCTTGCCGAGGAGTTCGCGGGCCACGCGCCGCGGCTTGCGGGCGAAGAAGGCGCGACCGAGCGGCTGAATCGGCTGCGTGACGCCGGCATCTGGCCGGCTGTCCCGAAGAGCCGCCGGGATCCTTGGACTTCGCCCGGGGCTAGTTCCGGGGCTACGCCGCACCCTTGGCCGATTCTTTCAGGTAAGCCAGCACTTCCCCCGCGTGGCCTTCCGCCTTCACCTTGGGAAAGATGTGCTGGATCTTGCCGTCTGGCCCAATAACGAACGTGGTTCGGACGATGCCCATGACTTTCTTGCCGTACATGTTCTTTTCCTGGAGCACGCCGAAGGCGTCGGCGACTTTCTTGTCAGCATCGGCCAGCAGAGAGAAGGGCAGCTGGAATTTCTCCTGAAACTTCTTCTGCGCCTTGGGTGTGTCGGGCGAGATGCCAAGTAACACGGCGCCGGTTTTCTGCATCTGTTTGAAGGTGTCGCGGAACTCGCAGGCCTCGATGGTGCAGCCGGGAGTGTCCGCGCGAGGATAGAAATAGAGCACGACAACTTTGCCGCGCAGACCTTTCAGCGAGACTTCCTTTCCGTTCTCGTCCTGCAAAGTAAACTCGGGAGCCTTATCATTGACATGGATGTTCATGATCGCCTCATTTCCAGGGAAGGGTTGAAGATGGCGTCCGCAATCCCGGCCTCAATCCGGCCGAGGGCCGAACGACTTATGTCCAGAAGGTTCTTATACCGCAGATTGGGGTTCGCCGTCATCGTCGTTCTGGTTCTGGCGTTTCTTGCCGCGACGGCTCCGCGAGGCTGGGCGCAGGGAAGGCCCGAGCTTAAGCGCCCAGAGCCTGACGTCCCCCAAGAGAAGCCTGCCGAAGCCAAGAAGAAACCCATCAAAGGGCCGCGGGCGGTGGCACTTTTGCAGCTCACCAATGGCGGGAAGGCGACGTTGATCCCGATCGCGATTCTGGTCGATGGCAAATTTTACGATGCCAGCGAATACAAAGCGGACCCGGTGCCGATGGCGCTCGATTCCGGCACGGTCTATGAGGCAGAGGAGTCGGGGGATTCGCTGGGGCTATTTACGGTCAGTGGAGCGCTGCACAGCAAGACTGCGGGAGCTGCGCAACAGTGGGTGGGTGCGGGTTCCTATCTGCTCAATGGAAGCGTGCCGGCCAATGCGCGGCACAAAGCGGAAAATGTGCCGGTGGGGCTGAATAGCGGCGATAATGACGCGCCGCCGCGCCTGACTCGGGGAAAGTCATCGCAACCCGCAGCGTCGGCGAGCCCGAGTTCCGGGTCCGCCTCCGGTGCTCCGGCTTCCACTGCTCCGAGTTCCACTACTTCGGCCGGGACAGGATCGTCAGAAAAGCCTGCCGCTACGAGCGCGTCCCCGCCGACTGCGCCTGCGAGTGGTTCTTCTGGAAATGGTGCGTCGGCTGGGCAGGCGCCTGGAGTTCCGCCAGCATCGGACAAACCTGCAGATCAAAGCACGAAGCAGCAAGCGCCGGCAGGGACAGCATCGACGGCAGGGCAGACTTCGCCAGGTCAGTCGTCGCCAGGTCAGTCGTCGCCAGCTCAAACGAGTTCCGGACAAGCCTCGCAAGGTCAGGCCGCCCAAAGTCAGACGGGAGACTACTATCGCCCTACGCTGCGACGCGGGAAGCCTACGCAGGAGGCGCCGCCGGATGACGACGAGCAGGCGGCGCCGAAGACGGTCAAGCCCGACTCCCCGGCAAGCGCCGCCGCTGCCGGCCCGGGGCCGGTGCAACTGCTGCCGGCGATTTCTGATGCGGGCGGGCCGGAACCGAAGTCGTACAAGTTTTTCTGGAAGACCGGCGAAGAGGAAGAGCAGCGCAACCGGATGCTTGCCCTGGCGGGAGTTGAAGTTCAGGCTTATGTAAACGCGCTGGCCAGGAATCAAATTCCGGCGAACCCACCGGCAAAGGCTGCTCCCGCGCGCCACAAAGCTCCGGCAAAGCCGATTCAGCCGGTGCTCGAGAATGTTCAATTCCACGCTTTCGATGTGTGGGCGAACAACCAGATCGTGATGATCCTGACCGCGGAAGCGCACTTTCCTCCTGCGCCCGGTGCGACTGCGCCGGCGGAACAGGGGGCGACTGCGCCGGCGGAACAGTATTCCATCACGCTGGTGACGCGAACTGACATCTACGGCGATCTGCGCAAGCTGTATTCGGGAGTGACGGACAAGTTTCATCTGGACGTAACCCCGCGGCTGGAGTTGATCGACGCCGTGGATGCGGACGGAGACGGGCGGGGCGAGTTATTGTTCCGCGAAACCACGGATGCCGGCAAAGGCTATGTGATCTACCGGGCGGGCGCGGACAAGCTCTTTAAGATGTTCGACAGCCTGGGCCCAGAGTAGCGGGGGATCACTTTTCTGAACGTATCCGGTTCGCGGGTAGCGGGTGTTGTCCACGCGGTGGGTAAAGCAGGAGTCCGTTCGCACGCCCCTTGGTGTCGGTTTGAAACGTAACTCGAAGCGGAAGTTCCGCGACAAAAAAGTCACGCTCGGTTTCTGGACGAAGCTGCAATTTCGGAAGTCCCCAATCTGTTGGCAGTTGGACGGTCAGGAAGTCCTGGTCCCGAGCGATGTTGAACACTCCCACGCCCTCCGCCTCGTACTGACCCGCGTAAGTGTCGAGAACCGCGGAACCGAGCTTGATCTCAGTGTGCTTCGTGACAGTCGGCGGTTCTAAGGGCGTGTCCGGCCGCAGCAGGTGCAGGCCAATGTCGCCAACGCTGGTCAGTTGATTCGAGAGCACGACAACTCCGGTGCGAGTCGCGGGATCCCAGGCCACGTAACTGGCATACCCCCAAGTGAAGCCGTCGTGCGTGATCAACTGGTCGTCACCCTTCCCAGTCACCACCCATCCCAGCGCCTGCTCGCTTCCACCTCCATCAATGGGACGCCGCGTGGTGAGCATCGCCGCCATGCTTGGCGTCAACGGCGAAGGTTCATACCCCATTGCCACCGAAAGAAAAGTCAGGAGGTCATCGACGGTTGAAACCAGGCCGCCCGCCGCGGGCATGGCCGAATAGATGGAAACCGAGGAAAAAGACGCCGCGGGCTGCAAAACCACGTTGTGGCCGACCACGAGCCGGTCTTTGAGTTTTGCGGAGAGGGTGACACCGGTGTTTCTCATCTTCAAGGGGTCTATGACACGTGTTCGCAGCAGGCTCTCGTAATCCATGCCGGCACGCGTTGCGAGGGCCTGTCCCAGGAGCCAGTAACCGACGTTCGAGTAGTCCCACTCGGCGCCTGGGTCGCGTCTCAGTTGGTAGCGGGCGAGAAACTGGTAAAGCTGAGCCTCGGAATCGTCCGGGGCGGCTGAAGTCTTGAAGGCGGGCAACTCGTCGGGCATAAACGGCAAGCCTGAAGTATGGGTCGCCAGGTCCACCAAAGTGATGGAGCGGCCGTTGCGTTCAGGGATTTTGACACCCGCGGGCAGATATTTCGCGACCGGATCAGCAAGCGCGACTTCACCTTTTCGGACCATATCGGCGAGCAAGAGGGCGGTAAACACTTTGCTGACAGAACCAATCTCGAAGACAGTGTCGCCACCGAGGAGCGGAGGATCTGCCGGGCGGAAACGGCCGTACGGGATGACTCTTCTACCTTGCGGCCCGATTATGCCGACAACGATGCCGATGCCCTCCTGGTGGCCAGCGAGAGTATCGATGCGGTCGGCGAGTATCGTGCGTATCTCAGCGCCGGACGGGAGCACCGCCTTAGCCGAGCTTTGCCCAGCCTGAGCTGCGGTGAGCGCTGTGGTTAAGCTGAGGAAAACCGCAACGGCAAATACTGTGCCTCGCGTCATGGGTGCTTAGGTTTCGATGCCCACATGGCAGACGCGGCCGACCAGGTAGTCGGAGGCGGACTTGCCATCTTCCATGGCAATGACTTCGATGGGGAAAGCCTGATTGTGGGGGCGCAGAATCAGATGATTGCCGGCAGTTTCCACATATTTCACTGTGCAATTGTCGTTCTTGAGGACGGCGTACATATTGAACTCGCCCTTGCGATAGGGTTTGAGCGAATTGTAATGGCGGTCGATCAGGAGCGTGGCTCCCGGCAAGAGGCGGGGATACATGCTCATGGCTTCGCGGTTGTCTACCTTGATGAGCACAAAGCGTTCCCACTGCTGGCGGTCGCCTTCGGTCTCGGGTTTCAGCTTTTTGAGAAAAGTTTTCTTAAATTTCAGGATCTCCTTGACGTTCATGCTGGTGATGAGGGGATGAGTGGCGGCCACGGTTCCGTCGGTGAGGAGCACATTCTGGAATTCATCATTGCTGGGAGGCAGGATGGAGGCGCGCTTGTTGACCTCGGAGGGGTCGAGCAAATCGAGCACAGAAAGATGCTGAACGACCAGGACCCGGTCCATGCCCTCAAGGCTCAAACCGCGCTTGCGATTCAGGAAGTTGGAGATGTGAGCCTGTTTGAAGCCGGTCTGTTGCGCGAGCCGGAGGCCGGTGAGGTCGCCTTCCTCGATGCGCTCCCAAAGCGTTTCGCGCAGATTATCCTGCAGGACTCGGAATTTCATGGCAGTGAGTATAGCACGGTGAGGTATAGCACCATGCTAAGCGAAAGGATTTCCACAGACCCTTTGGTCTAACGACCTTGACTCGGAAAATTCGCAGCTATACGATCGCGAATATTGTATAACCCAACTTTCCCCTAGGGACTTCCCCTCATGACCGGTTTAGATAACTGCAACGAAGCAAAGAACTTTGTCGAATTCCGCCGGAAAGTGCGCGCGGCCGAGGTGCTTTCCGGCTCCATGCAAAACCTGTTGAAGCTGCTGCAGTTCAGTGGACGAGTCAGTGTGGTTTTGCAAAATGGCCGAGTGCTGAAGTCGGGGTACGAGGAAGGATTTTTTCGCCAGCACGAACAGGGTTCCGGGCTGGAACGTTCCGGGCTGGAGCCTGGGGTGGCGATCGAACCGTAAAAGGTTTCCGGCAAGCGGGTTAGTCGTTTTGCCGGATGTGTATGTTTAGCAAGCAGGGTCAAGCGGCACGTCCGACAACTAAATAGCTCAAGCAGGTCATCGTAAGAGAAACGAGCCCTGCGTTCGGTTTCCGCTCGAGGAGCGGCAGCCGACGCAGGGCTTTTTTTTTCGGCTGCAGCCTTCGGGCTTCGGTAAATGCGCTTCAACCGCAACCGCCCCGGGATCGCAACGCGAGCCCGGAGCCCCAGGAGGAGTCATGAAAGCAAGAGCGAAAGGCGAGTCTCGGCAAGAGGAGCAACTTGAACTGAAGTATTGCGAACGCTGCGGCGGGTTGTGGCTGCGTCCGGTGGGCGGAGGGCAAATTTATTGCGTGGCGTGCGGGCGTGAGATGGCTCAACTGCCGCCGGCTTCGAGGGAGCCGGAAACTGCCCAGTTGCCGCGTGGACCGCGATGGGGCGCGGATGACGGCGATGGCGACAGCTATGGGGGAGACGAGGACCGGGATCTGGATGCCTCGGGAGGTGTGGCATGAGCTGCTTTGTGGATTGGATTGGGGCTGAAGCGGATGACTCTGCCCCAGAGGATGCGCTGAGTTCGGGTTCACCGCCGGCACACGAGGATGAGCGGGCTCTCGGGGAGTCTCCGGCGGCGGGCGCATGTGAGGAGTTGCCGGCGCACAACTTTCCGGCGGAATCGGATGTTGAGGGCACTGCTCGGCTCGAAGACACGCGACTGGAGGACGATCCTCTTGATCGCAACCCTGATTTGTGGCTTTATCGAAAGCGCACGGTGGGCTTGTTGCGTCGCTACATGCGCTTCTCGTTGGAAACCGGACGGTTGCCCTCATTTGTGGGGAGAGAGTTCTTCCGCGCGAAGGTGACGTATTACACCGCAACCACGTTCGAGGACCGGGTCATCCTGGTGCGGGACGTGGAGAAGTGCATCGATCGATTGGACTATTGGGATCAACAGTTAATCGTGCGCATCGTCCTGCAGGAACACAGTCATGAGCAAACTGCTCGCATTCTGCAATGTAACCGAAAGACCATTCAACGCAGGCTGCCCCTGGTCCTCGACCTGCTAAGCGAGGACTTTCTTAAAGTGGGATTGCTGGCCGGGCTGCCTTCGAGAAGGGAATTTTCGCAATGACAAAAATCTTGTCAAGAGGGGATTTTGATCGAAAAGTGCGCAAGTTGTTGATGACATGGCAAATATAATTTTGTAAAACATGTCCCAATCACCCATTGCAAAATGCTATTCTGAATATATAGAGTAAAGAAAAACAGAAATGCTCTAGCAATCTTTGCGGGCGCGCTGAAAAGCGCGCCTTTCGTTTTTTGGGCTGAAGAGCCCAGTTTGCATCGCAGCTCCGCGCACTGGCGGCGTGGAATCTGCGGGTTAAGTCGCTGCTAACTCATGAGATTGCCTGAAGCGGCTGAAGCCGGGATTCGGACGACGCCGACAGATTCGGGGAGGGCGACCGTGAGCATGAAGAAGAAAGCAAAGGGAAAAAGCAGGGGGACAGCGAAAAAAACGGCGAAGGAGAAAGCTTCGGCGAAGAGGAGAGCTACTTCGAAAAAGAAGGGGAAGGACATCGCCCAGGTACGGGAGAACATTAACGAACTGGTGAAAGATTCGGCGAAGGATATTGCGACCGAGGTGATTAAAGTTGCCAAGACAGGGCAACTGGCGTCGGCGAAATATTTGTTTGAGGCCGCGGGGATCTATCCGGCGACGGAACAGGCGGCCGCGAATCCGATCGAACGATCACTGGCTCATACTTTGCTTACGCGCATGGGGCTGCCGTTGGATCCGGTGATTTGCGACGAGGAGCCGACCACTGTTCTATTGGCGAGCGACGAAAACGGCACGAGGGATGAGACCGTCATTCCCATTGACGTGGAGAAAAACGCGGAGGGGGTAGGCGAGGAAGAGCCTGCGGCACTCCCCGGGGACGGCGAAGAATAGTTGGGGCGCACAGGAATGAGGCCGAGGGGATACCGTAAAATGAAGCGCGGGAGTTTGAATTCGAGAGAACTGGACGGGCGGGACGCTCTGTCAGTTTCTCCACGGGTGGGACCGCGCGCGAGAAAGCTGCGGTCGCGGCTAGACGGTGGGGGCAGCGGGTTGGTGGTGATCGACGGGGTCCCGATGGTGGAGTATCCCCGGGATGTTCGTCGTAACGCAGGCAATTATGGAAGTCTGGCACGACGCAGGTTTGGGATGGACATAACGTGGCTGGACGACCGGATCGCGGTCGGAGGCGGAATCTGGCACGAGAAAAACATGGCAGAGGTGTCGCAGGCGGGGATTACACACATCATTGACATGCAGATCGAGTTTGACGATACGCCGCTGGCGAGGCCGCACGGGATCGAGGTTCTCTGGAACGAGGTGGACGATGACTTCGAGTTCAAACCTCCGGAGGTGTTTGAGCGCGGGGTGAAGTTTGCGTTGGAGGCGATGAAAGACCCGAAGGCGAGGCTGTTTATCCACTGCGCGGCTGGGGTACACCGGGCGCCGATGATGGCGCTGGCGTTGTTGGGAGTGATGGGGTGGACGGTTGAGGATGCGATGGATTTGATCGAGGCGAAACGGCCGGTGGCTGATTTTGCCGAGGTCTACGTGCGAAGCGTGGAGGAGTTTTTGAAAGGGCGGGATCGAGAGCGGCTGTTGTAGAAGTGTCCTGCCTGGCTTGTGGTGGCGCAGGCGGGCAGGGGGTCCTTCGACTACTCACGTGCTTGCGCTCTGCGCGCAAGCACGTGCTCCGCTCAGGATGACAAGAGTGAGTTTGAGGAGGAAGTATGTTTCAGATACGCCGTCCTGCGGGACGGATTTTTTATTTGGTGCTGACAGTGGTGGTGGCCGCAACGGGCATCCGACTGCACGCGGCTCCTCAGAGCGGGCCGGCGCTTACGAGCGTGATCGACACCGTGTACATGGCGGATGGAAGTGAGGCCCAAGGCACGTTGGTAATTACCTGGCCGGCATTTGTCGCGGCGGATGGGACGGCGGTAGCGGCGGGATCGTTGAATGTGACGCTGGGATCGAATGGCGCTTTGAACGTGGCGCTGGCAACCAACGCGGGCGCGACTCCTGCGGGCATTTACTACACCGTCGTCTATCAGCTGCAGCCGAGCGAAGTGCGGACAGAATATTGGGTGGTGCCGACGAGTTCTCCGGCGACTCTGGCGCAGGTGCGGACTACGCCGGGATCGGGAACTGCGGCGCAACCGGTATCGACGCAGTACGTAAATTCGGCACTGGCAGCGAAGGCCAACGACAACGCGGTGGTGCATTTGGCCGGGACGGAGACGGTGACGGGGACCAAAAGTTTTTCCACTCCACCGAATGTGCCGACTCCGGTAGGTACGGGCGATGTGACGAACAAAGCATATGTGGATGCAGCCATCGCAAATGTGGGAGCGGGAAATTATTTGCCCACGGCGGGCGGAGCGATGACTGGGCCACTGACGCTGAGTGCAAGTCCGACAGCGCCGCTGCAAGCGGCACCGAAGCAGTACGTAGATTTGACGGCGGCCTCGAAGGCAAACCTAGTGAGTGGGCTGGTGCCGACGAGTGAGTTGGGGAGTGGAACAGCGTCGGCGCTGAATTGCCTGCTGGGAAGCGGGGCGTGGGGATCGTGCGGGTCGAGCGCGAACGCAACAGAGATACAGAGCGTGCCGGTGGGATCGACGTCGCCCGCGAACGGGCAGGTGCTGACGTATTCTTCATCGGCGGGGCAATATGCGCCGGCGACGCCGAGCGGCGGAACGGGAGGCGTGTCAGTGAGTCCGTCGGTAAGCCAGAACGTGGTGCAGCCGGGCGGTACGGCGCTTACGGCGAACAATTTCAACAACATCACGTATTCGGTTTCCAGCTACAACTGGTCGCAGAATCCAAGCGGAACGATTGCAGTCGGATCGAACACGGTTGCGCTGAGTCCGTGTCCGATTGGGCTAACGGTCAACAGTCCGGCCGGAGCGCAGACGTTTGTTTATATCTCAGGAGTGGGGACACCGGAAGCAGTATTGCTGACTTCAACGACTTGCCCGCAAGCGGGAGGAGCGGGGGGAACGATAACGTTCACTGCGGCAAACACGCATGGCTCCGGGTATACGGTGGGATCGGCATCGCAAGGAGTGCAGGAGGCGATCAACGCGGCGTCGTTCCCGCCGAACTATGGCGGTGGCACTGCGGCATTGGGGTCGGTTGTGATCGCGCCGGCGCAGTATACGTGGCAGGCGCGGGTGACGGTGAGCGCGCCGAACATGGTGGTGGATTTTTCGGGCTCAGTCATAACCTGCGCGATGGCGGACACGTGCCTGTTCATCGGAAGTAATGCGCACACTACTTATGTGTGGGATGTCACGGTGGAACATTTTGTGGGACAGGCGGCCTGCAACAATTGCAACTATCCGATGATCGAGGACCAAGCCCAGAAGACTCATTTCAAGGACATTGGATCGGCAAATCCATTTCCCGTGGGCGGCGTTAGCAGCGGCAGCTCGTTTGGGTCGCTGATTCAAGTGGATAACGACCAGGCGGCAATTATTGATGGGCTGTCCACATATCAAGCGCGGTGGTATCACTGCACCTCAACGTTCTGCTCAGTGGCGGTGAAAGGAGCAGGCGGAAGCGGCAATGCCGGAGTGCTTTACATCAAGAACAGTAATCTCAGCCTCAATTGCGGGGCGAACGGGGTTGATAACCAGGATGGAAACACGCTGCGAATTTCAGATTCTGTGATTCAAGGTCAGGCACAGTTCGCGGTGCGGTCGGCCGGGGCATACTCCAATGTTCCGAACGTGGAGTTGGACAACGTTTACGGTGAGGTCGCGGGGTGCGCCAGCAGCAATCCTCTTGGCCTGGGCGAAGCGGGGTTGATTGTGGAGGGTGGATTTGCTTCGGTGAAGAACTCAGTGGGGCCAGTAGGGTCGGCTCCCGTGTTTGCTAATACGGGATCAACGCAATACAACTACTATGTCGTCGCCCACAGTTCCACGAACGGAGCGAGCGCTCCATTTCTTGCGGGGATCGCGCTCACGAATCAGACGGGAAGCATTTCTGTGGTCTGGCCACAGTTCGGGACTACGGGAACGATCACCTATGATGTACTCCGCACCTCGGGGCAAGCAAATAATCCCGCACCCTACACGGGGATTTGTACGGGTGGCGCGACGACGACTTGTGGCTCAGTGGCAACGGGATTAACTGTGGGATCGGCTTGCACGCCAGTCGGCGCGACCAACGTTTGCAGCTTCAGCGACACGGCCTCCACCAACACAACGAGTTACACGGTTGCGAGTCCTGGCACGTACTGGCCGGCGTTGCCTTTCTGGAATGGTTCAGTGATCTACACTACGCCGGGGGATGTGGTGAGCTCCGGCCCGAGTCCTGGCGGCGTGTATTTTGATCGATTCGGAGACAACGTGGCGAATTCGGCACTGAATCCCGTGAGCCAAGTGGTGAGCAGTTTCGGAAATTTACTCCCAAAGTTCTTCGCACTCGATTGCAATGGAGTCTATGGCGGATCCTGGGTCACATGTCTCGAAGACACGCAAGGGAGTCAAGCAGGAACGACTCTTCTAGTTGCAGGCGCCTACAACGGCCCTGATGTTTCCGGGGCCAAAGGGCGGCTGAATTTTGAAGAAGGGTTATACGGAGTGATAGCCGGCGGGCACAAGATAACGCTGGTGGACTCGAATCCCGCCAAGACTTTGAGTACAGCCGGGATGCGGCCTACTTACGATGCGAATGACACCTACGTGGGACTGGATAACACATCGGGGGCTTCCGCTTCGAATGCGCAACTGGCATTTGGCGCTGTACTCCGCAAACGGAGCCGCAGTGAGCGGAGACAGCGAGCTCACGGATACCGGGTCGACGCTGAACTATACGGGAAGCAATGGGATTATGGCGGCGGGGGGAACGTTCAGCGGGAACGTGACCGTGAACGGGCAGCTGCTGGTGGCGGGGCCGTGGACGGTGAGTTCGCCGGTCCCAGGGGCGGCGATGGCGGCGGCGGGGGCGGGCACATCGGCGCTGGGGATCTCGAACGACGGGAACTTTTATATCTCGGCTAATGCAGGGACTCCACAGAAGGTGGCGACGACGGCGACGAGTTCCTACTTCTCGAATCTTTTTCAAGAAGATGGGAATGACCTGGGCGAATACGTGGTCGGAGGGGTGGCACAGAATCTGCACGTGTACTCGAGTTATACGAACAGCTCGACCTGGCAGCGGATATCGATGGGATACGATGCGGGCGATAGTTATGCAGTGCTGCGCAGCGAAAGTTCGCCTTCCGGAAGCGCGTACGGACTGGGCTTCTGGATCAACAGCGGGTTGAAGTGGGTGATCGATGCGTTCGGAAATCTGAAACCCTGGACCGACCAGATTGACAACGTAGGTTCGTTCAACAGCGGGAGCGGCACGGGGCTGCGGCCGGGGACGGTCTATGTGGCGGGAAACTCCACGAGTGGAAGCGGTTTCGAGCTGGGGAAGTTTGCCAGCGAGAGTTACGAACTTTGCAATGACACGACGACGGGGACGATCATCAATGGGTTGGCGGTGCTGAGCAGTGCGGGTTGCGCGGTATCGTCCTCCACGGCGCTGACTAGTGGAGCTATCGGGGTGGTGATTTTCAACCCCGGGACTTCTGGGGTGGTAACGCTGGCAAAGGCTGGATCCGCTTATTGCAACTTCGACGGGAGCGCGACTGTGGTGGGGGATTATGTTGTGCCTTCGAGCACGGCGAGCGCTGGGCTTTATACTTTTTGCCATGACGCGGGTGCGACGCGGCCAACGGGGACGCAGATTCTGGGCCGCGTGTTGCAGGCAAGTTCAGGCGGCGCGACGGTGCAGATGTTTCTCGACATGCCGGGCTCGAATGTCAGCAGCAGCGTTTCGTATTCGATTCCATGGTTTACGACGAATACGACAGGGACGGCGATCTCCTTTTCGAGCACAGCGGGCAAGGCAGAGCTGTGGGGCGTGGTGCTGACGTTTCCGCTGACCACGACCCAGGTAACGTATGACGTTTCGACCGCGGACAACACGAGCAACACATATGACATTGGAGTGCTGAACAGCGCGGGCAATGTGGTGGCGCATATTGGGAGCACGGCGGGGACGACATTTGCCCCGAGCACGGGATACAAGACTCTAAGCTGGACTGCGAGCGCGACGCTGCAGCCGGGGAAATATTACCTGGCGATTACGAGCAGTTGCACGAGCGCGTGCGCGCAGGTTTACGGCGGGAGCTCGGCGGGGTTTACATTTCTGGGCGGGAGCAGCGGGACGGCAGAGAGCGTCACGGCGGGTGGGACGCTGAATAATGGGATCACGATTCCGGCGGACAACCCGACGGAGGCGACGATCATGAGTTGGGAGATTCATTAGAGTTGGGAGCGGGGCCTCGAGGGCCATCGGCGGGAGCCGATGGCCTTTTTTGTTGGGGAGCAGGTCTGGGCTGTCAGCTGCCGGCTATCAGCTATCAGCTGTCAGCGAGAAGCGTCGAGCTGCGCTCGACGGACAGCCGAGGGCGGCTGTCCCCACATTTTCGTTCCCCACGTTTTCTTTCCACACGTCGCTGATCTGGAGTCATTGGGCGGCTCCCAATTGATCGCGGGTGGCGGCGATGGCGGTGGCAATGGCGCTGGTGACCAGTTGCTGGTAGTCGGGGGCGGTGAGTTGGGAGGGGTCGGAACCCTGGGGCGCGACTTCGACGGCGATGGCGGGGCCGAGCACATTATTCAGGGGGCGCAGGGGAGCGGTCAGGGTGCGAACCGGGATCTGGCGGCGCTGAAATTCGGCCGCGACTGCGGAGGCGGCGCTTTGGCTCAGCTGCAGCGAACCGTGCTGGGCGGTGGACCAGTCGCGGAAAGATCCACGGTCGTCTCCACCGAAGGGGAGCAGGGCGGTGTAGACGCGCACGCCGTGACCGTTTGAGGCGGCATGGACGGCGATGTAGATGGCGGCGTGATCGGTGTTGGCGAAGATGGCGCGCTGGTCGAGGGAGAGATTGGCATCGGAGTCGCGGAGGACGAGAGTGGGGATGCCGCGGCTTTCCAGTTCCTGGCGCAGACTGCGGGCGAGGGCGACGGTGACGTCTTTTTCGAGCAAGGTGGGGCTGAGAGTTTCTCCGTGGTCGTCGCCGCCGTGGCTGGCGTCGACGACGGCGAAATAGCGGCGTGTGGGTGTGGGCGTGGTTGGAACG
>JBEKWP010000067.1:0-20576 GCA_049512915.1 Candidatus Sulfotelmatobacter sp.
CGAGTCGTGTTCGAGCAAAGCCGTAAGCTGCGGACGCAGGAACGAGAGGGTGTCCACGATCTGCCCTTTCAGAACCGCCGATTGCCGCGCCACATCATCGAACTGATTATTCTTAAAATCCAGGTATCCCGATGCGGACCGGTCAAGGTGTGCATTGGCGGAATGCCGCCCGAAATTGTAGGTCAGGCTAACCTCGCCGAACCCGCCGAACTCCGAGACTGTGGTCGGGGAATTGAACTCCGCCAGTTGACGCCGTCCACCGCCGGAGAGCGTGAGGTCCCAACCGCTTTCGCTGGCAAGTTTAGTGATGGCTTTCTGGTTCGCTTCGTCGGCGTGCAACTTGTTGCTCACCAGCTCGCGAAGCGGCAGATCGCTGAGAGTTGGGACGTAGGGAAGAAGGCCGGTCAGTGCCGACGTGCGCCGCATATCCAGCCGCGCTCTTGCGGATTGAAGGTAATAGAGCGCAGGGCCGGTCACGTTATGCACCCGAACCATTTTTTCTTCATCTCGAATCATGGTCTCCAGCTGGTCTGAACCCTGCTGGACTAAATCAAGCCGATGCATGAGCGCGTCTTTCTCCATCTTCGGTACGACGAAATAAATGCGCTGCTGTGCTTCGGTCGTCGCCACGTAAAGATCACAAGCGGCGTGCGCCGCTCTTGTCGTCAGGGGTGCTTTCAGATTGTTGGCCAGACTGCCAGTCAGGCCGAAGATCATCTGTGGGGGTGTGCCGGCACTCGGCTGGGTTGGCCCCGCGATAGCCGAGGGGCTGCGCAGCAGATCGCGTTGGGCATCCGCCTGCTCTGTAAGGTACTTGCAATATGCGTTTTCCGCCGTTCCATTTTCTCCGGCGAAGACGGGGGTGCTGCATAACAACACTGCGGCGATTAATAAAGATGCTTGCTTCATAATAAGGATGCCTTTAAGAAACGTCAGAATAGGAGCGGTTTGCTCCCCACAAAAAGCGTCTTTGATTTTGCGGAATCTGGATCGGTCAGTTCCAGTTGCACCAGGAATCCCCGCAAGTCAGTTTTGAAAATCGGATGGGTGGTGTGCTGTTCCCCGACGAATGTCGCCTTTATGAAGCCAACCCGACGGCAGGCGATAAAGCTGAGGTAACAGTCATAAACCGGAGCGCCCGGGCTGGCCACCGCTTGATTGTCGTAGGGCACCAGAGCCACGTTGGTTCTGGCGCCTTGCATGGCAGCCCAGAGAGGCGTTTGCTTCGCCGTCTTCAAGGCCTGGTCGAGTTTCGCCGCCTGGTTTCTTTCTGTGGCGATCTGTTTCAGGGCAGTGTCGATGACGATTCCCAGACAGGCGATTTCCGACTTCAGTTCAGCCTGCTTGTGCAGCGTGTCCAGGTAAGTCGTGGAGGGAAGCGTCTTCGCCCAAATGGTGTCCTTCAGCAATGTGGTCGCGATCCTGCTGTCGGTGAGGTCGCCGTTGGACTTGACCAGGTTCAACTTCGCTTGCGTTGCATCGCTCTTGGTAATGAGTCCTGCTGTCAACTCGTGGTCGATGCTGGCGTCAACGTCGGCGAACTGGGCCAGCGCGCTCTGGGTGCTGGCGACATCGGCATTTTTCTGCCTGTCCAGGTTGGCGAGTACCGGACCGGTCTCTCGCTTGTGCCGGTTTTCCTGGCCAATCGCCGTATCGATGGCCGGGAGAATGTTTTCCAGGTTTGCCTTATGCGACCGGGCTTCCGCCACCGTGTTTTCGAGCTTTTCGATGTCAAGCCTGAGGTCGTCAACGGTGTTCTGCGTTGTCAGAGTCTTGCCGATGAGGTCAAGCGTATCCTTGTCAGACTGGGAGAGGATGACGGGCGCAACCCAGGTCTTGCTGCCGGCATAAAATGCGCTTCCCAGGCCGAAAATGAGGACTCCCGCAAGAACTGCATACAAGCTGACAATCGCAAAAATGCGGTAGAGCATGAGCACCGAACTGTTGATAGCAGGTCTAATATTTTCTAGGTTCATAATTATTGCTCTGTACGCTTAACCCGTTTCTTGCTCCGGCTTCCCCAGTCGCTAAAGTCAAGGGTCAGCAGAGACAAGACGGTGAGATAGAAAGAGTTGATGATCCACCAGAATCCGAAGAGCGCAAACGTAAGTGGGTTGGCGATCTTTTGATCGGGAAAGTGTTTTGAGACAATCATGTGCAAGACGGCGCCGGTCGCCATCGAGATGATCAGTGTGATCGGATGCAAAAAGAACAAGGGATCGAAGTGGGGGGCAATGAAGATCCCAAGAGTGAAGGTCAAGAGTGTCAGGGGAGCAATGGTGGAGCAATAGATCCCATTCGGGTGCACGGTCCCGAGATGACTCCAAAGTAATTTGTAGGTCAGGAACAAATCGCGCACGCCACTTTTTCTCCAGCGGTACTGTTGCTTGAAGAACTGGGGATACTTATCAGGGGCATTGGTCCAGCAGCGCGCCTTCGTGTTCACATAAGTGTCATAGCCTAGAAGAAGTGCGTGATGGGTAATATACCGGTCTTCACCCTCCACCACTTCGACTCCGAACCAGTTCCGGGCAAGAATCTTTGGTTCGATCTGCTCGAACAAATGGCGTCGGATGGCAAGCAGGTAGCCTCCTACGCAGGTAACCGATTTCGTCCAGTTCTCATAGGTTTTCCACAAATCGAAGGCCAGGAAGTAGACATAGGTCTGCACCTGCGTGAGGGAATTAGTGTTGGGATTTCGGATACCGACCGTGCCGCCGACAATTCCCATCTTCGGGTCGGCGAAGCACGACACCAACTGCCGGATGGTGTCCTTGGCGAAAATGCAGTCGGAATCGATCACGAGGATGATTTCGGAATTGGATACGTGGGACGCACCAATCAGGGTGCGGGATTTCCCCATGTTCTTAAGATTTCGCCGGGCCACCACACGGCCCGGGAAATCGGCGGCCGCTTTCTGAAGCCATTCCCAACTGTCGTCCCTGGAGCGGTCATCGGTAGCGATGACTTGAAATTTATCCACCGGATAGTCGCATTCAAGAATGGTTCGGATGGAGTTGTAGACATCTGGCCCTTCGTTAAAGCAGGGGAGCAGGACGCTGACCGTTGGTTCGAGTGAAAAGTCCTGCTGGACGCCTGCCAGCTGGGGATGGCCGATACGCATCACCATGGACCAGGCATATTTGGCGATGCTGAGAAAGACCCGCAACCCGAGCACACATAGGATGAAAGTAAGCACCCGCTATTTGGCCCCGCGCGGCGTAAACTTCACGGACCGAACAAAGAAGTAGCGCTCCACGTCGACGGAAGCCACGCCACCCCATTTGTTGCTGTTCGTACCGCGGTGCTGAAGAATAATGTGTGCTGGATTTTGCGGCACGTGTTCGGTTTGGTGGGCGACTCTCGCGCCGTCGATGTAGACATCTACTGTTTTCGGAGACCAGACCAGGCAATAGTGCCGGAATCGAGTCGCCAGGGCAGGCTCGTCTACTTTGTCGCTGGTCTTCTGCAGCGGTGTGGGATCGAAATTAGGATCGAGGTTGAACCACGAGCTTACCCATAGGGCATTCTCGTTTCCCAGAAACTCGAGATCGATTTCAGTCTCCGAATTGTTGTAGTAAAGAAAACCAGACGATACCGCCCCCGTTGAAGTCGTGCCGTCACCCTGAGGGGTGGGCGAGAGGCTGCTCATGCGCATCTCGAAGTCGTAGGTGCCGTAGCCGTATAACTCCCTGGAAATGATCGCGCCGCCCACCGATTCGACACCGGTGGCCGTCGCATGCTGCTGGACGGTAATGCGCAGCATCCCTTGCGTAAAATCAATCGCAGATGACACATAGATGCC
The DNA here is from genome assembly GCA_049512915.1 of Candidatus Sulfotelmatobacter sp. GTDB lineage: Bacteria > Acidobacteriota > Terriglobia > Terriglobales > Acidobacteriaceae > Sulfotelmatobacter. Next base: position 3,806 of record JBEKWP010000067.1, read on the forward strand.
GCGATTTACACCGGCAGAGGAGTCCGGCGACTTGTATGTCGCTAAAATCCACTTCGTGGTGTCGAGCTTTCCGCTCTTGAACTCATCTTTGAATGCAACTCGCGGCTGAGTATCGGCTCGCAGCATGGGGCAACTCCAACTGAGTAGAAATATCAAAATAAGGTCGAACCAGCCTGCCCAAATGCGCCATGCTCTGATTCTGCTCACTGCCCTTCACCTGCGGCAGATGGTCTTCGTGTTATTGAAACCGAGGTGGTGACGGTACGCCCACAAACAGCGCACAGGAGCGCGGCGGGATCCATCGGAGCTGAGAAGTCACCTTTCACAGCTTGACTCTAGTCTCTTTGTCTCTCCGCGTTTGGACCATTAGGTGCGCAACCTTAGAGCAGAGGCCGCGTCCCGCGCGAGAAGTGCGGGTTCCATGGCTTCAGACGCTTTCGCGTCACCCACTTGAGGAAGCAACGTGTGATGGAGATCCTGCTCCGAAGCTGGGTAGGGGACACGACGCACGGGATCACGGACCACTACACAGTGGAATCCATTAAGGGAGAACGGAGTTTCGGAAGCTCTCAGCAGAGCGGGCGGGCCTGGGTTTTCCACTGCCTAGAGTGTTTGGCAAATTGCCGGTTGTACCCCTAGCACCCAGGACGTACTCGGACTAGGTCGCTGCAAGTGCTTGAAAGAAAATGGTCGGGGAGAGAGGATTTGAACCTCCGACCCCCTGGTCCCGAACCAGGTGCTCTACCAGGCTGAGCCACTCCCCGACGGTACGCGGGCGGCAACAAGGAAGGCCATCCACCCGCAGCGATTTGCTGCTCGTTTTTACTGTTCAACGGGCACCACGATTATAACATCGCAATTGCAGACGGTTCTCCGGTTCGCCCGATCCATCTTTCGCGCTACACTGATGAACGCAATATCATCGAACGCAATATGATCGTTCTCTGCGCTAATCGTCTCTATACGCCACAAGAGGAAATAAAAGACCCGCTCCTTTTTATTGAGGACGGCCTCATCTCCGCCGTCTCTTCGCGTGCTGAGCGGGAAATCCCAAAGAATGCCACGGTAGTCGATCTTGCGAACGACGGCCCTGCCGAAGCGATCATGGCGCCCGGTTTCGTCGACATTCACATGCACGGCGGCGCTGGCGTCGATCTCATGCGGGCCGCGCCCGGCGAGTTGCCGCGTCTGAACACGTTCCTGATCACCCACGGCGTCACTGGATACTTTCCTACCACCGTCGCCGCGCCGCTCGATCAGACCTGCGCCGCTCTAGGGCGGCTAGCCGACGCCATCGATGCCGCGCAAGCCTCCCATGCCGAAGGGGACGCGACGCAGGCTCGGCCGCTCGGAATCCATCTGGAAGGTCCGTTTCTCAGCCACAAGCGTCGCGGCGTCCATCCCCCGGAATACCTCGTCGAGCCCACGCTGGAAATCTTCGATCGTCTGTGGCAGGCCGCGCGCGGCCATGTACGCATGATGACCATTGCACCGGAGCTTCCCGGCGCCCTCGAGGTCATCGCCGAAGCCGCGCGCCGCAAGGTTTGTGTGAGCATCGGCCACTCTGACGCTGTGCTCGAAGCTGCCCGCGCCGGGGTCCGTGCCGGCGCCCGCCACGCCACCCACACTTTCAACGCCATGCGGCCGCTCGATCATCGCGATCCCGGCATCCTCGGCGAAGTGCTTACCGATCCCCGGCTAAGCGCCGACATCATCGCGGATGGAATTCACGTCGCACCCGAAGTCATTCAGATTTTCCTGCGGTCGGTAGGCTTTGAACGCTCCGTGCTGATTACCGATGCGATGGCCGCGGCAGGCATGCCGGACGGCACCTACCAACTCGGCCCCATTCAGGTCGAGGTGAAAGATGGAAAGTGCACGAGCAACGGAAGCCTCGCTGGCAGCGTCCTGACCATGGACCACGCCGTTCGCAACATAACCCGCTTCTCTCACTGGACCTTGCGCGAAGCGGTGCGCGCCGCAACTCTGAATGCCACACGCGCCGTCGGGCTCGCGCAATATGGACAGCTCGCACCGGGCGCGGAAGCCAACATTATTGTGTTGAGTCCCGACGGGGAAGTGCGCAGAACGATCGTCCGCGGCCACTGCTGAACCCGAACATCGACAAGAAGGTATTTCGTTTTTCGATCCGCGTGAATCCGCGGCAAGTGGCTTTTGGTGGCTAGTTCGGCTTGCGTTCTTTTGCGTCCGCCAGGTAGCGCAGCAGCACGGCCTCATCGGCCCGCGTGAGCTGATCGAGGAAGGAGGTATCCACCTTGCTCTCCTCGACGGTTTTCCCCGCGTTCGACTGACGGAGCTTATCACCCAGTTCAGGCTCATTGCTCATCACCTGGGTGTAGAACCACAGGAAGTGCCGCATCTGGTCGAGCGCCTTGCACAGAACCTGGATGGCTTCGGTCTCGGGCAGCGCACTCAGGGCTTCCATCAACTCCGGATCGCTGGGTGCCTGCATGGCCGCGTAGTTCAGTTCCCGCTGAATCGCGCGCAAATCTTCGGTAACCCGCGCCATCCGCGTGTGAAGATCGTCCATCTGAGTGTCGTTCCCCATGGGTCGAAACCGGTGTTTCGAAGCGATGTTCGCGTGCCTTTCAACATCTCATCGCGAGCGCCCAGGGGATAGATGTCCCACGATCATGCGCTTTCGTAATTCAAGCCATTACTTTGGTCGGAAGACTGATGCCCAGCGCTCGATCACGCTGAACCCCGCTACTGGCAAGGCTTTTCGCGTTGTCGTAGAACCGGACGCGCTGCTCGCCAATTCATATCCTCGCGTCGATTCGTCCGTTGCTCCAAAGTCACTACCCAAAGTTACTGAAGCCATCGTTACGGAAAATTCGCTGTTGGGAAGTCCAGGCATGTGATACAAACGCCCGGATGGAATCGGCTTCGGCACACTCGCCTCGCCATGACCTCATCCGCGCCATCGGCCGCTGGAGCCTGGTTGCGCTGGTGGTGAACTCCATCATCGGCAGCGGAGTCTTTGGGCTGCCTTCTACCGTGGCTGCCCTCATCGGCAACTACAGCCCCTATGCCGTGCTCGCGGCCGGGGCCGGAATGAGCGTGATCATCGGCTGCTTTGCCGAGGTGGCGTCGCGCTTTCAGCAAGCCGGCGGTCCTTATCTTTACGCCCGGGTTGCCTTCGGGCGCCTCATGGGGATTCAAACCGCCTGGATGCTCTGGCTGGGGCAGGTGGCCGCGCCCGCGGCGAACGCCAACCTGTTTGTGATTTACCTGGGCGAGTTCTTTCCGCATGCCAAAGATCCCGTGCCCCGCGCCATCATTCTGACCGCGCTGGTGGGCTTGTTGACCTTCATCAACATTCGCGGCGTGCGCGCCGGTGCGCAGGTGAGCAATTTGTTCACGGCGGCGAAGCTGGTGCCGCTGTTCGCAGTGATTGTCCTGGGTTTGTTTGTGCTTCAACGCCAGCACTGGGCCATCGCCTCTGCGCCGGTCGCATCTGCCAGCACCAACCAGTGGCTGAAAGCCATGCTGCTTCTGGTGTTTGCCTACGGCGGTTTCGAGACTGCACTCGCGCCCATGAGCGAAGCGAAAAATCCGCGCCGTGACGCTCCCTTCGCGCTCTTCACGGCGCTTCTGCTCTGCACCGCAATCTACGCGCTAATCCAGTGGGTGGTCGTCGGGGTCCTGCCCGACGCCGCGCACAGCCAGCGCCCCTTGGCCGATGTCGCGCGGCTGGCGGTCGGTCCCGTAGGCGCAGCGCTGGTCGCCATAGGTGCGCTGATTTCTTTCTACGGATACCTGAGCGCAAAAATTCTAGCGATGCCGCGCGTTCCCTTCGCCCTCGCTGAACAAGGGGACTTTCCCAAAGCCTTCGCCGCCGTCCATCGCCGTTTTCACACGCCGTACGTCTCGATCCTCGTCTTCGCGGCCATGATCTGGGGATTAGCGCTGATCGGCGACTTCAAATGGAACGTAACGCTCTCTGCCGTCGCCCGGCTTCTCTACTACGGCGTAGCCTGTGCCGCCCTAATCATCCTGCGCCGCAAACAGCCGGAAGGGGCTAGCGCGATGTTCCAGTTGCCGGCGGGAAATTTCCTGGCAGTGCTGGGAATCCTCCTGTGCGTGGTACTGATAACGCGCGTGGATTTTGGCCAGTCCCTGATTCTGGTCGCCACCATCGCGCTCGCGTTGGTGAACTGGGGAGTTGTGGCGCGAAGAAGCCGAGAGGGTCAGTGAAGAAATAAAGAAGAGGGTTTCCTCTCCTTGTGCCTACGTTCTTTTCGGGGCAGGGCGGGGTGTTGACGGACCGATCTGAGCGCGCTGGTTCAACCTGCAACCACGGTAAACTTCACGCCAAGCGCCCGCAGCACGGAATTCACAGTCTCAAAGCGCGGGTGCGCACCCGCACTCAGGGCTTTGTACAAGCTCTCCCTTCCGAGTCCTGACTCTCTGGCGATCTGTGCCATGCCGCGTGCTTTTGCCACGTCGCCGAGCGCGGCCACGAATACATCGGGGTTCGAGTCCTGAGCAGCCGCCGAAAGATATTCCGCAATAACCGCATCGTTATCGAGATACGATGCCGCGTCGAATGCCCTGTAGGTTGTCTTCCGCTTCATCGTTTCGCCCCCTTGAGTTCACGAGCCATCTTTTTTGCTTTTGTAATATCTCTCGCCTGAGATGCCTTTGCCCCACCAGCTAGCAAAACGTAGACTGTCGACGCCGTTCGTGTGTAATAAACCCGATACCCTGCTCCTACATGAATACGCATTTCGGAAACGCCCTCGCCCACAGGCTCACAATCGCCGAAATTCCCAAATGTCGCACTGAGAAGGCGGGCCAGGATTCTGGCTTTTGCTTTGAGGTCGGCCAGATTGGATAGCCACGCGTCGAAATCGGACGACCGGACGAATGTATTCACGCCTGCCCTTATTGTATCCGAGTGGATACGCCAGGGCAAGCCTTCTCAATTCCCTTGACTTCGATTCTCAAACCTGAAACCCTATCTCTATACGCATTCGGTCTTTGACATCAAAATAGCAATTAGATATAAGCCCCCTGAATGCAATATTTTACGGCCGGGACTCTGATTTGAAAGCGCTTAGCCCTACGAAGGTTGACTAAGTCCTTTGACTGGAATATTTTGCGAGTAAGTTGTTTGCTTTCAATATTCTAGCCAGATCGAGCGCGAACCCGCAGCTCGCAACCCACTGATTCAAAGGATTTTAACTGCTTCGATCCGTGTTTTTTTGATCTGAATCTGATCTGCCCCGAAGCCCGAAACCCACGCACTACACTCCCCGCTGTTCCATCTCCAGCAACGCCTTCTTGCGCTCCACGCCCCAACGATAGCCGCTGATGCTGCCATCTTCGCGGACCACGCGATGACATGGAATGGCAACTGCCACGGGGTTCGTAGCACAGGCCCGCGCCACGGCTCGGCTCGCACTGGGCTGTCCAATCGCTTTGGCCACCTGGCTGTAGGAGCGCGTCGCGCCGAACGGGATCGACTGCAAATAGGTCCAAACGCGCCGCTGAAACGCAGTCGCTCGGATGTCCAAAGGCAGAGCGGCATTCAACTCGTGGCCGGTCATCGTCGAGAGCAAGGTTTCAACCCAGCCTTGCAATCCGCCCTGGTCGGGCTTGCGCACGGCAAAGGGAAACTCGCGTTTCAGGCCCTCGATTAACTCACCGTCGGAACGCGCGAACTGGATGGCGCAAACGCCCTTGTCAGTGGCCGCGACCAGCATGCGTCCCAGCGGCGAATCGGCGATGGCATAACGAACGGTGGCAGCGATCGCGCCACGCCGATACTTGTCGGGCGTCATGCCGAGTTGCGATGCGGTCTTCTCATAGAGTCGGCTGCTGGAGCCGTAACCGGCGTCATACATGGCGCGGGTCACACTGTCTCCGGCCTGCAGATTGCGCTTGAGCAGGCGCAAGCGGCAGGAATCGCCGTACGCGCGTGGCGTGATTCCCAGCGTGGCTTTGAAGCGCCGCTGCAAGTGGAAAGGGCTCTGGCGAAACACCTTGCCCAGGCGCTTAAGAGTGACCGGTTCATCGAGATGTTGCTCGATATAGCGGCACACTTCTTTTGCCCAGTCGGATTGCGGATTGCCGCTGACCGACCGCGGCCGGCAACGCAGGCAGGCGCGAAAACCGGCTTTCTCCGCTTGCTCCGGCCGGGAATAGAATGCCACGTTCTCGCGCCGCGGACGACGCGCCGCACACGAGGGCCGGCAATACACGCCGGTACTGGAGACCGCGAAAACGAATTGCCCATCGTGCGCGGCATCGCGTGCGAGGACCGCATTCCAACGCTGGTCATCGCCCGAGCCCGATCGGGCTTCGCCGAGTTTCGCCGAATTGGATCGCACCGGCATTGTTCTCAAGGTTTCGTTTGTGAGTATGGCACTCGCAGTCAGCATCGGGAAAGTCAGGTTTGTGGAAGTCATGATAGGAACAGCGTATGGCGAGGAGGATGAGCGGACTATCCGAATCTTGCGGGCAAAGCGAAATCGTCCCAAGTGGGGGTGTTCGTTCTCGAAGCCTTAGTTGCCCCGCGGATGGAAGGGGCCGAGCACGGTGGAAACTCCGGAGCGTTTGCGCAATTCGCTGAGCAGCGCGCTGGCCGCGTTGGTGTAGGTCTTGCCGGGATCGGAAGGATCGGACCATACAGCGTCGTAAATGATCTGCGCCGCTTCTTTCAGATCCATGTGCAGAGCGGCTTCGAATACATCGATACGCTCCTGCAGGTGGCCGTAACACGGCTTGCAAATCGAGGCTGGCTCGTCGTCTTGAGCGCGGTGATTTTCCAGACTGCAAACAGCAATTGCGCTGGTGACTTCCTCAGGGGTTGCGGCAATTTTCGATTCAAGCTCTTTCAGGAATGCCTCTCTCTCGCGCTCGACGACAGCACGGTCGGGCGTGGATTCAGCAGCAACCTGCGCCTTGGGAATGGCGGGAACCGCGCCGGGTGAGACCCGCATTCGACTGTTGCAGGCAGGGCATACGTCGAGGTTAGCGGGATAATACAGGCGGCAGTTCGAACAAGGCAGGCCAAAGCCCGAGGGCGGTTGGGCCTTGGCATCGCGACGGACGGCGTTCCGCAGATCGTTCCTGACGTTACTTTGCACGTTACTTTGCACGTTACTGGGAACGTTGCTCTGAACGTCGCTCCGAACATCCTTCCGAAGGTCGCTCCGGACGCTGGTTTCCGGCGGGGTGGACTGTGCCGGCTTGGCGGCGGCCGGTGTGGATGTTGTCAACTCCATGATCAATCACCTGAAAAACGCGTGAGAGCGCGTAGCTTCATCTTTTCGCATGAGCCCTGGCGCAGCCCTTGCATTCCAGTGTAAGCAGTCGCGCGGCCCCGCCGAACATGCCGGGAGTACACTTCCTGGTACTGTCCCTGCGGAGTGTTACCTGGAGTTTGTGTCCTTCATCTGCATTAGTTTCAGAAGTTCATCGCGGCGGGCGCGATAGAGTTGGCGCTCGGGATCGAGCCGTGCGGCGGTCTCCAGTTCCGACAAAGCTTCCTCATAGCGGTCCATGGTCATAAGGCAGGCGGCAAGGGCGTAGTGGTTGTCGGGAGATGCGTTGAGGCGCAGGGCCTCGCGGAATTCCTTTTCTGCGGCCTGCAGCTGCCGCTGCTGGAACAGCGCCGTGCCGAGAAAGTGATGAGCCGCGTCAGAGTCGGGGTTGAGCGCAACCGCAAGGCGCAATTCGCGGACGCTGTCTTCCAGTTTGTCATCCAGCAGCAGGGCTTCGCCGAGGACGCGGTGTTCGGCGGAGCCGGTGGGGTTCTCGCGAACTGCCAGCTCCAGTTCAGTGATGGCGCTGGCGTAATCCTTCTTCGCCATGTAGGCGCGGGCCAGGCAACCGTGCCCCTGCTCCCACTCGGGATGCTGGCGGTAAAGCTCGCGCAACTCGAGCGCGGCAGCGTCGAAGTCGCCTTTGTCGCAATAGGTGTTGCCCAGATTGTTGCGAACCGAGGCTTCCTCAGGAGCGAGCTTCTTGGCTTGGCGATATTCGGCGATGGCTTCATCCAGTTTGTCTTGCTCGTGCAAGATCAGACCCAGGTTGGAGTGGGCCTGCCAGAAACCCGGGTTCAGGCGAATCGCGTGGCGATAGGCGGCAATGGCCCCGGGCAGGTTTCCATCGGCGTGCAGAGTGATGCCCAAATCGTAATAGGTATCCGGGTTATCAGTGTCGCGGGCAAGCGACTCAACGAACGCGTGAACCGATGCGCCGTATTGTCCGTCGGAGAAAAAGGCAAGGCCAAGGAACTGGTAGGCTTCCGCGTTCTGCGGATCCATGCTGAGCGCGGTGCGTGCCTCCGCGATCGAGTCGGAAGGATCATCCAGGCGGTAGAAGATATACGCGAGGGCGCTGTGATTCTCAGGGAAATCCGGCATAAGCTGCGCCGAGAGCGTGATCTCGTCGATGGCATCGTCCCAGAGTTCCTGCTGCCGCAGCATGGTGCCGAGAGCGAAGTGCAACGCGGCATTTTGGGGATCTGCGATTAAAGCCTGGCGCAGAGCGAGTTCAGCTTCGTGGAAGCGTTGAGCCCGGGCATTCGCGGCGGCCTGCAGCAATGCCGCAGGAATCTCAGAGGTTGAGGAATCGGCCGCGGCGGACCGCTTCAAGTTCTTCAGGGCGCGTATCAGATTGGCATCCGCGCCCGCGGCTTCGAGCTGGCGAATCAGTTCTTTGCCGGGGACATTTGCGATTCCCCGCTCTTGAACGATGCGGACGAGGCGGTTGCCGGGCACACCGGCTGTCAGCCAAGCCATCAACTGGGCCGAGTTCACCGGCTGGCTCTCGCTGGACTGGGCACTCAAAACTGCTCTTATTAAAACAACCCCAAGAAGCAATAAAAGAACTGACAGGCCCTTGCGCTTCACTCGACTCTCCAGTGACGATTTGGCTTGCTGATGGCGCTGATTGCGGCGCGGGGCAAGGTTTTTGGCCCGAACTGCACTTTCTTACTTTAGCCTTCGGCCAGAACCGAAGGTAAGGTCACGGAAGTAATAGGCTGGGAGGCCGGGGGGTGCAGTTTGGCTTACGCGCTGGGCCGCGTAAGCGGGAGATCCTTCGCTACGCCTGAACAACGGCTCCGCTCAGGATGACAGTCGCGGGGTGATAGTCAACCTGCACCACCACCCGGCGGGGGCGCGGATTGACTTCCCCCTACCCCTCCGGTACCGTATAGAGGAAGAAGTGGTTGCAGCGTTTTCCCAGGAGGTTCCCCGTGGAAGGTTTGTTCCAACCGTGGCACCTGATCATCATTTTTGCCATTGCCCTGCTGATTTTCGGTCCTAAGAAGTTGCCTGAACTGGGCAAAGGGCTGGGCGAAGGATATCGTGCCTTGAAAGAAGGGATGAAGGATACCCCTCCACCCCCGGCTTCGACTGAAGCGAGCAAGACCACCGAATCCAAGGAAACCAAGGCCTGACCGAGTTCCCGGCCGTATTCCTCTTTGTTTCCACGCCGCTTTGTCGCCGTTTTCTGTCCCGTTCCGCGTAGTTCCGGGCCCTAGATAGCATTTGAGTTGTGAAATTGACTCTAAAAAATCTGGAGGTAGGTAGTGCTGCGTAAAGTGGAAGTGGTTGCTCTCATCCTGTTCGTAGGATTAACCCCGGCAGTTTTCGCCGATCAGATCACATTGAAGAATGGTGACCGACTGACCGGCACGATCGTGAAGTCTGACGGCAAGGTTCTGGTGCTGCACACTGAGTTCGCGGGAGACGTTACCCTGCAGTTTGCCGCGATCACGCAGATCACAACCGAGAAGGCGTTGCACGTTGCCTTGAAGAATGGCCAGACGGTTGTGGGACCGATCACCACCAGCGACGCGGGCAATCTGGAGGTTGCGGGTAAGAACGGGGTTCCGGTGGAGGCGCCAAAAGACAGCGTGGTGGCGATCCGCAACGATGCCGATCAAATTGCGTATGAGAAGGCGCTGCATCCCGGCCTGTTGGAAGGATGGAATGGCGGGGCGGCTATAGGCTTTTCGTTGACCCGGGGCAACAGCCAGACGGAAAACCTCTCACTCGCGTTCAATGCGGCGCGCGCCACCAAGAACGATAAGCTCAGCCTGTATACAAACGCAGTATATGGAACCAACCAGCTGGCGACTCCAAGCACGACGGCGAACACCGAGTCTGGCGGCATCCGTTACGACCGCAATATCAATCCACGGACGTTTGGGTTTGTGGCTGCCGATTTCTCGAGCAACGGGCTGCAGGACCTGAATCTGCGTTCGGTAGGCACCGTTGGTCTGGGATACCACGCCATCAAGAGCGACCAAACCACGCTGGACTTTCTGGCGGGCGGCAACTTCACGGATGAGGACTACGCGGAGCCGGCGGTACCGGCGAACCCGCCGACTCTGGCAATCCCAGCGATGAAGGTTATTCACAACTACGGCGCTCTTACCCTGGGCGAGGAGCTGACGCACAAGCTGGGCAAGAGCACGGTATTGACCGAGAAGCTGTATTTTTATCCGAACCTGTCGGAGACGGGCGAGTACCGGGGAACGTTTAACCTGGGCTGGGTGACGAAGATCAGCAAATGGCTGGGCTGGCAGAACGCGTTCAGCGATATCTACGTTTCGAACCCGCCCGAGGGCACAAAGCAGAACGATATCGTGATTACGACCGGGCTGAACTTTGCGTTCACTCACTAGCGAATGTCGGCACGTTAGTTATCGACTGCGGAGATTAGGGCATTTGCGACAACTATCACCCTTTGGGCGGTACACCGATGCCTGCACCACCGTGGAAGAGCGGCCCTTGCAGGGCCGCGTTATGTGGCATAGAGATTCCGGGCTTTAGCCCCGGTGGTCGCGCGACGAATATCACGCGCGATTGCATCCTCAGGCAGCTACGATCCAAGTTGTGGATGAGCATCGTACTTTCTTCATCACGACCGTTGCCAGGCAATGCTTGCCAATCTTTCGCGTTGGGGCGCGGGCTCAGCTTTTAGTTGAGGTGCTGATCGGGTATCGCGATCAGGGAAAATATTTCCTGCATGAGTTTGTGTTGATGCCGGACCATATTCATTTGTTGCTCACGCCTGCGCCCGAAATTTCTTTGGAGCGAGCCGTTCAATTCATTAAGGGTGGATATTACCATCGGCTGAGCCCGGACTATCTAAGAGTGCCTGACGCGGCGCTGAAGCGCCGCTCTTCCACGTCACCGCCAGCCGCGTCATTAGCTCTCACGCACCACCCCGCTCACGAAAACTTGAAAGATGCGTCTACTACCAAGTACAGTACTGTTTCTCGATTTCCGGGTTCTTAAAAGTCCCTCACAAACAGGAGTCTGCTCCATGCGTCATGCCTTGATTTTGCTGATTGCTGTCTGCTGCTTCGGTGTATTTTCCTACTCGCAAACCGCGGACGAATTGATTGCCAAGAACATCCAGGCCCGGGGCGGGATTGAGAAAATGAAGGCCATCAAGAACATCCGCGCGACAGGCAAGTTTGAAGGGGGCGACGGCTTCACGGCGTCCGTGGGCCAGGAGAATGAGCGGCCCGACCTGGTTCGAGAGACATTCTCACTGCAGGGGATGACGGCGGTGCAGGCTTATGACGGCGCGACCGGCTGGCAGATCCAGCCCTTTGGCGGGAAAAAGGATCCGCAGTTGATGGGCGAGGACGACATGCGCGACCTGCTGCTGGACGCCGACTTCGACGGACCTCTGGTGGACTACAAAGAAAAAGGCAGCACGGTGGAGTATCTGGGGCACGACGTGGTTGATGGAGACGACGCTCTGCGGCTGAAAGTCACGCTGAAGAACGGTGACATTATCTATGACTACCTTGATCCGGATACTTTTATCGAGATTCGCAGGGAGATCCAGCAGTTTATCCGGGGCTCGGTGCGCGATCGCGTGGTGGGCCTGGGATCGTACAAGCCGGTGAACGGAGTGATGTATCCCTTCTCGATGTCGCAAGGGCCAAAGAATAATCCCGATGCGCAAACGACCACGATACAGAAGATGGAAGCGAATGTGACCATCGATCCGGCGGACTTTATGCTTCCGGCTTCGTTGAAGACCGAGGAGAAGAAGTCTGGGCTGGTCGGGGTTCACTGATTCCTCGCATTGACGATTCGGTGGGGTGATTGGCAGGGATGATTGGCGGGATGAGGACAGCTGCGAAAATTATTGACGTGGAAAAAGGACTCGTAAACATGAAAGCATCCGCTCGCAAGTATTGGGCAGTGACCGTGTTGTTCGCCGGAGTCTCGCTGTGGGCGCCTTTGCCGGCTGCAGCGCAAGCGCCGTACCGCTTCGATGCGGCAACGGTTTCAGGGTTGCCGGCGCGAAACATCGGCTCGGCGACCATGAGCGGACGCATTGCCGCGCTCGACGCGGTGGAGGAGGACGGCCGCATCACCGTGTTCGTGGGCGCGGCCAGCGGTGGAATCTGGAAGTCAGTGAACGGCGGCACGACCTACAAGCCGGTGTTCGACCGGGAAGATGTGCAATCGATTGGAGCGGTGGCGATTGATCCGTCGAACTCGAAAATTGTGTGGGTGGGCACCGGCGAGGCCTGGACGCGAAACAGCGTATCCGTGGGCGATGGCGTCTACAAGTCGACGGATGGCGGCGAGAACTGGACGAACGTCGGCCTGAAAGACAGCGAGCACATCGCCAAGATTCTGGTGAATCCGAGCGACAGCAACGACGTGCTGGCCTGCGCTACCGGACATCTGTGGGACGACAACGACGAGCGCGGAGTGTTTCAGACGACCGACGGAGGCAAGACCTGGAACAAAGTTCTGGCGGGCGTGAATGGTGCGAGCGGCTGCGCCATGATTGCGCGCAGCACGCAGGAACCGAAGACCGTCTACGCGGCGATGTGGGATTTCCGGCGGCAGGGCTGGACATTTCGCTCGGGAGGCCCAGGCAGCGGGTTGTTCAAATCCACTGACGGTGGCGCGCACTGGAACGAGATCAGCAGCAACAAGGGTCTACCAGCGAAACCCTGGGGCCGCGTGGCCGTGCAGGTGGCGCCCTCGAAGCCGCAAGTGGTCTATGCCAACGTTGAAGCGGAAAAAGGAAGAGGACTCTACCGCTCGGACGACGGCGGCGCGACCTGGACCAAGCTGGATGCCAGCAATTACATGGTGTGGCGTCCATTCTATTTCGGCAACCTGATCGTCGATCCCAAGAATGAAAACAAGATATTCAAGCCTGATCTCATTCTGCTGCTGAGCAACGATGGCGGAAAAACTTTTAACGTGGTTTCGAGCGCGGCGCATGGCGACTTTCATGATGTGTGGATTAACCCGAAGAATCCGAACATCGTGATTGCGGGCGACGATGGCGGCTTGTGGCGCAGCGAAGACGGCGGCAACCGCTGGAAGCACCAGATCAACCTGCCGGTTTCGCAGTTTTATCACGTGAGCACCGACAACTCGGACCCGTATCACGTCTACGGCGGCCTGCAGGACAACAGTTCATGGGTAGGCGATTCTTCGTATCCGGGCGGCATCGCCAACTCGCAGTGGGAAAACATGTTCGGCGGCGACGGCTTCTGGATGTTTGAAGACACGTCCGATCCCGACTACCTCTTCGCCGAAGCGCAAGGCGGTGAGATTGGGCGCGTGAATCGCTATACCCACGAGACTCGCGATATTCATCCCTTGCCGAACTATAACGAGAAGAAGCTGCGCTTCAACTGGAACACGCCGATTCACATGAGCCCGAACGAGAAGGGCACGATTTATATCGGAGCGCAGTACTTGTTTCGCTCGCGCGATCATGGGCAGTCCTGGGACCGCATTTCTCCGGACCTGACGACCAACGATCCGGAAAAGCAGAAGCAGGAGGAATCCGGCGGCGTGACCATCGATAACTCTTCGGCGGAGATGCACACCACGATTTATTCGATTTCCGAGTCGCCGAAGAATGGCCAGATCATCTGGGTGGGCACCGATGATGGAAATGTGCAGATCACGCGCGATGGAGCGAAGACCTGGACGAATGTAGTGGGAAACGTCAGCGGGCTGGGAAAAAATTCCTGGGTGACGACCATCGAAGCCGGCCGTTTTGATGAAGGCACCGCGTATGCCACATTCGACCGGCACACCTATGGCGATATGAAACCGTATGTCTATAAGACCATGGACTACGGCCAGACGTGGACGCAGCTTCCAGCGCAGGAGAGCGGCGTGCGCGGCTTCGCTCACGTGATCAAGGAAGATACGGTCAACCCTAATGTTCTTTTCCTGGGCACGGAATTCGGGCTGTGGATTTCGGTGGACGGGGGACAGCACTGGGGGCAATACAAGGGGACGGACTTTCCGGCGGTGCCCGTGGACGATATCGCGTTGCAGGCGCGGGAATCGGATCTGGTGCTGGCCACGCACGGGCGCGGCATCTGGATTGTGGATGATATCTCGCCACTGCGCTCGCTCACGCCCGATGTGATGTCGAAGGAAGCGACGCTGCTTCCGGGGCGGCCGTCGATCCAGTATTTCGATGTCTTCGGAGGATGGCCGGAAGGTGACGAAAGCTTCCATGGGCGCAGCCGGCCCGGAGATGCGCAGATCACGTATTACCAGAAAGGCCGCCACATCTTCGGCGATTTGAAAATTGAGATTTTCGATCAGGATGGCAAGCTGGTTGACACGGTAGCCGGCAGCAAGCATCGAGGACTGAATCGCGCCAGCTGGGGAATGCGAGTGAGGCCGCCGGCCGTCGCTCCGGCAGCGTCGGCGCTGTTTGAAGCGGCACAGGGGCCGCGCGTGCTGCCGGGTACCTACACGGTGAAACTGACCAAGGGAGATCAGACTTACACGGAGCCGTTAAATGTTGCGATGGATCCCCGCGCCAAATATTCGCTGGAAGAGCGCAAGGCGGAGTTCGACCTTTCGATGAAGGTCTACAAAGAGCTCGAGCACATGACGTATGGAGTAGAGGCGATCGAAGGAGTGCGCAACGCGGCCAACGCGCGGGCGGCGAAGCTGGCAGAGAAAGACTCTTTGCGCAAGCAACTGCAGAGTCTCGCCGCGGAGTGTGACGCGTTGCGCTCGAAGATCGTAGCCACCAAGGAAGGTGGAATGATTACCGGCGAAGAGCGCATCCGCGAGCTGCTGGGACAACTCTACGGCGCAGTGACCGGATATGACGGCAAACCCACGGATTACCAGGTGGCGCGGACCGAGTCGCTGGGTCATGAGCTGCAAGATGTAATCGACGACTTTCAGAAACTGACGCAAAAAGAACTGCCGGGCATCAACGCGGGACTGAAAAAGAAGAAGCTGGAAGCGATCAGCGTGTTGGCCGAGGCAGACTGGCAGAAGAAGCAGGCAACGTCAGCGGCCGCTGCCGGCGCAGGTATGCGGGCGGCTGAAGGTCAGATGCGGGAGATGGATTAAATGCGAACGGAGAACGGAGATTGCCCCCGCAGGGGACCGGAGCGAATATAAAGACCGCGCGTTCAGATTTGCGTTTCTCAGCGTTCTTCTTTGTAGCGCTGGTAGAGTTCAGGCCTGAAAATGTTGTCGATCTCCCCCGTGACCGAAACGGTCAGAGTTTTATCGAGCGGCACGCCATCGATTCCTTCCGCAATCAGGTGGATCGTGAAATTGCCGGCGTGCGTGTAGGAGTGCGTGACGGAAGAGCCCTCGGCGCTGGTTCCATCGCCAAAATCCCAACGATAAGAGAGCACAGGCACGCTGCCTGCGGCATCCTGAGCCGAGAAGATCGTCGGCTTCCCAGTTTCGATCTTTTCCGAAGCCTGCACGTTCACCGAGGGCGCAGACGCGGCAATCGACGTATCAATGATCTTCATCATCCGCACGGAATGCGGCGGCAGGGTTAGCGAAACTGAAGCCTGATTCTGAGCGATTGCTCCGCTGGTGCCGAAGACATCCGACACGGTGTTATGGGTGGCAAGCGCTGCGCTGGAAAAGAGATCGGAAAACGAAAATTTGTGTTCCCGTTCTTTCTCCGTCCAGTTAAATACCACCAGAATCGATTGCCGCTGGCTCTCACGCAGAAGGAACACGCTCGGCAACTCGTCCTCAGGCGCGTAAGTCATCAGGTCGAGGGGCTTCGCCGCGTGACCGTATCGCACTATATTGAGGAGATCGCGATTCTTCAGCAGGGCCATGCGGTCTGGCTCCTGAAATAGCGTGGGAAGGTCGTCGCCAATCTCGAACATGCCTCCGGAGACGGCCGCCAGCGCAACCGCTACTTGCGCCTCTGAGAGCGTGAGCGGCTTCGGCCCCCCGTGATCGCTTTCTCCGGGTCCCGTCCGGGAGATCGAGAATGCGTCAGGATCGCTGATGAAGAAGTTCCGGTTCATGTAGTAACGGGCGGCGATACCGGTAAGCGAGTCCCGGCTGGCACCAAACGTGTGACCGGTGTCGCAGGAAGTGCGCCCAGCATCCACGATGCCCACGGGAAGCAGCATGGGGCTGCCGTCCTTGTCGAGCAGCACGCCATCTCCTACAGTCTCGCGAATAATCTGCAATCCAATGCGCATCGCCTGCAGCGCGGTGGTATGCGGAGTGTAGTAGTAACCTTCGATAACGCTGTCATCCATGAAATCGAGCTTGATGTAGCGAATCCCCCAGTCTTTGGTCAGCTTGGAATAAGTCTCGCGCAGGTATTGCTGCGCGCCTGGGTTGGTGGGGTCGAGCGCGTAAAGCTGGTCGAGATTGGTTGCGGTGTCGGGCGGTTCCGTCACCCAGCCGGCGTGGATCGGCTGCCCTTTCGCATTGTGCACCAGCCAGTCTTTGTGATTGACGTATACCCACGAGCGCTCGGA
>JBEKWP010000068.1:0-20361 GCA_049512915.1 Candidatus Sulfotelmatobacter sp.
ATCGTTGTTTATCAATCGTTGTCCCGCAGGAGAATAGTCATGAAGATTGCACAGACAGTATTTCTAGCCGGGCTTCTCGCCCCAAGCTTGGCGTGCGGCGGTTACAGCAAGCCGGCCACCACTCCACCGGCCGCGGGGACGATGCCCACGATCACTGAGCTCGCTCCTGCTAACGTCACCCACGGCAGTCAGGCTTTTGTTCTGACGGTCAACGGCACCGACTTTAGCGGCGCTGCGACCATCTATTGGAACGGCGCGGCCGAGACAACCACCTCCGTGAGCCCTGGCACACAGCTAACGACCACGATTCCAGCAACGGACGTGGCTACTCCGGGTACGGCAACCGTGACGGTGACCAATCCCGGCACTCCCGGCGGTGTGTACGGTGGCGGCACCTCGGCGGAAACGTCGGCCCCGATGACCTTCACCATCAACTAGTCCCCATCGACGAGTTGCCATTAACCAGTCCGGGAGCGCTTCGCCCGTGCGTTTCGCTCCTTAGACTCCAACCGGTTGAGGTTTAGTTGAGAGGCCGCGCGCGTATGCTTGCTGCGCCGCGCGCACCGCCGCTCCATACTCGACCGTTTTTCCAGTGCAACGCGCCAGCACGTGCTCCAGCGCGCCCAGGATGCCGATCGTATCCAGGTAATCGTAGTAGCCGATGTGCGCGATGCGGAAGAGCTTGCCTTTCATCTCGCCTTGGCCATTCGCCACCACGGCATCGAACGACTCGCGGAATTCTTTGATGATCTTTCCGGAGTCAATCCCCTCCGGCGAGCGGACGGCGGTGAGGGCGGCCGCGGGCGAGGTCGCAAAAAGCTTCAAACCCACTGCCTGAACACCTGAACGAGTCATCTCCGCGCAGAGTTCGGCATTGTCGACTAACGTCTCGCGTCCCTTAGCTAGGTCACCATTTCCCATTCCGCGGATAAACTCCAAGGCAGCTCCTAACGCTGCAAACAGCGACGTGGGCGGCGTGTAGGCGGATTCCCCTTTGGCCGCAGCTTTGCGTTCCTTGCGCAAGTCGAAGTAGAACCGCGGAGAAGTCGTCGTCTCCATTCGCCGCCATGCCCGCTCGCTTACCGCGCAATACGCCAGGCCGGGAGGGATCATCAGCGCCTTCTGCGACCCACCAATAATTACGTCCACGCCCCAGCCATCCACATCGAGATGCGTCGTGCCCAGGCCGGTGATCGCATCCACCACCAGCAGCGTGTCATCGCCGTTTGCGCGCACGATCTTGGCGATGCCTTGCACGTCGTGCCGCGCGCCGGTCGAACTCTCGGTCGCCTGCACAAAGACCGCACGTACGTCGGGAGTCAGCTTGGCACGGATGTCGTTCAACGAGAACGTTTCTCCGTAAGGCGCAACCAGCACGTCTACGTTGCAGCAGAAAGCCTTGGCCAGCCCGGTCCAGCGCTCGCCGAAATTTCCAGCCGTGAGCACCAAAACTTTGTCCCCTGGAGATGTCAGGTTCGAGACCGAGGCCTCCATCGCGCCCGTGCCTGAGGAGGCCAGAACAAGCACGTCATTCTGGGTGCCGATAAATTCCTTCATGTCGGCAAGCACGCGCTGAAACAGCGCCCGGAAGTCTGCGGTGCGGTGGTGCGCGGTGAACGAAGCCATGGCCGTTTGCGCCGCCGGCAGCAGCGGCGTCGGCCCGGGAGTAAAAAGACGATTCTTGCGCAGCATAGAAAAGAATCCTTCTCGAAAGATGATCTACCAGTCTACCGGAAGCGCGCCGCATCGTGCGCGGAAGCCTCGAACAACGGGGCTCGGGCTTGCCGACCGTCTATAATCCCTTCATGAGCCTCGTTGAGCAGATCCAGAAAGACATCACCGCCGCCATGAAAGCACGCGAGGAACAGCGCCTCTCCACCCTTCGTATGGTCAAGACGGCGCTGAAGAACCGCGAAATCGAGAAAATGGCGCCGCTCGATGACAAAGAATCCCAGGCCGTCCTCACCACGCTGATCAAGCAGCGTAAAGAGTCCGTGGAGCAGTTCACCAAAGGCGGACGACAGGAGATGGCCGACAAAGAAGCCGCCGAGATCGTGCTGATCGAGACCTACCTGCCCAAAGCCTCAGGCGAAGCGGAAGTGGTCGCCGGAGTGAAAGCCGTGATCGCCGAGATGGGCTCGCCCACCATGAAAGAAATGGGCACGGTGATGAAGAACGTCATGGCGCGCTTCTCCGGTGCAGGCATGCGGGTGGATGGAAAAATGGTTAGCGAAGCCGTGAAGCGGGAGTTGGCTGGCAAGTAGGTCCTAACGTGAGTGCTACTTGCTCCTCTGCAACTCCCGATACGCCTCGCTCTTTGAAACCCCACGCTCCTTCGCCACTTTCTTGAGCGCGGCTTTCTCGTCGACCTTCTCTTCACTCATGATCTGCTCAACCCTCTGGCGGACGCTCATCCCTGGCGCCACGGAAGCCTGTGAGTCAGCTTCCTCAGCCTTCCCGATCAGCAGCGTGATCTCGCCCTTCACGGCCTGACGCGCCTGCAACGTTGCGAGAATCTCTCCCGCGCGCCCGCGCAGGAATTCTTCGTGCAGCTTGGTTACTTCGCGCGCGATCACCACATGCCGGGCGTTCCCCAGAACTTCGCAAACATCCGCAAGAGCCTCGACGATCCGGTGCGGGGCTTCATAGAAAACCTGCGTCCGCGGTGAAGTCCTGATCGTTTCCAGCGCGGCCCGTCGCTCTCCGCGTTTGGCCGGAAGAAATCCACTGAAGCGGAACGAATCTGTCGGCAGTCCGCTCGCCACCAGCGCCGCCAGAAATGCCGACGCTCCGGGAATCGGCACGACCGGCACATGATGTCGAATAGCCAGTGAAATGAGCCGGTATCCTGGGTCGGAAATCCCGGGCATGCCCGCATCCGTCACCAGCGCGATGCTCGCCCCCTCCTGCATTTCCTTCACCAGCTCCGCCGCGCGCGTCATCTCGTTGTGCTCGTGGTAGCTGAGAGTACGCGTCGTGATGCCGTAGTGGTTGAGCAGCTTCTGCGTCTGGCGAGTGTCCTCGCAAGCGATCTGGTCCACTTCCTTGAGCACACGCAGCGCGCGTAGCGTAATGTCTTCCAGGTTGCCGATCGGGGTCGCAACAAGATAAAGAGCCGGCTCCGGCGCCAGTGCAGACCCAGAAGTCTGCCACTGGGCGGTTTCAGCCTCGTCAGTCTCAGACTCGTCGACTTTGGGGCCGGCATCCTTCATGGCCGGAGTCTACCACCGCAGCTGCCGTAACTTCGTAGCCTCGCACGCCGTTGTGCTATGGTACGCACGTTCCATCGGTGGAGACTTCTGCATGACCGCCAACGATTTTCGCCGCCTGGCACTGGCTCTTCCTGAAACCGCAGAACACGCTCATATGGACCATCCGGATTTCCGCGTCGCAGGCAAGATCTTCGCCACCCTCGGCTACCCCGCCAAAGGCTGGGGGATGGTCAAGCTCACTCCGGAGCAGCAACACTATTTCTCGAAGGACTATCCCGGCGTTTTCGTCCCGGCGAAAGGGGCATGGGGACGCAACGGCGCCACCACTGTGTACCTCAAGAAAGTCAGTAAGATCACATTGCAGAAAGCAGTCTCTGCGGCCTGGCGCAATAACGCTTCCAAGCGCCTCGCGCAACAATTCCCTGAGTAGACTTTAGCGTAAGCATCCGGAATCCTACTGCGCCGTACCTCATGCAAAACGGCTTCTCGCCGGCCGCCGGAATGCGCCCATGAAATCGTCCAATTCCTGGAGGGAAAACGGTTTTTTCAGCACTGGCGATGCCGTGATAAAGGCGAACTTCTGTTTGGGATTCTTCTGACGCAGGGCATCGATAAGTTTGGCACCTCCTGCATTAGAACTGCGCAGGAATTTCAACGCGATGAGAACCACGTCATGAGGTCCTTGGTCGGAGTAAACGCGGAGCGCTTCATTGCAGTTTGGCGCCAGTCCAACTTCATACCCGAGCTTGTTGAGCATAACGCCGGTAGCTTTCAAGACCGCATCTTCTGCTTCAACCACCAGGACCTTCATGGATCGCCCCCTTGTTTCTTCTTCGAAATGTTAGACAGAAAAACGACCCGATGAAAGAGACGACTATGGTGCCGGGAGCCCCGCAAGCCGGGCGTAGGAACTTCCCGCGCCCGTTGGTATCCGCCAGGCAGAATTGACGCAATCGAACCCGGCCCCTAGAATCAGAATGGATCCAGGTTTTTCTCACAAACCATGCCTCTCTACGAATATGAATGCGAGAAGTGCGGTCATCGCTTCGAGAAAATCCAGAAATTTTCCGACAAGATGGTAAAGAAGTGTCCCGAATGCGGCGGCCGGGTAGAGCAAATGATTTCCGCGCCCGCCGTGCAGTTTAAGGGATCGGGCTGGTACGTCACCGACTACGCGAACAAGTCCCATGCGCCCGGCTCCGACGGCGGCGGTAAGGACTCGAAGAGGGAAGAAAAGTCCAAGACGGAGGGTTCGTCGAGCGGAAGCTCGTCGAAGGAGAGCTCCACCAAGGACAGCTCGTCGAAAGAGAGTTCCAGCAAAGACGGTTCGGCGAAAGAAAGTTCGGCGAGGGAAAGCACGAACAGAGTCAGTTCTTCCCGCAAACCCGACAAGCGCAAGTAGGTCTGATTATCTCAACGCCGGCTATTTCAGCTCCCGCTCGAAGTGATCTTCAATCATGTGAAACAGATGCTCGCGCGCATCGCTGCCGGAGATGCCGTGGGTCTTGTTGGGATAGATCATCAGCCGGAATTGTTTGCCCGCAGCGATCAGAGCGTCAATCATCTGAATGCTGTTCTGGAAGTGCACATTGTCGTCGCCTGTGCCGTGGGCCAGCATCAGCGCCCCGTGTAGGTTGGCGGCGGCCTTGGTCATGTCGGATTCGGCATAGCTCTTCGCCTCGTCCTTCAGCAAACCCATGTAGCGCTCGGTGTAGATCGAGTCGTAGTTGAGCCAATCGGTCACGGGCGCCACCGAAACTCCAGCGCGGAACCGGTCTGAGTGCGTCATGGCGTAGAGCGTCATCGAACCGCCGTTCGACCATCCCCATATGGCAACCCGATCTTTATCGAGCTGCGAATATTCGGCGAGAAGCTGATCGAGAGCCGTGAGCTGATCTTTCAACTCAATCACCCCGAACTCATGGCGAATCGCGGTCTGGAACTTCCGGTCGCGGCCCGGAGTTCCGCGATTATCGACCGAGAAAATTGCGAAGCCCCTGCGCGACAGGACCTCATCGAACGGATCTTCTGGTTGCTTCAGGACTGTCTGCCCCCCAGGCCCTCCGTAGATATGCACGATCAATGGAATCTTGCCGCTTGCCGGCGCTTCCGGAGGCAGCAACAAGCGTCCGTAAAGTGTGGTGCCGTCGTCCGCTTTGAACTCCAGAAACTTCGGCGACCGCAGTCCATACTCCGCAAATTCATCGCGCGCCTGCCACACGGGAGCACATGCGCCGCCGCCCGCAGCGCACAACGACATCCGCGGCGCCGTCAGAGGACCTGAGAATGTTTGCTCGTAGTGCTTGCCATCCTCAGAAAACTGGGCCGAGTAAACTCCCTCATCATGCGTGAGCTGCTGCAAGCCGGTTCCATCCAGCTTGGCCGAGAAAATGTGCCGCTGTCTCGGGTCGCCTTTATTAGCAGAGAAAAATACGGCGCCGGCAGATTCATCCACGCCCTCGATTCGCATCACTTCGTAGTCGCCCTGCGTGAGTTGCCGCTCCAGCTTTGCGTCAGCGGCGAGCGGATTCTGTTTGTCAAAGCTGTAGAAGTAGAGATGCATGTTCCCGTCGCGCCAGCTCGGCCATAGGAACCCGCCGCTGGAATTCAGAAAGCGAACCTCTACATGTTCGAAATCGATCCACGCTCCGGGAGTAGATTCTGTCAGAACGATCCGCGATCTGCCCGACTTCGCATCGACAAAATACAGATCCATCTTGTCCTGGGCGCGGTTAAGAACCTCCGCCCAAATCACGCCGTCGCGGACCCAGCCAAAGCGCGGGATGTAGGAGTCTTCGTCATTAGTCAAGGAAATCCAGCGAACCTTGCCCTTGTCTGCATCCACCACGCCCAGCTTCACCACCGGATTTGGATCTTCCACCTCTGGATATTTTTCGTTGTCCACCGTCGGATGCGTCGGGCTCAAGTTGACGAGCGGATAACTGGGCACCTTGGTTTCATCCATGTGCAGAAAGACGATCTGGCGGCTGTCGGGCGACCAGAAATAATTGCTGCGCACAGCCAATTCTTCGGCATACACCCAGTCGATGTCGCCGTTAAACACGTTCTCCCCGGCATCCTTGGTAAGCTGCTTTTCGTCCTCACCGCTCGCCGGCCGGACATAAAGGTTGTGCTTGCGAACGTAAGAAACATGGCTGCCATCAGGGGAGAATTTGGGGTCGATGCTGGGGTCGGGCGCCGAGGTAAACTGCACCGCGGTGCCGGTCGACAGACCATAAAGCCAGAGCTGTCCCTGGGAGTCGAAGATCAAGTGCTTCGAATCCGGAGCCCACAGGTAGGCGGCGACGTGATAGCGCGTCAGGCGCTCGCGTTCGCGCTCATCCTTCACCTTGTTCGCGTCGGGCGCCAGCGAGGCCAGTTTGGCGGCGCTGACCAGGACTTTCTTCTCACCCGTCGCCGCGTCCACATACCACAACTCGCCGTGTTCCCCTTCGTCGTCGCGCTGCACGTAGGAGAACTTCGTCCCGTCGGGACTCCACTCCATGTTTTCGGGACCGCGCCCGGTGAGCCCTCCGGGCGCAAACATCGCGTCAATGGTCAGCGGTTTCACGGGAGAAGACGATTGCGCCCAAAGGGGCTTCAACAGGCCCGTGAGAAGCACCAGAGGGATAAGGGCAAGACCGGCGAATGAAATCCGTTTCTTCACAGTGAAACCCCGGGGCTAAAAAATAGGAACGGGAGCCCAAGGCGCGAACGAAAGAGTTTACACCGGCGAGGACCGCCCGTGTGGCGGATCCAGCCTCGAGATCGCAGAGGAAGCGGCGTTTCCGCGTGTTAGAATTGAGGCTGGGCCACCTCTGGATGCTTCTAGAAATAGAAAACCTGTTGCGCCTGCAGGAAGCGGACAAGGCAATCCGCCGCTTGCAGGATGAAATCGCCGAACTTCCGAAACGCGTCGCTGCCATCGAGCACAAGCTCGCGGATACCAAAGCCCAGCTTGAAAAAGCTCAGGGCGCGGTAAAAGCCGACGAAGCCGCCCGCCGCAAATACGACACCGCGATCACAGACCTTCGCAGCAAGATCTCCAAGTACCGTGACCAATCTCTAGACGTAAAAACCAACGAGCAGTACAAGGCGCTGTTGCACGAAATCCAGTTTGCGGAAAAGGAAATCGCCGCCACCGAGGACAAGATCCTTGAGCTGATGGTGAATGCGGATGCGCGCGACAAGGAAGTAAAAGCCGCCCAGGCGGAGCTGAAAGCCGAAGCCGCCGAGATCGAAAAAGAGAAGGTTGAAGCCCGTCAGCGCACTGCCGAGGACGAGAAGCAGCTTGCCGAGTGGCGCGCCAAGCGGGATCAGATGCGAGCCGGTGTCAACGAGGATCTCCTGCGGCACTACGAGCGCGTGTCCAAATTTCGCGGCAGCGGCATTTCCGAGGTGCTCGATCACAAATGCATGGCCTGTCAGGTTATGCTGCGGCCGCAGACTTATAACGATGTCCGCACCGGCCAGCAAACCGTGGTTTGCGATTCCTGCCAGCGCATCCTCTACTTCAATCCCGCGAACGAAATGTTAGCGCTTGAGCCTGAACACAAGCGCTCCCGCCGCCACCATCCCAAGATCGACGCTCCTCAGGCCTGGTATTACCGCCAGGAATTCGGCGACGCCGGAGAGGTTTTCCTGTGCTTGAACAACGCCTCGGGCCAGGCTACCCGTCGAGTCTTCGACATGCATACCGGCCGGCTGATTGGTGACATCCTCATCCGCGAAGGAGATTTTCGTCATGCCTTCCCGGAAGACATTACCGGCGCCATCCGCCTGAACGGAAGCTGGACGGAGCGCGAAATGGAAACCTGGGGCACCGAAATGCCCATGACGGCGCTTGATTCGCTTCACGTCGATCTGGAGGCCGCACAGTACGAACTGCGTACCCGCACTTCCGGCAAGGCCGAGAAGTCTGCCACCATTCCCACCGAACAAGCCGCCAGCTAGGCTCCAGCGTTTAAGATTGCTGCATGCCCAAGACGACCAGTCGTCCGAGCATTCCCCTAGTCAAGATTTCCGCGCGCGGAGCATCCCGCCTGAAGGACGGCCATGTCTGGGTCTATCGCTCTGACATCGTATCGGCTGAAGACGTTCCGCCGGGCTCACTCGTCAGGGTGCTAGATCATCGCGGCCAGCCGCTCGGCCATGCGCTCTATTCCAGCTCTTCACAAATCGCGATCCGGCTGATTGCGCACGAGCCTGTCGCCGATTTCCCCGCATTGCTTCGCGAGCGCATCACCGAAGCCATCGCCTATCGTGAAGGGATCGTCCATGACTCCAACGCCTACCGCGTCATCTTCAGCGAAGCCGATTTCCTTCCCGGCCTCATCGTCGATCGCTACCACGACATTCTTTCGATGCAGATCCTCACGCAGGCCATGGACGCAGAAATCGTGCGCCAGACGCTGACTTCGGAACTCACCGACAGACTGATTCCGGCGTCCATGATCGAGCGTGTCGACCCTAGAGTCCGTCAACTCGAGGATCTGCCGCCCCGCGCTTCTGGGCTGGTGCAGGGCGAAAAAGCCTCGACCATCTTCACCATGAACGGTGTCCAGTTCCAGTTCGACGCCCTCGAAGGCCAGAAGACCGGAGCCTTCCTCGACCAGCGCGAGAACTACGCCGCCGCTGCCCAATACGCTCACGGCGATGCCCTCGACGTCTTCTGCTACCAGGGAGGTTTCGCGCTTCATCTGCTCCCGCGCTGTTCCCGCGTCACCGGCGTAGATAGTTCCAGGGCTGCACTCGAAGTTGCCGACCAGAACGCAGCTCTTAACCGCCGCGACCAGAGCCAGCCGGAAATCGAATGGATCGAAGCTAACGCCTTCGATCTGCTCAAGGACTACTCCGCCTCCGGCCAGCGCTACGACACCATCATCCTCGACCCGCCAGCGTTCGCCAAGAGCAAGCGCGACCTCGATGCCGCCCTCCGCGGCTACAAAGAACTCAACCTGCGTGCCCTGAAGATGCTGCGCCCCGGCGGCGTTCTGGTCACCTGCTCCTGCTCCTACCATGTCAGCCAGGCTGACTTCCTGGGCGTGCTGGCTGACACTGCCCGCGACGCCCACCGCACCCTCCGCGTGGTCGAGGTCCGAGGACAGGCTAAAGATCATCCCATCCTCCTAAATGTCCCGGAAACTGCTTACCTGAAATGCGTCATATCTATCGTAAGGTAATGAAAACACAATATATACCATACTTGACAATCATACACTCATATTTTATGCTTCTTATGTGCTTAGCAAGCATCTAAAAAGTTGAACCGGCTCTGCCGAATTCCTAAGAAACCAGCACAGAAGGAGATTATGACCATGACCGTACTTACCCGTTTCGAGCCTTTCCGTGAGCTTTCGACCCTGCAGGACCGCATCAACCGCGCCTTCCGCGATTCCTATCGCGAAGGTAGGCAGGATGAGTCCCTCACTTCCTCAAGTTTTGCCCCCGCCGTCGACGTCTACGAAGACGAGCATAACGTCACTTTGAAGATCGAAGTTCCGGGGGTCGACGAGAAAGACATTAGCGTCAACCTCGAGAACAACACCCTCACCGTGCACGGCGAGCGCAAGATCGAGAAAGAAGAGAAGGAAGAGAACTACCGCCGCGTGGAGCGCCAGTACGGCAGCTTCACCCGCACCTTCACTCTGCCCACCACCGTAGATTCCGAGAAGGTTTCGGCAACCTACGACAAGGGGGTGCTAAAGGTCACTCTGCCCAAAAAAGCAGAAGCCAAGCCCAAGCAGATCAAAGTCAACGTGGGCGGGACCAAGGCGGTGACCGAGAAGACCATCGAAGCCAAGGCCCCCGGCAAAGCCGCGTAAGGAAGTGCTCGTAGGACCGGATCCATGATCCGGTTCGTCGAGCGCAGCTCGACGGTTTACAATCGACGGGAGGCGCAGAAACAGGCTGCCTCCCGTTTCGTCGTAGCGCTGGCGTCCCGCCGGCTGTTGTGGCGGCGTCTCGCCGCCACTCGTGCAATTAGAAACGAGAAATAGAAGCAGGAGTTCCCCATGCCCATCCGTTGGGATAAATTCACCGTAAAAGCGCAGGAAGCCATCCAGCGCGCGAACAGCCTTGCCTCCGAGCACGGCAACCCCGAACTGCTGCCTATCCACCTGCTCGCCGCTCTGCTCGAAGACAAAGAAGGCATCGTCGCGCCGATCCTCGAAAAGATCGGCATCGGCCCGCAGGCAGTTCTCAGCGACCTCTACCGTGAAATCGAGAAGCTCCCCAAGGTCTCCGGAGAAGCAGCGCAGGCCACGATGTCGAACGCCACCAACAAGCTGCTCGAGCAGGCTTTCAAAGAGGCTTCCAACTTCAAAGACGAATATGTTTCCACCGAGCACCTGCTGCTCGCCATCACCCACCTCAAGCAGGACGCAGCCCAGCAAATCCTCGCCCGTCACGGCGCCACGCACGATGCAATTCTGAAAGCGCTAACTGCCGTCCGCGGTTCGCAAAAAGTCACCGACCAGAATCCCGAAGCCAAGTACCAGGCACTCGAACGCTACGCCCGCGACCTGACCGAGCAGGCCCGCCGCGGCAAGCTCGATCCCGTGATCGGCCGCGATGAAGAAATTCGCCGTGTGGTGCAGGTTCTCTCCCGCCGCACGAAGAATAATCCCGTGCTCATCGGTGAACCCGGCGTGGGCAAAACTGCCATCGTCGAAGGCCTGGCCCAGCGCATCATCTCAGGCGACGTACCCGAGGTGCTCAAGAACAAACGCGTCGTCGCGCTCGACCTGGGAGCCATGCTGGCCGGAGCAAAATATCGCGGCGAATTCGAAGACCGCCTCAAGGCCGTCTTGAAAGAAATTGAAGATTCGCAGGGCCAGGTCATTCTTTTCATCGACGAACTGCACACTCTGGTGGGCGCGGGAGCCGCCGAAGGCGCCATCGATGCCTCCAACATGCTGAAGCCCGCGCTGGCTCGCGGCGAACTGCGCGCCATCGGCGCCACCACGCTCAACGAATACCGCAAATACATCGAAAAAGACGCCGCCCTCGAGCGCCGCTTTCAAATTGTGTTCGTCGGCGAGCCTAATGTCGAGGACACGATCGCGATTCTCCGCGGGTTGAAGGAAAAATACGAAGTCCATCACGGGGTGCGCATAAAGGACTCGGCGATCGTAGCCGCCGCCACGCTCTCGCATCGCTATATCTCTGACCGCTTTCTGCCCGACAAGGCCATCGACCTGGTAGACGAAGCCGCCGCATCAATTCGCATCCAGATTGATTCGCTTCCTACCGATATCGATCAGCTCGAGCGCCGCGCCACGCAGCTCGAAATCGAGAAGCAGGCGCTGAAAAAAGAGGACGATGCCAACTCCCGCGAGCGTCTCTCAGTCATCGAAAAGGAACTCGCCGGAATTCGCGAGAAATCTACAGCCCTCAAAGCCAATTGGAAAAAGGAAAAAGATCTGATTGCCCGCTCTCGCGAGCTGAAAGAGAAAATCGAGAAGCTCAAGATCGAGGAGCAGGCCGAAGAGCGCAAAGGCAATCTGCAGCGCGTCGCCGAAATCCGTTACGGGTTGCTGCGGCAAGCAGAAGAAGAACTAAAGCAACTGTCAGCCAAGATCGACAACAAAGCCGCCGGCGCTCCACGCATGCTGAAAGAAGAAGTTGACGAAGAAGATATCGCCCGCATTGTTTCCAAATGGACCGGCATCCCGGTGTCGAAAATGCTGGAAGGCGAAGTGAAAAAGCTGGTCACCATGGAGGACCGCCTGCGCCATCGTGTCATCGGCCAGGACCAGGCTCTCGAACGCGTGTCCAACGCCATCCGCCGCTCCCGCGCCGGACTGAGCGACCCCAAGCGTCCTATCGGCTCGTTCATTTTTCTCGGTCCAACCGGCGTCGGCAAAACCGAACTCGCCCGCGCTCTCGCTGAATTCCTCTTCGATGACGAGCGCGCCCTGCTCCGCATCGACATGTCCGAATATATGGAGAAGCATTCGGTGGCCCGCTTGATCGGCGCGCCTCCGGGCTACGTCGGCTATGAAGAAGGCGGCCAACTCACCGAACAGGTGCGCCGCCGTCCCTACGCCGTAGTGCTCTTTGATGAAATCGAGAAGGCACACCCGGATGTCTTCAACGTCCTGCTGCAGGTGATGGACGACGGCCGCCTCACCGACGGCAAAGGCCGCGTAGTCGATTTCAAAAATACGATTCTGATCATGACCTCGAACATCGGGTCCAGCTATCTGCAAGCCGACCACGTGCAAACGCCGGAAGAATTCGAGAAAGCCAGCGAACAGGTGATGAACGCTCTCCACGGCCACTTCCGGCCCGAGTTTCTGAACCGCGTCGACGACATCATCGTCTTCGCGCCGCTCGGCAAAGAGCAGCTGGTCAAGATTATCGAGCTGCGCCTCGAAGATGTGCGCCGCCTGCTCGCCGATCGCAAGATTTCGATCGAACTTAGCGACGCTGCCAAGGACATGCTCTTCACCCAGGGCTACGACGCGAACTTCGGCGCCCGGCCTCTGAAGCGCGCCATCCAGAAGCTGGTGCAGGATCCACTGGCTCTCAAGATTTTGGACGGAGAAATCCTGCACGGCGACCACGTCATAATCGATGCCGACAAGAAAGCCGGCAAGATGAAATTCGAAGTCAGCAAGCGTGTAGGAGAAAAAGAGCCGGCAAAAGCGAAGCGGTAAAACCAAATCGGATTGTCACCCGAGCAATTGAATTGCATCCCGAGCAATTGGATTGTCATCCCGAGCGAAGCGAGAGATGACACGCATTTGTTCGCGGGCCGGCCTACTTTCTTGCAAAAGCCTCGATCAGCTCAGGCGATGCGACCAGGTACCACGCGATCACCACTCGCATCATGATCTGGACGCCGTAAAACCAGAAGAGCCAAGTCAGATTCCTCGCGGCCGCAGAAACTGCCGGCACCGATCCCGCGATTCCGATCACCATGAGCAGAATCGCGCACCAGCGCGCCCAATTGCGCAGCCGATAAAGGCCCCAGCCCACCAATGCCCAACCCGCCCCGACGGAGATTGCCGTCTGCGGTCCAGTCAGTTCTCGCCCGTACGTCACGCCCGTTCCCAGCGTCCCTGAAAGTGTGCCAGGCGCTGCAAGTTCGATGATGCCGATCGCAGCAAGATATCCTGCCACCAGAAAAAACAGAGCCGCGATCACGGTGACGCTGGCCGGCCGCTCCATAGGGATTGAGAGTACCGCAGTTTCGCCGAAGAAGTGGCAGTTAGATCTGTGGCAAACTAACTCCATGCCCAGCCTCACTCTCGGCGACTTCGAACTCACCATCTTCTCCGACGGCATTTACCCGCTCGACGGCGGCGCGTTTTTCGGCGTCGTTCCCAAGATCATGTGGTCGCGCAAAGTTGCGTCGGACGACAGAAATTATGTCCAAGCCGGGCTCAACTCGCTGCTCATCCGCACCGGCAAGCAGACTGTGCTGGTAGAAACCGGCATGGGCAACAAGCTGTCGGAGCGCATGATCAAGTTCTACGGCCAGCCCGCCAAGCTGCTCACAAATCTCACCGCTGCCGGGGTCGCTCCCGCCGATATCGACATCGTCATCAACACCCATCTGCACTTCGACCACTGCGGATGGAACACCATCCGCGGCAAAGACGGCAAGATCGCTCCAACTTTTCCGCGCGCAAAATACTACGCGCCCGAAGGCGAATGGCAATACGCGCGCCGTCCCAGCGAGCGCGACGCCATCAGCTACATCCCCGAAAACTACGATCCGCTAGTCGAAAGCGGCCAGATGACGCTGCTCAAAGGCGCCGAAGAAATCGTCCCCGGCATCTCCGTGAAAACCTTCCCTGGCCACACCGCGCACATGCAAGCCGTAATCGTCGAAAGCGGAGGCCTCACCGCCTGCTACATCTCCGACCTCATCCCCACCACCGCGCACATCGACCTGACCTGGGGTATGTCCTTCGATCTCTACCCGCTGCAGACCATAGAGAGCAAGAAGCAGTACTACGCGAAGGCGATTGCGGAGAAGTGGCTGACAGTCTTCACCCACGACCCGAAAGTCCCGTGGGCGTATGTGGAAAAAGATGAAGCAGGGAAGATGCAGGCACGTCCCGCCTAGACGGTCTCGCGCATGAGAGCCTGCCCTGAGCTCGTCGAAGCCGCGCTACAGAGTCTCGCCTCGAAGAACTCTTCCACCCGGGTTAGAATCTCGACCGCACTCTTCGACTCGTAGATCGCCTTGCGCAGCGCAGCTCCTCCAGGCACGCCGTGCGTGAACCATGAAGCAAACTGCTTCATCTTGCCCACGGCATCGGGGAGTTCTTCCTCAATCAGCATCTGGAAATACGTCCGAATCATCTGGTAGCGGTCAGCCTCGCTAGGCTCGTCGTAGATATTGGAAGACGCCGAGGCTTCCATCCCCGCGCAATACTGCTGAATCTGCCGGAAGATCCACGGATTCGACGGCGCCGTCCGCCCAATCATCACCGCATCGCATCCGGTCTGAGCAACCATCGCGCAAGCGTCCTCCGGCGAGCGGATGTCGCCATTCCCGATCACCGGAATCTTCACCGCGTCTTTAACAGCCGCAATCCACTCCCAGCGAGCATTTCCGCTATACCCCTGCTCTCGCGTGCGCGCGTGCAACGCAACCGCCGCCAGCCCGCACGACTCCGCCATGCGCGCCAGTTCCACGCAAACGATCTCATCGTCATTCCATCCCGCGCGAAACTTTACGGTGAAAGGAACCTTCACCGCCGCTCGCACCGCCTCAAAGATGCGCCCAATCGCCGGCAGATCGCGCAGCAACCCGGAGCCTCCGTTGCACTTCACGACTTTCTTCGCCGGGCAGCCCAGGTTCAAATCGACCAGGTCGAAGCCAAGCCCTTCGACCATGCGCGCCGCCTCCGCCATCACTTGCGGATTGCTCCCAAAAAGCTGCGCGGAAATCGGATGCTCGTCTTCATAGAAATGGAGGTAGCGTTTGGCCTTCTCATCCTTCTTGCGAAGCACGCCATCGGCCGAGGTGAACTCGGTCATGATCAGCCCGCAGCCCCCCAGGTTGCGGATGAACCGCCGGAAGACCGTGTCAGTAACGCCGGCCATCGGCGCCAGCACGGTGGCAGGAGCAATGTTGATATTGCCGATGGTTACGCTTGCGGGGACAGGCCTCAGACCTTCTACCTGGCGGACCGCCGTGCCTGCCCCACCCGAATTGTCCCAGGACTTGCGCACAGATCTATTCTACTTGGCCTTTCAAGCGAAAGCCCCCGCCGGGTAGCGAGGGCTTAAATTTAAGGTGTATCCATGGTTATCCGCGAAATCCGTGGCAAAAGATTTAGTTCTTCGCAGCCGTCTCAGCGGGCTTAGCCGGCGCGTTCTTGGCGTACTTGCGGCGGAAGCGCTCGACCCGTCCAGCAGTATCCATCAGCTTCTGCTTGCCGGTAAAGAAGGGATGGCAAGCGGAGCAGATTTCCACGCTGATATCACCCTTATGGGTAGACCGGGTAACAAACGCATTGCCGCACGCGCAATGCACGCGCACTTCGTTATAAGCGGGATGAATAGCAGGTTTCATATGGGTTCAGACCTCGACTGGAATCCTTAGATTCTACCGGAATGCCCTGGGATTCAGCAATTCAGACTCAGCAACCCACGAGCTCTCAGCTCTCTCAGAAGCGGAACTGATACGACACCTTAACAAAGAATTGCCGGCTGTCGTTGATATAGCCCTTAGGAGTGTTGAACACGCCAACTCCGGGGACCACGTCCAGGTTTTGCAGGTCGCTGTTGTAACCCACATAAATCGCCGTCCCCGGATGCACCAGGTACGTCAGTAGAACATCGGCATTGAACTGCTTCGCGGTCGACAGGTAGGTATACGGGTAAAACGTGTTGCTGGGCGTGTTCGCCAGAACGGAGTTGTATTGCAGAATCACACGCAAGGAAAGCTGCGGCGTAAACTGCCAGTTCCACTGGCTACGCACGATGTGGTTGTTGAAAATACCTTTCCCGATCGAGGCGCCCGGCGGCGCCTGCAACAATGCAGACAAATATTCGTTCTCCGTCGCCCGCAAGCGCTCAAACAGATAAGTATTTTCAATCTTCAACGGCGCGATGGGACGGAACGTCAACGTCGCAGTCCCTGTATCCAACCGCGATAGAAGAAACTGCGGCAGTGCGGTCGCCGCCGGCACGAAGTTCGCTCCGTCTCCCCAATAGTAGTTCGCCCCAACCGTCACCTTCGGAAAGTAGCCCGTCTGGAACGAAGCTCCGCTGCGGTGTTCGTGGTAGTCCTGGTTCTGGGTTGCGCCCGGCAGACCGATGAAGAAAAAATCCCGCGGCCGCAACCGTTCCCGCATCTCCTGGTAAGGAAGCAGATAGATTACCGTCTGTCCGCGTCCTTGAATCGCCAGGTAAGGATCGTAATATGTGTCGAGCCGATTGCCTTCATGATCGAATACGTAGCGCTGATTCAGGGAAGGCCCCCAGTCCACGATCCAGCCCTTCTTCGGACGGAAGCGGTAGTCAACAAGCTGGTAAAGATCGCGGATGTCCACGCGGTTCACGAACCCGGGCACAGTTACGAACCCGGGACTGATGTCGTCATAAATTCCCTCATAAGAAAAGTGCAGTCCTTCGCGCTTAAGATCCAGCTTGTCCGCCGGTCCCGCATAATAGTTGCCGTTGGTTAGATTGCCATTGCTGGCATTGCCTGAGCTGAAGGGAAACAGGTTGTACTCGCAGGTGGTTTGCGGGTTGCCGTAATAGTATGCAGTCAGTCCCTGCAAGTTGCTCGAACTCACCACCCCCTGCCCTTCCAGGGTCCAATTGGGATTGAACTTCAAGCGCGTGTCCAGGCCGCCCACGCGGTTGAACTCGCCGGTGGTCGGGCACTCCCAGTCGGTGTAAACCGCTCCCACACTCGACTGCTTGAAGATGTCGCGGCTCACTCGCGCAATGGTGAAGTACGACCGGTCGCCGTAGAGACTGTCTGAACAGATCGGAGAGGTGGCCGGGCAAAAGCTTGGCACGGCCAGCCCTGGCGCGCGGTCGTCGCTCGTCATCAGCCCCAGCGAATACGGCCCTTCCTTCCCAGTCAGCCGGATTCCCGCCGAAGGGTCCTGAATATTGCGCGTGAAGAACAAATCGAACGGCGTGCGGAAGTAGTCTTCGTTCTCCAGAAAGAACGGCCGCTTCTCCGGAAAATATACTTCGAACCTCTGGTTCACCGTGATCTGCGGATCTTCGGACTCCACTTGGCTGAAATCAGGATTCGCCGTCAAATCCAGCACAAAGTGGTCATGGATCACGAACTTCGCGTCCATGCCCGCCTGCCCCTGCACCGTCGCACTCTGAAAAAACGGATTGTAGGGATCGACCGTGTCCAGCGCGCGGAAGCCGCGCAGGATTCCATAGGGAATCAACTCGATGTCGCGCCCCGGCGAAATTCCCTCCAGCCCATACAGTGTCGCCGCCTGCCCCAGCCGTCCTTGCACTCTAGATGAAATCTCCGGCCAGAACGAATCCTCATTCTTGCGGATGATTCCGCGGTATAGAATGATTCCCCACTCCTGCTGTTTCGTCGCTGGAAAGCGCAAGCTCTTGAACGGAATCGCCATCCAGACCACAAAGCCGCGGCTTGTAACCTTGCCCCGCGAATCCCATACCGTGTCCCACGAAGTATCAAAGTTCCCGCCGGTCTCGTCCCGCGACGCCTCGGTATAAATCGCATCCCACTGCACCCCCAGCGGCGTGGTCTGAAATTCATACGCCCGGCGCCGGTCATGAAAGGTATCGAACATAACCGCAACTTCATCGTCGTCCGCAATATCTTCCCGCGGCGACATGCGCGCCCGCACTTTTTTCGGATCGTCGAAACACACAAACACGACGTACAGATTCTTCTGGTCGTAGCCCAGATAGGCTGCGGTCTCTTCTGAAACTTTCTCTCCATCGTGCGGATTGCGTTGCACGAAGCCCGTCACCCTCGCCATTTGCAAGGCGATCTCGCCTTCGGGGTTCATGCTGAGGAAGTCTTCCAGCGCCGGCGCGCGCGTCAAACGCGGAATGGTCAGCGCCGGGGGAGCAAGCGCGTGGGTCGGCGCCGTTGGTGGCTGATGTTGCAGAGTTGTCTGGGGAGTTTGCGCAGTCGTGTTTTGCCGCGCCGGAGTCGCGCTCCAACCATACTCCACCACACCCGGCAGCGTCAGCAAGCCTGCCAGCAAAAACCTTAGAAACCTTTTGGATGAAAAGGCGCGAATCCGTCCCGAACGCAAAGAGCCCTCGGTTCCTCGTCTCTCACGAGGAATTCAGCAAGATACACCATGAGCGCCCCTCCTGAACCAGAAAGGCGCTGTTCTAAGGTTTACCGAACAGTGTCAGGGCTGGGTAAACGACCGGTAGGCGGACGACCAGCAGAGCATTGAGTTGCATTTCTCCGTGCCTCAGTGTCTCCGTGGTGAATTCAGAACAACGAGCTCTGCCGCCGGCTCGGTGTAATCCCAAAATGCTCATACGCCAGCTGCGTCGCCACGCGCCCGCGCGGAGTGCGGTTCAAAAACCCGATCTGCATCAGGAACGGCTCATAAATCTCTTCGATCGCGTCCGGTTCTTCAGCCAGCACTGCCGCCAGCGTATTCACGCCGACGGGCCCGCCCTGATATTTTTCGATAATCGTGAGCAGCAAACGCCGGTCCACTTCGTCGAACCCGTACTTATCCACTTCCAGCATCTGCAGCGCCGCCTGCGCCGTGGGCAAGTCGATCTTGCCCGCTCCGCGCACCTGCGCATAGTCGCGCACCCGCCGCAGCAGCCGGTTCGCAATGCGCGGCGTCCCTCGCGACCGGCTCGCAATCTCGATCGCGCCCGCGTCGTCAACCTGAACTCCCAGAATCTCCGCCGAACGCTCCACGATTACGCGCAACTCCTCCGGAGTATAAAACTCCAGCCGCAGCACGATCCCAAATCGCGACCGCAGCGGCGCAGAAATCAATCCCGCCCGCGTCGTCGCCCCCACAAACGTAAACGGCTTCACTTCGAGAGTGTGCGTCCGCGCCGAGGGCCCCTGCCCGATAATAATGTCCAGCTTGTAGTCTTCCAGCGCCGAATACAGCAACTCCTCGAGCACAGGCTGCAGCCGGTGGATCTCATCGATGAACAGGACTTGCTTGTCCTGCATGTTGGTGATAATCGCCGTCAGGTCGCCTTTGATCTGCAGCAGCGGCGCCGCCGTAGGCTGAAAGTGAACGCCCAGTTCGTTGGCAATAATATTGGCCAGCGTAGTCTTCCCCAGCCCCGGAGGCCCATACAGCAGCACATGATCCATGGCCTCGCCGCGCGACCGCGCCGCCTCAATCGCCACCGCCAGATTTTCTTTGACCTTGGTCTGCCCGATAAACTCGCCCAGCCGTTGCGGCCGCAGCTTCAGCTCGAACGAAGAATCGTCCTCGACCGCAGCCGCAGACACCAGCCGCTCCGGACTGTAATTCAGGTTGGGATTGTTTCTAGCAGTAGCCACTCGCCGGATGTTACCACGAACCATGTGGGGACAGCCGCCTTCGGCTGTCCAGCCAAGCGCAGCGAGGCTTCTTCTTTACTTACTTCGGATACCACTCCAGAACCCGCACCTCGATCCCTGTGCCTTCCAATCCTTTTTGAAACACAGCAAGATCCGACCCCTGATAGTGATAAGGAATAACAATCTTCGGATGAAACGCCTTGACCGCGTCAGCAGCCTCTTCCGGCGGCATGGTGTAAGGCAGATTCATACAAACGAACGCCACATCGATGTTCTTAAGCGCACGCATCTCGGGAACACCTTCCGTATCGCCGGAAAAATAAAACCGCTTGCCGCCGTAGGTAAGCACGTAACCATTCCCACGCCCCTTGTCGTGAAAAAACTTTCCCGGAGCCGGACCGCGCTTCAGGTTGTACGCAGCGATAGCCTCAATCGTCCATCCGTGCCAAGTCTTAGTTTCTCCATTAGCAATGGGCTTCGCGCTGGTAACCGTCGCGACCACCGCCGGCGCAGCCAGAATCTCCGTCTCCGCCTTGCTGATTTCCTTAATCGAGTCGGGGTCCATGTGATCGCCATGAATGTCGGTAATCAAAATGAGGTCCGCTTTTGGAAGCCCCGAGAGCTTCGCTGGCTTGGCAGGATCCAGGTAGATGACCTTCCCGCCAGCCT